>DATEGY010000037.1:0-10450 GCA_035279865.1 Gemmatimonadales bacterium | reverse complement strand
CGTGGCCGGCAACTGGCGCTGGTGGGCCTTCACGCTTACCGGCGTGGCCACCGTGTTTTTCTACGCGCGTCTGTGGCGCCGCTCGGGCGTCCTGACCGATCTGCAGTTCTACGAGCTGCGGTATTCGGGCAAACCCGCGGCGGTGGTGCGCGGGTTCCGGGCCATCTACCTGGGGCTGTTCTTCAACCTGACCATCATGACGACGGTGACCCTCGCGGCCGTGAAGATCGCGAACGTCATGCTGGGCTGGCACCGCGAAACCACCATCATCGTGGGCGGACTCACCTGCATTCTCTTCGCCTCGGTGTCGGGCCTCTGGGGTGTGCTGGTGACGGACATGATCCAGTTTGCGCTCGCCATGTTCGGCGTGATCGCCGCGGCGGTGGTGGCGCTCGATCAGCCGCAAGTCGGCGGGCTCACCAATCTTCTCCACCGCACCGCGCCCCAGGCGCTCTCGCTCCTGCCCGACTTCTCGAACTGGGACGTGGCCGTCGCGGTGTTCGTCATCCCCATCACGATCCAGTGGTGGTCGGTGTGGTATCCGGGCGCGGAGCCGGGGGGCGGGAGCTATATCGCGCAGCGGATCCTGGCGTCGAAGAACGAGAAGCACGCGCTCGGCGCCACGCTCTGGTTCAACGTGGCACACTATGCGCTCCGGCCCTGGCCCTGGATCATCGTGGCGCTGGCGTCCATGCTGGTGTTCCCGACGCTGGGCGACATCCAGCGGGCCATCCCGCACGTCGATCCCAAACTGATCGGGAACGACCTTGCCTATCCCGCCATGCTGACCCTGCTGCCGTCGGGGATGAAGGGGCTCCTGATCGCCTCCCTGTTCGCGGCCTACCGGTCCACCATGGAGACGCATCTCAACTGGGGATCGTCGTACCTGGTGATCGACTTCTATCAGCGCTTCATGGCGCCCGGGAAGTCCGAACGGCACTACCTGTGGATCTCCCGCGGGCTCACGGCCACCCTGATGGTGCTCTGCGGCGTCTTTACGCTGTTCATCTCGACCGCGAGCGAAGGCTTCCAGCTGCTCCTGTCGATCGGCGCGGGCACCGGGTTGATCTATCTCCTGCGCTGGTTCTGGTGGCGGATCAACGCCTGGAGCGAGATCGCCGCCATGCTGGGGTCGTTCCTGTGCTCGTTCACGCTGTTCATCGGGAAGCACGCGTTCGGATGGGGTGTGTCCGATGCCGCGGCGCTGATCGTCACCGTCGTCGTCACCACGGTCGTCTGGGTCACGGCGACCGTGATCACCCGTCCGGTGGACGACGCCACGCTGGACAAGTTCTACGCGCTCACCAGGCCGGCGGGCCCGGGCTGGAAGGCCGTCCGGGAGCGCACCAGGCTGCCGCCCTCGCCGGACTCGATGTCCCAGGCGCTCCTCGGCTGGACCGCGGGGTGTGCCTTCGTGTACTCGGCGCTCTTCGGGGCGGGGAATGTGCTGTACGGACGCTCGGGGCTCGCGCTCGTGTGCTTCGCCCTGGCGCTGGTGAGCGGAGTGGTGCTGTACCGGGTGATCAGCACGATGTTCCGGGGGGAGGCGGCTCCGTCGGGCCGGGGGTGATGGGGACGGCCTCCGCCTCTCCAGAACCCCGGACTTTCGTCCGGGGTCATGGACATCCAAGACCAACCATGGTGGCGCCTTTCATGACCCCGGGCGAAAGCCCGGGGATGATGGGAGGCTGCGAGCGCCACCCTCGGGAGCCCTGGGCGTGAACGGGTTCCTCGTGGCTGCCCTCCTCGGCTCCGCCGTCATCCACGCCTTCTGGAACCTCCTGCTCAAGACCACCCACCACCGGCGACCTGTGGTATGGTGGGCGCTGATCGTCACCAATCTCTGCTGCGCCGGCATCCTCATCGCGCGGCCGCATTCGATCACGCCGGTGTGGCCTCTCTTGTTGTTCAGCGCCGTTCTCGAAGCGTCCTACTACCTGATTCTCACCGCGGCGTACAAGATCGGCGACTTCTCCCTCGTGTATCCCGTGGCGCGCGGCACCGCGCCCGGGCTGCTCGCGCTCTGGGCGATTCTCGTTCTGGCGGAACGGCCGTCGCCCGCAGGGGTCGCCGGCATTCTCTGCATTGCCATGGGAATCGCGGTGGTGGGATGGTCGGGGCGGCTGGGCAGGCCCTCCAAAGCGCTCGCGCTCTCGCTTCTGCTCGCCGTCGTGATCTCGGTCTACTCGATCATCGACGGGGTGGCGGTGCGACGCGTGGATCCGGTCGATTACACGGCCGCCATGTTCTTCGTGGTGACCCTGCTGCTGACGCCGGTGCTCATGGCGCAGGAGGGGTGGGAGGGGATTCGCGGGGTGCTCAGGCTGGAGCCCTTTCGGATTTTGGGCATCGGCGTGATGCAGCTTGCGGGCTACCTCATCGTCCTGTGGGTCTACTCGCAGGCGCCGGTGTCGTATGGGGGCGCGATCCGGGAGTCGAGCATCCTGGTCGGGGCACTCCTGGGATGGCGGTTTCTCGGCGAGCCCTTCGGTCTCAGGCGGGCACTGGGCGCGTGCGTAATCGTGACCGGCGTCCTGCTCATCGCCCTGCGGGGCTAGAGCTTCGCGACCTCACGCTCGAGTGACGCCGCATGGGCATCGAGCTCTTCCAGCAGTCGAATCTGGGTCCGGGCGCGATCGAGGTTCTGCCCGGGCCGCGAAATCCGGTAATACAGATCTCCCTGCAGGTGATCCGCGAGAAACCGCGCTGCCTGCTCGAGCACGATCACGCGGGCCGCGGTGATGAGCAGCGCCCGCTCGGCCGAGGAGAGAAACGCCCCCGCTTCCTTCAAGTAGCCCCAGGCGATGGCCTTCACGAGTCCGGGCTCGAGCCGGACCTGCGTGAGGTCCCGCTCGTCTTCCGCGGCCCGCGTCGCCATGGAACGGACCAGATCGCCGAAGTCGTAGACGGCCAACCCCGGCATCACCGTGTCGAGGTCCACCACGCACAGTCCCGCGCCGCTCTGCGCGTCGAAGAGGAGGTTCGAGATCTTGGCGTCATTGTGCGTCACGCGGATCGGCAGGTGGGCGTCGATCAGGGCGTGAGCGAGCCCGTGGGTCGCGAAAACCTTCTCGATCTCGGTCCGGGCGGCGTCGCAGCGCCCCAGGGCGTCCGTATCCACCGCCTCTTCGAGCGCCTTTAGGCGGCCCGGCGTGAAATGAAAATCAGGGATGGTGGCATGGAGCGCCGGGTCGGGGAAGTCGGCCAGGAGCCGCTGAAAACCGCCGAAGGCCTGCGCCGCCGCGGCCGCGTCCTCGACGTCGCGGGGCGCCGCACGGGCCACCGCCCCTTCGATGAAATGATAGAGGCGCCACACGCGCCCGTCGGCATCCTGGAACCACGTCGCGCCCTGACGGGTGGGCACGAGCGAGAGGTTCCGCCGGTCGAGGTCGCGCACCCGGGCCTTGGCCATGGCTCTGGCGAGATGCGCCGTCACGCGCTCGATGTTGCCCATCACCTGCTCGGGGTGCGGGAAGACGCGCGTGTTCAATTGCTGCAGGAGAAACCGGGTGGTGCCGCCGCCATGGCGGTAGGTCACGAGGTGCGCGGCATGAATGTGGCCGCCCGGAAACGGCTCGAGCGCGGCCAGCGTTCCCGGGGTCGCGAATGCGTGCGCCGCGTTGAGCGCGGGGTCTGCCGCTAGCGCCACGGCTCCGCCGGATAGGTCCCCCCGGCCGTCTCGGCGCGCAGGAAGGCTTCGGCGCGAGGCCGGTCGGCCGGGTAGGTCACGCCGATCCAGCGCTCCCCGCCCGCCAACACCTTGCACCGGAGGCCCTTCCGTCGAATCAGGTCCTGGACGGCGGTAGGCAGCAGGAACTCCTCGTCGTCACCGGCGTGGCCCATCTGAAAGTCCGCGAAGCGCGCGTCGAGCAGATCGAAGATGGACGCCGGGAAGGCCCAGGCATTCATCGAGACGACGGTGCCGGGGGAGAACGCCGCGGGATCGCGAATGCCGCGAACTTCCGTGATGGCATCGAGCCAGCCGGCGCCGTCGGCGTGCAGCACCGCCCGCGTCACGCCCCCTGCCTCGGACAGCGTCGCGGCGAGGGGATAGCCGACAAGGCCCGCGGTGGGAGGCGTGGTGGGCGGGTCGGCGAGAAATTTTCGCAGCGACACGATGGCGGAACGTCCGTAGAAATCGTCCGCGTTGATCACCGCGAAAGGACCGGAGACGGCCGTGCGGCAGACCAGGACCGCCTGGCCCGTGCCCCAGGGCCTGGTGCGGGGCGCCGCGATCGTCTGATAGACCAGCGTGATGGGCAGGGTCGGCATCCAGGAGGGGACGAGCCGCTCGCGGAACACCGGCTCGAGCTCCGGCCTGATCACCAGCACCGCCGATTTGAAGCCGGCGCGCCGGGCGTCGTGGAGCGAATAGTCCATGAGCGTCCCGCCGCCGGGGCCCACGGGCTCGAGCTGCTTCGGCACTCCCCCGTACCGCGTCGCCATTCCGGCTGCGAGGATCACGAGTGTGGGCGAAGGACCACTCATGCCGGGCTCCGGTGCAGCGCGACGGCGGCGAGACCCGGACGCCCGAGGGAGGACTGCATGCTCACTCGTACGCGGCCGGCCGTGACCGGATTGATCCGGACGATGCGCTTGGCACCGATGGTCGTTCCGGTCGCCGCGGTCCGCCACCGGGTGCCGTCATCGGTCTCGACCGTGAACGTCTCCACCATCTGACCGCGCTCGATCTCTTCACGCAGGACGATGGTATCGACCTCGGCGGGCTTCGCGAGCGTGAGCACGACGTCCCCCGGCCCATGACGGACGAACGCCGAGGCCGCGACGTCGTGGGAGAGCCAGGCCGCGCGGGTGTCCCCGAAGGCCTTGAGGTTCGCCACGTCAGGGTCACTCAGGAGGCCCGCCCGATTGGGCGGCACATTGAGCAGGAGCCCCGCGTTTCGACCCACCGACGACACGTAGAGATCGAGCAGAGCGGAGGGCGCCTTCACATTCGCGTCTTCGGCAGGATGCCAGAACCAGCCGGGCCGGATCGAGACGTCCGCTTCGCCGGGGCGCCAGACAGAGCCTGTGGGATCACCATGCTGCAGCTCCCGGGTGACTGCATCGCCCTCGGCGCCGGGGTAGGGGACCACCGCGGGATCGACGGCACACCAGTTGGGGTCTCCGGCGGAGCCGTCTTCATTGCCGACCCAACGGAGGTCGGGACCCGCGTCCGAGAAGATCAGGGCTCGCGGCTGGTATTTTCGAATCAGGGTGTGATACCGGGTCCAGTCGTAGACCTGCTTCTTCCCGTTGGGTCCTTCCCCGTTGGCGCCGTCGAACCAGATCTCGACCAGCGGGCCATAGCGCGTGAGCAGCTCGGTGAGCTGGGCGCAGTAGAAGTCGTCATAGCGGGGGGAATCTCCGTACGTCGGCTCGTGCCGGTCCCAGGGGGATAGATAGAGTCCCGGCTCGAGTCCTTCCGCGCGCGCGGCATCCACGAACTCGCGTACGACGTCGCCCGTGCCTCCGCGCCAGGGGCTCGATTTCACGGAGTGGGCCGTGACGGCGCTGGGCCAGAGGCAGAACCCGTCGTGGTGCTTGGCGGTGAGAATCATCCGGCGGAATCCGCCGGCCCGAGCTGCGCGCGCCCACTGGCGGGCGTCGAGCGCCGTGGGGTTGAACACGCTCTCGGCCTCGTTCCCCAGGCCCCATTCGCGGTCGGTGAACGTGTTGACGCCGAAATGGAGAAAGAGACCAAGCTCGCCACGATGCCAGGCAAGTTGCGGCGGCGTCGGTACGGCAAGGCGTGCGGGAAACGGCGTGGGGGAGAACGGCGTGAGGGGAAAACGTGCCCGGGCCGCCGACAGGCCCAGGACCGAGGCACTCGTCAGAAATTCTCTCCGACTGCTCAGACTCCGCTCCGGCGACTCCGGCGCGCCAGGGTGACCATGACCACTCCGAATACCGCCATGACGAGTCCCCACCACCGGTCGATCTCCATTCCCGCCGTCATCCAGCCATATCCGGAAAGGAGAAGGCCGATAATAAGGAAGAGGGCGCCGATGGGGAGACGAAGGTCGAGTCCCATATGTCTTTCGATCAGGCGAAGATCAGGTTCAGGATCAGGGTCAGGGCGAGCACGCCGATCGCCAGCGTTACCGGCCGCTTGATCCAGGGCAGGTCCGCATCCTTGGGGCGGTCGGTCAGGGACCAGACCAGGCCCTTCAACTCTGCGTCCTGACGCGGACGGGTGAGCAGGGACACGATGATCGTCACCAGGAAGCAGGTGGTCCACGCGACGATGGCGGTCCAGAACGTCTGGGCCAGGTCGCTCGGGTAGGTCGACACCACGCCGAGGAATCCGCCTTTGATGCCGGGCACGGCGCCCGCCGGCAGGGTCAACCCGTGGTGGACCGCCGCGGCGAGCGTGCCGGACACCAGACCGGTGAACGCGCCGTGTCCCGTGGTCCGCTTCCAGAACATGCCGAGCGCGAAGGTCGCGAACAGCGGGGCATTCACGAACGCGAACACCAGCTGCAGCATGTCCATGATGTTGTTGAAGCGGCTGGCCGCGTACGCGGCGACGATCGAGAGGAGCACCCCGACGACCGTCGCGACGCGTCCCATCCACAGGTAGTGCGAGTCCGGAGCGTCCTTCCTGATGTAGCTCTGGTACAGATCGTAGGTCCACACCGTGTTGAAGGCCGTCACGTTCCCCGCCATCCCGGACATGAACGACGCGAGCAGGGCGGTGATGCCCAGTCCCAGCATGCCGGCGGGGAAGAAGTGGACGAGCATCATCGGCGTGGCGAGATCGTAGTCCGCGACGGGCGCCCCCTGGGCATTGAACACGGCGTGGCCCAAGGCATCCAGCTTCTGCGGGACCAGGCCCAGGACACCGTGTCCCCCGGCGGCGACGAGGGCGATCATCCCCGGCAGAATCACGAGGAAGGGGAACAGCATCTTGGGGAACGCGGCGACGAGGGGGGTGCGCCGTGCGGCGGTCATCGAGTCTGCCGCCATGGCCCGCTGCACGACCAGGAAGTCGGTGCACCAGTATCCGAAGGACAGGACGAATCCCAACCCCATGACCAGGCCGAACCACTCGACCCCCACCGGGTTGTGTGCCGCCGAGTCCATGTGCCGCCAGGCCTGCGTGAAGCCTCCGGGGGCGAACCCCTGGCTGGTGGACACCGCGGCCAGGCGGGCCTGGAGTCCCGCCCATCCGCCCACCGACTTGAGGCCGAGGATGACGAGGGGTGCGAAGCCGAACACGATCAGGAAGAACTGAAGCACTTCATTGTAGATCGAGGACGTCAGGCCGCCGAGGAACGTGTACGCGAGGACGATGGCGGCGGAGACCAGGACCGACGCGGTGAAGTCCCAGCCCAGGAGCAGGTTGAAGAGCTTGCCCATCGCATACATCGAGATCCCGGAGCTGAACACGGTCATGACCGCGAAGGACACGGCATTGACGCCGCGGGTCTTTTCGTCGAACCGGAGCTTCAGGTACTCCGGGACCGACCGGGCCCGCGATCCATAATAGAAGGGCATCATGAAGAGCCCGACGAACACCATCGCCGGGATGGCGCCCACCCAGTAGAAGTGGCTGGTGGCGACTCCGTACTTGGCGCCCGAGGCGCCCATGCCGATCACTTCCTGGGCGCCGAGATTTGCCGAGAGGAAGGCGAGGCCCGCGATCCAGGCGGGGACGGCCCGGCCGGCGAGGAAGAAGTCGTTGCCCGTGTGGACGGAGCGGCGCAGGACGATGCCGATCCCCAGCACGAACGCGAAGTAGACCGCCATGATGGCGTAGTCGATGCCGGCGAGGTGGGCCTGGGCCATGGGGTGCGAATGTGCAGCCCGCTTGCGGAGGCGGCAAGCTGGGCACGATCTTCAATTCCCGATGATCAATCCTCTATTACTCGCACTCACCGTGACATTGCAGGCACCTTCCCCGGCTGACGCGATCGCCATCATCCCGAAGCCGGTGACGCTGGTGCGGCATCCCGGTGCGTTCACGCTACGGCCGCGAACCGTGGTCATGACGACCCCGGACTTGAAGCCGCTGGGGCAGCAGTTGATCGCCTATCTGCGCCCGGCGACCGGCGTCGACTTCACCCTCGTCACGGGGAATCAGATCCCGGCGGCCGCGGGACCGCACCCGTCCATCATCCTGCTGGCCATCGACTCGTTGCAGGGGGGGCACGGGCCTGAGGGATACTCGATCGACATTTCGTCGGCGGAGGTGGCCATTCAGGGAGCGACGCCCGCGGGCGTGTTCTACGGAATCCAGACCCTGCGGCAGCTGTTCCCGCCGGACATTCTCAGACGGGCACCGGTCGGGGATGTGCCATGGACGATCCCGTGTCTCTCGATCGTCGACTATCCCCGCTTTGGCTGGCGCGGCATGCATCTCGACGTCGTGCGGCACTTCATGCCGAAGGAATTCGTCGAGAAGTACATCGACCTGCTCTCCCTCTACAAGTTCAACCGCTTCCACTGGCACCTGACCGACGACCAGGGGTGGCGGATCGAGATCAAGCGCTATCCCCGGCTCACTTCGGTGGGCGGGTGGCGGGCGCAGACGCTGGTGGGCAGGGAGCCGGACGACACGGCCGGCGCGAAGTACGACTCCACCCGCCATGGCGGCTTCTACACGCAGGATGACATCCGCGAGGTCGTCGCCTACGCGGCCGCGCGCCATATCACCGTCATCCCGGAAATCGAAATGCCGGGGCACTCGCAGGCCGCGATCTCGGCGTATCCCGAGCTGGGCAGCACCGGTCAGCCGGTGAAGGTGAAGGAAGACTGGGGCGTCAGCCCGTGGATTCTCTCACCGTCCGATTCCACCATCACTTTCATGGAAAACGTCCTGACCGAGGTGATGGGGCTCTTCCCCAGCAAGTGGATCCACACCGGCGGGGACGAAGCGGTGAAGGATCAGTGGAAGACAAGCCCACTCGCGCAGGCGCGCATCAAGGCGCTCGGTCTCAAGGACGAGGACGCTCTGCAGGGGTGGTTCACCGCACAGATCGATGCCTTCCTCCACGCCCATGGCCGGACGCTGGTCGGATGGGATGAGATTCTGGACGGGGGGCTCTCGCCGAACGCCGTGGTGATGAGCTGGCGGGGGATCGACGGGGGGATCGCTGCCGCGCAGGCCGGGCACGACGCCGTGATGGCGCCGGGGGCGTACACCTACTTCGACCACTATCAGTCCGGGGACCGGGATACGGAGCCCCTGGCCATCGGCGGGTTCCTGCCCCTGGACTCGGTCTATGCCTATGACCCGGTGCCGAGGGGCCTCACGCCGGAGCAGGCCCGTCACATCCTGGGCGCGCAGGGGCAGGTCTGGACCGAGTACATCCCGGACGCCAAGCATGTGGAATACATGGCGTTCCCTCGGCTCGAGGCCCTGGCGGAGGTCCTCTGGATGCCCCAGGGAGTGGGGAATTTCCAGGACTTCTTCGGCCGCCTGTCGAACGTCGACGTTCACCGTCTGGACGCCCTGGATGTCCGGTACCGGTCGCCCGCCCTGGCGGTGGCGCCTCCCCAGCGGGGTAGCCGGCGCGGACGGCGGTAACTCCTTTCTGGCCCTTCCCTTGCATCGGACCATGACCCCGGTTAGTCTTCCAGTCTGGAAAGTTTCACGACCGGCTCGCTGACGTAGCTCAACTGGTAGAGCAGCGGTTTTGTAAACCGCCGGTTAAGGGTTCGAGTCCCTTCGTCAGCTCACGTTGCCGAAGGACGAGGAAGGCGACGCGCGAACAGTACACACCCCGCGGGTACCGCACGCGGGGTGCGTCGTCAGTGGGGGTCAGGACCGGGGACGGACGTCGGTGGGGTGCCCGAGCGGCCAAAGGGAGCAGACTGTAAATCTGCCGGCGTCAGCCTACGAAGGTTCGAATCCTTCCCCCACCATCGAGGCGCGAGTCCGCGGGTGTAGCTCAGTTGGTAGAGCATCAGCCTTCCAAGCTGAGGGTCGCGGGTTCGAGTCCCGTCGCCCGCTCTGAAATGTAAGTCGCTCGCGTAGCTCAGTCGGTAGAGCGCGTCCTTGGTAAGGACGAGGTCACCGGTTCAATCCCGGTCGCGAGCTTGAACTGCAAAAGGCGTCGAGAAGCAAGGCGTCAAGAAACACACCGTCGAGAAGCAAGGCGTCGAGAGACACAGCGTCGAGCAACAAACCGTAACGACTGAGGGAGTTCATGGCGAAGGCGAAATTCGAGCGGACGAAGCCGCACGTAAACGTCGGAACGATCGGCCACGTGGACCACGGGAAGACCACCCTGACCGCGGCCCTGACGAAGGTCTCGGCCGACAAGGGCCTCGCGACCTACGTTCCCTACGACACCGTGGCCAAGGCTTCGGAGTCGCAGGGCCGCCGGGACGCGACCAAGATTCTGACGATCGCGACGAGCCACGTCGAATACTCGACCGACGAGCGCCACTACGCGCACGTCGACTGCCCGGGCCACGCCGACTACGTGAAGAACATGATCAC
>DATEGY010000036.1:0-3369 GCA_035279865.1 Gemmatimonadales bacterium | reverse complement strand
TCCCTCCGACTTTCCCACGCAGGCGCTGGTGGTACCGAAGAAGGTCGTCTTCCGCGCCGCCGACGGCACCGAAGTTCACGGCCAGCTCTTCGAGCAGCCGGGCCTCACGGGCAAGCATCCGGGCATCGTCTTCGTCCATGGCGGCCCGCCGCGCCAGATGCTCCTCAGCTGGCACTACATGGGCTATTACTCGAACGCGTACGCCGTGAATCAGTGACTCGCGAGCCGCGGCTTCGTCGTGCTGTCGGTCAACTACCGGCTGGGCATCGGGTACGGCTGGGAGTTCCATCATCCCGCGCACGCAGGGCCGGCGGGTGCCTCCGAGTACCAGGATGTGCTGGCGGGCGGGAAGTGGCTTGCCGCACGTCCCGAGGTCGAGGCCGCCAAAGTCGGTATCTGGGGCGGGTCGTACGGCGGTTATCTCACGGCACTGGGGCTGGCGCGGAACTCGGACGTGTTTGCGGCCGGGGTGGATTATCACGGCGTGCATAACTGGACGTCGGACGACGCCGAGCGGTACACGCCGCACTGGCGGTACGAGCAGGGGGATCTGGACAGCGCCAGGAAGGTGGGTTGGACGTCCTCGCCCGTGGCGGACATGGCGACCTGGAAATCTCCGGTGCTGCTGATCCAGGGGGACGACGACCACAACGTGCATTTCCACGAGACGGTCGATCTGGCGCGCCGGCTCGACCAGGCCGGCGTCAAATTCGAGGAAATGGTGATTCCCGACGAGATTCACGGATTTCTCCGCTGGCACTCCTGGCTGCAGGCGGACTCGGCGGCGGCGGCGTACTTCCAGAAGACGTTCTAGTCCTTGTCGAAGTGGGGGAGGATGTTCATGCGACCGACGATCAGGTTGATGGCACTTGCAGGCTTGTTGCCCGCCGGGCTCGGTGCCCAGGGGACCAGGTTTCTCCAGCAGCCGGACGTCAGCGCGCGGTACGTCGCGTTCGCGTACGCGGGGGACATCTGGGTGGTGCCACGCGCCGGGGGCGAGGCGCGTCGGGTGACGTCCTCTCCAACGGTGGAGCGCGACCCGCACTTCTCGCCGGACGGCAAGTGGCTGGCCTTCACGGGTGAGTACGGCGACAACGACGACGTGTACATCGTGGCCGTCGACGGAGGGGAGCCCCGGCGGCTCACCTGGCATCCGGGTGGGAGCCAGGTGCGCGGATGGACCCCTGACGGCGCTCGCGTCGTGTTCGAGTCCACCCGTGGCAGTGCTCCCGACGCGGAACCCCGGCTCTGGACCATCGCGGTCACCGGCGGTCTGCCGGAGCCGATCGCCGCGCCCCGCGCGCAGGCGGGCTCTCTCTCGCCCGACGCCAAGTCGCTGGCCTACCAGATGGTGCGGCCCTGGGAGGCGTACATGCGGCGTTACCGGGGCGGACAGAACCAGCCCATCCGCATCCTCGATCTGAAGTCTCTCGCCGAGCAGAAGCTTCCCTGGACCGACAGCCGCGATCAGCAGCCGGTCTGGATGGGCGGCACGATCTACTTCATCTCGGATCGGGACTGGACCAACAACGTCTGGGCGTACGATGTCGGCACCAAGGCGTTGACGGAGATCACCCACTACAACGACTACGACGTCCAGAGCGTCGGTGCGGGTGGCGGCGCGGTGGTGTACGAGCACGCCGGCGACGTCCATCTCTACGACCCGGCGGCCGGCACCGACCAGAAGCTCCAGATTCACGTCACGGGAGACTTCCCGTGGGCAATGCCGCACAGCGCGAACGTCGCTCGGTCGCTGACGGCGCCGCAGCTCTCGCCCACCGGCGTTCGTGCGCTGTTTGAAGGGCGCGGGGACGTCTATACCGTGCCGGTCGACAAGGGCAGCTGGCGGAACCTCACGCGGTCAGCGGGGGTGGCGGACCGCACGCCGATCTGGTCTCCCGACGGCAAGCGCATCGCCTGGTTTTCGGACAGCTCCGGTGAGTATCAGCTCGTGGTGGGGGACCAGGACGGCACTGGGCCGTCCCGCGTCTATCCGCTCGAGCACCCCACCTATTTCTATGCGCCGTCATGGTCCCCGGACGGATCGCAGATTCTGTTTTCGGATGCCGAGACCAACCTCTGGATTCTGAACCTGGCGACGGGCAAGGAAACCCGCGTCGATCAGGACAACTACACGTGGCCGAACCGCAGCGTGAATCCGGTCTGGTCCCCGGATTCGAAGTGGATCGCCTACAACAAGCGACTCCTGGGTTCCCAGTTTCACGCGGTATTCGTGTACTCGCTGGCCGACGGCTCCCGGCATCAGATCACCGACGGGCTGTCCGATGCCATCGATCCGGCCTGGGACCGGAGCGGGAAGTACCTGCTGTTCCTGGCCTCCACCGACTTCGCGCTCCGGTCGGGCTGGCTCGACATGAGCTCGTACGATCACACGCTCGAGCGCGGGATATACATCACGGTCCTGGCCGCGGATCAGCCGTCGCCACTCCTTCCTGAAACCGGGGACGAGGCCGGCAAGAGTGACGCGCCTCGCCGGGCCGGCGCCGACTCGGCGGCCAGGAAGACCGACTCGGTGTCGGTACGCATCGACTTCGCCGGTCTCTCCCAGCGGATTCTGTCTCTCGACGTGCCGACCCGTGACTACGACCAGCTGCGCACGGGGACGGCGGGCGAGTTCTTCTACGTCGAGCACGTGCCCAACAAAGCGGACGTGCTGCACCGGTACAAGCTGAGTGACAAGAAAGCCGTCGATTTTGTCGGGGCCATGCGCGGGCCGTATGCGCTGTCGTTCGATGGGAAGAAGCTGCTCTACGCCCCCGGGGACGAGGGGGCACCCCCGGGACGCTGGGCCGTGGTGGATGCGGGGAGCGAACCGCCCAGTGGCGGCAAAGGGATGCTCGCCCTCGGGAGCGTGACGGTCGATGTCGATCCGACGGCCGAGTGGCGCCAGATCTTCAACGAGGCGTGGCGGATCGAGCGCGACTATCTGTACGTGGCCAACCTCAATGGGGCGGACTGGGCGGCGGTGAAAGCGAAGTACCAGGTGCTCCTGCCGTACGTCCGCCACCGGGCGGACCTCACGACACTCTTGAGCGAGATGCAGGCCGAGTTGACGGTGGGGCACAGCTTCGCGGGGGGCGGGGATCTGCCGCGGGCCGACGCCCAGCCGGCCGGTCTCCTCGGCGCCGATCTCACTGTCGCCGAGGGTCATTACCGGATCGCCAGGATCCTTACCGGCGAGAACTGGAATCCCGACTTGCAGGCCCCGCTGTCGGCGCCGGGCGTCGACGTCAAGACGGGCGACTTCCTGCTGGAGGTCAACGGCCGGCCGCTCGCGCCTCCGGAGAGTCCGTACGCGGCGTTCGTCGGCACGGTCGGACGGCAAGTGCAGATCCGCGTCGGCCCGAA
>DATEGY010000035.1:0-7641 GCA_035279865.1 Gemmatimonadales bacterium | reverse complement strand
ACCGTGGCCATCCGGCACGACCGCCGGCTGGTGTTAACCCCGGGGCAACGCCCCGGGGTCAGCCGCTCTGGAACGGCCGCCTCTGGATCGGCTGACCCCGGGCCGGCGGCCCGGGGTTTATCAGACTCCCAGTTCTTGTTTTCCGTCTACTACCACAACTCGAAACTCCTGGTGAAGGTCGGAGACCGCGTCAAAGCCGGGGACGTGATCTCGCTCGTCGGCAACACCGGCCGGGCGACGAACGACCACCTCCACCTCGAAGTCCACGTCGCCCCGACCACCGATTCGGAGAAGATCGTCGACCCGGAAGTCCGCTACCCGCCCTTCAACGTCAATCCCGAACTGTGGATCGATCCGATGCCGGGCACGGGCGTGGTGGCGGGACAGGTCTGGGATTCGAAGGGCCAGCCGGTCCAACAGGCCAGGATTTATGGCCTCGTGAAGCCTGAGCCCCAGGAGACGCCGCTCTCATACGTCGAGACCTACGGTCCCAAGAACCACCAGGACCCCGCCTACCACGAGCATTTCGCCATCGGTGACGTGCCGGCCGGAGAGTACGTCATGGGCGTGGAAATCGAAGGAAAGAAGGTCTTTCGGACCGTGCGGGTCGAACCCGGCAAGCTCACCTGGGTAGAATTCCGCCCCGATGCACATTGAGCTGACCGAGATGCTCCGCTGCCCCGAGAAGCACCAGGAGGAATTCCTGGTGCTGTCGACCGTCGAGATGTCCGGGCGGATGGTGGCGAAAGGTCTCCTGGGGTGCCCGGTCTGCCACAAGGAATACGAGATCGTGCAGGGAGTGGTGGAATTCGGCGGGATTTCGACCCACCACGCGCCGCCCTTCTCCTCCGCCGACCCCCTCACCGTCCAGGCCCTCCTCGATCTCTCCGGCCCCGGCGGCTACGTCGTCCTCGTGGGCTCCGCCGTCCGCTACGCTGTGGGGCTCGCGTCGCTGATGGGCGGCATCCATTTCGTCGGCATCAACCCGCCCCTCGACGCCGAGGAGCTCCCGATCCTCTCGCTCCTGCGCTCGCAGGACACGATTCCGCTGAGAAGCGCGATCGCGCGTGGTGTCGTCGTGGGTGCGGAAGTCGGGACGTCGAAGTGGCTGGGTGAAGCGAAGCGCATCCTGCTCAAGGGCCGGCGCCTGCTGGTCGAGAGCGAGCAGGTCCCGGAGATTGCCGGCGTGAATCGCCTGGCGGTAGGACAGGGACTCTGGGTGGGTGAAAAGTTAGACGGTTAGACGGTTAGTGCCCCTCAACGGCAGCGGCGATCGGATCGGCCTCCGCGTACGCCGCCGTGATTTCCTTCTCGTAGTGCTCCTCCACCACCCGCCGTTTGATCTTCAACGTCGGCGTCAGCTCCCCCGATTCGATCGTGAAATCATGGGCGAGCAGGGCCACCTTCTTCGGCATCTCATATCGCGGCAGGTCGTTGAGCATCCCCATGCACTCCCGCTCCATCTTCGCCTTCACATCGGGCAGCGTGATCAACTGCTCCCGTGATTGATAAGCGATGCGCCGGTACTTCGCCCATGCCTCGAGCTGATCGAAGTTCGGCACCACGAGCAGGAGCGGGAACTTGTGCTTGTCGCCGAGCAGGACGACGCTCGCGACGTACTTGTTGGACTTCACCGCGTTCTCGATCGGCTGCGGCGCCACCCACTTCCCACCCGCGGTCTTGATCATGTCCTTCTTGCGGTCGGTGATCTTCAGATAGCCTTCGGAGTCGATCTCGCCGATGTCTCCGGTGTGAAACCACCCGTCCGCGAGCGCTTCCTTCGTCTCCTGCGGAAGGTTGTAGTAGCCCTGCATGATGTTCGGACCCTTGGCGAGGATCTCACCGTCCGCGGCGATCTTGAGGGTCACGCCCGGAATGGCCGTACCCACGGTGCCCAGTTTGGGTTTCTGAGGGGGATTCAACGTCAACACCGGGGACGTCTCCGTCAGCCCGTATCCCTCGAGGATGGGCAGGGAACAGGCGAAGAAAAACAACGCGACATCCGCCGAGAGGGGCGCGCTGCCGGAGATGAAGGTCTTGAGGCGGCCCCCCGTCGCCGCGCGCACCTTCTTGAAGACCAGCGTGTCGGCGATGGCGTGCGTGATCGAGACGCCGAGGGGGACCCTCACACCCGAGAGACGATGTGTCGCCCAGCGGTCCCCGGCCTTCTTGGACCAGTTGAAGATCGCGTGCTTCACGGGGCTCTTCGACGCCCCCTCGATCACCTTGGCGTACACCTTTTCGTAGAGCCGGGGGACCGACAGCACGATCGTCGGCTTCGTCTCCCGGAGATTCTGCGCCACTTTGTCGAACGACTCGGCGTAATTGATCACGACCCCCGCCATCCACATCGTGTAGTCCACCATGCGCTCGTACACGTGCGAGAGCGGCAGCATGGACAGACACTCGTCCTGGTCCGAGATCGGCAGGATGTGGACGCAGGCCGCGACGTTGCTGTACAGGTTGTCGTGCGTCAGCATCACGCCCTTGGGGTCGCCGGTCGTGCCCGACGTGTAGATCAGGGTGGCGAGCGAATCCGGGGACACTTTCAGCGCATCGGCCCGCCAGTTCGGGTACTTCGCATCGGCGGCCGCCCCCTTCTTTTCCAAGTCCGCGAGGGTCGTCACCCCCGCGCTCGGCCCGGCGTCGAACGTGATGACGTGCTTGATGGGGAGGTGCGCCTTGATCTGGTTGACCTTGGCGACCTGCTCGGCCGTCGAGCAGAAGACGGTCGTGGCGCCGCAGTCCTTCAGGATGTATTCGACCTGCTTGACCAGGAGGGTCGGGTAGATCGGGACGTCGGTCGCGTGCGCGCACAGGCAGGCGTAGTCCACCAGCGCCCATTCCAGGCGGGTTTCCGAGAGGAGCGCCACCCGCTCACCGGGCTGGATCCCCAGCTCCTTCAGTCCCAGCGAGATGGCCCGGACCCGCGCCTGGGCGTCCCGATGCGTCAGGGGCTGCCAGACTTCGCCCCGCTTCGCCTTGAACGCGGGCCGGTTCCGGGGAATGAACCGGTCCAAGCCATCAAAGAAGAGTTGGGTCAGCGTTCCTGGTGCCGGGGTGCTCATGGCACGAACCTCACCACGAAGGTGATGGGTGCTCCCGGGACCGCGACCCCGTTGAAACGGGTCACGGTCGCCTGGACCACCGCCGAATCCGGCAAGGTACGCTGTTTCAGCCGAACCTGCGTCACGGCCAGTCCGGTGACGTCCGTCGTGGTCACGGTGTTCGTGAGCCTGACGCTCAGCGTGTCCGGATAGATCAGGGTGAATTGGACGGTGCGCCCGGATGCGCCCGTGGTATCGGTGCCGAAATTCTGGATCCGCACGCCCAGGGGGTCCGACAGCGAATCGGGCGTCGAGACGGTGACGGTGTCCGGGTTGTGGGTAGCCGAGTCGGTGAAAGCGGTATCGGCGCGGGGGAACACGACGACGGGCTGGGGATTGGACCGGAGGCTTCCGGTCCGGGCCTGGATCAACCCGGTGCCGAGCAACCGGGCGGTGACCGCACCCGTCAGGGAGTCGACGTGCACCAGGGTATCGAGATCACTCCAGATGATCGTGGCACCGACCGAGTCGCCGCGACCGTTCAGGGCCTTGGCGGTGGCGAAGACGGTATCGCCGAAGTCCATCCGCCCCGCTGAATCCGGACCCAGGGTCACCTGAAGGGCGATGACCTCGTTCAGGTCGGTGGTGACGGAGGCGCATCCCAGCGCGAGGGCTCCCGCGAGTAATGCCCCCCCCCAGCGGTACCTACGCCTCAGTGCGCCTCCCGCAGGGTGGGGGCCGGAGTGGGGGGAAGAGGCTCACCCATCTCCCGGAGCTGCTCCTGGGCATGTTCGATCCACTTCTGCGCGTCGGGTCCCTTCGGAGGCTGGGCGAGGAATTCCTTCAAATGACGCACGGCCCCGTCGGGGTCGCCGCGTTTCAGGAGGAGAAACGCGAGGCCGTAGTGCGCGCCCGCGAGCGCCTGGTCGAGCTCGAGTGAGCGCCGGTAATGCCGGATGGCTTCGTCCACGCGCCCCGTCTTGGTGAACGCGATGGCCATGTTCTGCAGAATCCGCGCGTCGTTGGGGTGGTCGCGCAGGGCGAGACGGTAGGACGTGAGCGCGGCCTCGAAGTCTCCCTGACGCTCAAGCGCGAGCGCCTCGTTCAAGTAGTCGAGTCGCTGCGGCGTGATGTCGTCGGGTGACGGGCTGCCGAACAGCCGGCGCCAGAAACTCATGAAGCGAAAATAGCTTGCGGCCTCTTGCATTGGCAATGTAGTTTCCCGAATGACGTACGTCCCTCCCGGTCCTCCTACCCCCCCGGTACCCCGCCGTTCACGCCCCGGACGTGCATCGCCCACCGCGGTGCTCGAGGTGGACTGGCCGTTTTTCGGGGAGCTCTGCCGGGTCCTCGCCCTGAAAGTCTTCCGTGCCTACGACCCCGAGCTGGTGCTCGGCATCGCCCGCGCCGGCGTGATTCCAGGTGCCGTCGTGGCGAGCATCATGCAGCGCGATTTCGCGTCCATGGCCATCACCCGGTCCGAATCAGAGGCCCGGCCGGTGGTCATCGCCGGACCTCCGCGGCTGGTCACCGGCCGCCGGGTCCTCATCGTGGACGAGACGTGCGATACCGGGGACACCATGAAGCTGGCCTTGAACGCCGTCCGGGAGCTCCGTCCCGCCGCCGTGAAGACGGCGGTTTCCTTCCGCACCGGGCCCTACCAGGTCGATTTTTCCGCCCTCGAGACCGACAGCTTCATCATCCTCCCCTGGGACCGCGAGGTCATCAAGAACGGGGAGATCGTGGTCCGCCCGGACTACGCCGACAAGCTCCGCGGCCTGTAAGTCGTGAAGGACCGGCTCGAGACCGCCCTCCGCGCCTCCCGCGCGGACTACACCGAAATCCGCGTCGAACGCACCTGGGCCACGGGGGTCTCCTTCCGGGGGAGGCGGCTCGAGACCGCCAGCGCGTCCGAGGACGTGGGCGGATGCGTACGGGTGCTCTCGAAGGGCCATGGCTGGGGCGTCGCGGCCTTCACGTCGCTCGACCAGCTTCCCGCCATGATCGAGCGGGCCCAGGAGCTCTCCCGGGCTGTCGTGCTGGATGAACCGATCAGGCTTGCGGAAGTCACTCCACAGACGGCGGAGGCCCTGCTCGATCTGGACGGGGATGTCCGGGGGGTTTCCCTCGCGGACAAGACGAAGCTGATCCAGGCCTACAACGGCGAGATGCTCGCCGTCTCCGGAGATATCACCGACACCATCGCGAACTATCACGACGAGGTGACGGAGTACTGGTTCGTGAATTCGGAAGGAACCAGCCTGCACGAGCTCCGTCCCGAGGTCACCCTCTCCGGCACCGCCATCGCCCGGAAGAACGGCACCATCGAGAAAGCCCTCGAGTCGATCGGCCTCCGGAAGGGCTGGAAGAGCGTCCACGATTTCGCTGCCGGGTTCAAGCAGGCGGGGGAACGAGCGGCGGAACTGCTCCGGACCCCGACCGTCCGGGGCGGGCATTACCCCGTCATTCTCGACCCCGAGATGGCCGGCGTGTTCATCCACGAGGCGTTCGGGCACCTCTCGGAAGCGGACTTCGTCTACGAGAATCCGCAGGCCCGGGAGATGATGACTCTGGGCCGCCGCTTCGGCCGGAAGGTCCTGACCGTCGGTGATAACGGTGCCGCTCCCGGGCTCCGGGGCACCATGCCGTTCGATGACGAAGGCGTGCCGACCCAGGACTCGGTGCTGATCAAGGAAGGGGAGCTGGTCGGCCGCCTCCACTCGCGGGAGACCGCGGCCCGGATGCGGGAACGCCCCACCGGCAACGCGCGGGCCCTGTCCTTCCGCCACCCGCCGATCGTCCGGATGACCAACACGTACATCGGCAACGGCGAGGGGACGTTCGCGGACCTCATCAGGGACGTCAAACTCGGCGTCTATGCCTGCTCCGCCTTCGGCGGACAGACCATGCTGGAGAGCTTCTCGTTCACCGCCGCGTACGGGCACATGATCCGGGACGGACAGGTGGCCGAGCTGGTGAAGGATGTGGTGCTGGCGGGGAATCTGTTCCAGACGCTGGACTCGATCGAACGGATCGCCGGGGATTTCCAGTGGAATCAGATCGGCGGGGGGTGCGGGAAGGCGGGCCAGGCTTACCTCCCGGTGACCGAAGGCGCGCCGCACGTCCGCATCGAGGACGCGCTGGTGGGGGGTGAAGTCGAGTGATCTCCCAGGTGCTGGAGGCCCTCAGGCGGGGCGCCGACGCGGGGGATGCCTGCTGGCGGCGAAGCGAACGTACCACCATCGCCTTCGAATCGGGCCGGCTCAAGAGTGCCGGCGTGGTGGAGGAGTCGGGGTTGAATGTCCGCGTCGTGAAGGGCGCCCGGGTCGGCGTGGCCGGGACGACGGCCACCGACGCGCCTCCGGCGGACGTCGTCTCCCGCGCACTCGCCTCGGCCGCGCTCGGAGAGCCGTTGTCGATCGAGTTTCCCTCCGCCACCAAGTTCCCGTCCGTCTCCACGGAGTCCGCTCCGGCGAAGGCGGCGTCGGTCGGGGTGCTGGCCGACATCGGCCGCGGGCTGGTGGAGCGGCTCTCCCGTCCCGACGCGCAGATCAACGTCACGGTCGAACGGGAGGTGGCCGAGACGACGATCGGCAATACCGTCGGCGGGCAGGGGAGCTATCGTGCCACCGGGGTGAGCGTCAGCGCCGACATCGCTCGGGTCACCGACAGTGATGTGCTGATGGTCTACGATCACTATGTCGGGGCGGGGCTCCCCGAGGCGGCTGATCTCGACGCCATCGTCGATTCGATCAAGACCCGGCTCGAGCTGGCGCTCACCGTGGTCCCGGCCTCGACTGGGTCACTGCCGGTGGTGTTTTCGCCCATGGGGCTGTCCGCCATCCTCCTGCCTCTCGAAGAAGCGCTCTCCGGCAAGACGCTGATCCAGGGCATCTCGCCCCTCCAGGGCAAGGTCGGTGAACCGGTCTTTGCCGAGGGGCTGTCGATCGCCGATGATCCGACGCTCCCAGGACGCGCGGCTTCTTATCCATTCGACGACGAGGGGGTGCCGGCGGCCCGCCTGCCGCTCATCGAGCGAGGGTGTCCAAGGAATTTCGTCCACGATCTGGAGACGGCGGCGCGCCTCGGTGGCGCCCAGCGGAGCACCGGGCACGGGCATCGCGGCGTGTTCGGGAAGCCGCGCCTGTCGTATTCGAACTTCATCGTGGGGAGCGCCTTTTCGAGCCGTAACCCGTGGTCGCTCGGCGGCGGACTGCTCGAGGGGATCAAGGACGGTCTCCTGGTCGACGACCTGATCGGCGTCGGGCAGGGGAACGTCATCGGCGGCGCGTTCAGCCACCCCGTAGCGCTCGCCTACCGGATCCAGAACGGCAAGATCACGGGGCGTGTGAAGGACGCCGCGGTGGCGGGGAATGTCTACGAGCTGCTCAAGAAGATCGGCGGCTGGGGGGACGACGCCCGCTGGGTGGGGACCCGGTGGTCGCCGTCCTTGTTGCTGGAGGGGGTGTCGGTGGCGGGGAGATAACAGCAACCCCGGACGCAAGTCCGGGGTCATGCGCACCGTTACCACCATCCCGCCTTACCTGACCCCGGGCGCAAGCCCGGGGAATCAAGGAGCGTTGGGTGTTTATGC
>DATEGY010000034.1:0-12972 GCA_035279865.1 Gemmatimonadales bacterium | reverse complement strand
CGGTTCCGCCCACCCGCCCAGATTCAGCTGGACCCGGAAGTGGTGGGCGCCGCCTTCGGGCTGAAGCCGGGTGAGCGGACGCCGCTGATCGAGGCGCGGACCGGTGACTTCCTGCTCCAGGGCATCTCCCGGAGCAAGGCGGATTCCACGGCGTGGCTGGCCCAGCGGGATCAGCAGCGCACGGTACTCGTGCGCGGCCTCCAGCAGGCGCGCGTGACGGCGTATCTCGCGGCGCTCAAGGCCAAGGCCAAGGTGGTGGACCGGCGGAAGGAAATGTTCCAGCAAACCCAACAGGGCAGCTGAGCTAGTCGAGCAGGCTCGTCGGTTTCGCAGGACGCGCCGAGAGGGGAGGAGGCGGCAGGTCGGGCCGCCCCATCGCGTCCCGCGCCTCGTTCAGGCCCCTGCGGAACGCCCGCAGCCCCTGGCCGAGGGCGCGCCCCGCCTCGGGAAGCCGCCGCGGCCCCACGGCGATAAACACAACGGCGAGCAGCAGGAGCCACTCGCCGATGGAAAACCCTCCGAACGGCATCGCGACCTACTGGCTCAGACGCTTGGGCTCTCCGCCCGCGGGCGGCAGCGTCGAGTTGGACGCGGGGGGCGGCGGGGTCATCGACCGCTGGTCGGGCGGCGAGTCGATCTCCTTGATGCTGCGCTTGAACTCGCGGATCCCCTGCCCCAGCGACGAGCCGATTTCCGGAATGCGCTTGGCCCCGAACACCAGGAGGACCACGATCATCAGCAGCACGATGTGCCACAGGGACAGTTCCATAGACGCCTCTCTAGAAAAGCGACCGTGCCACGAAGTACGCGATCACGACACCGAGCACCGCCACCAGTGACACGTCCAACCCGATCGGGCCCAGGGTCAGGTCCACGACGAGCAAATTGATCTGCACCGGGCCCAGCGTCGGATGCACCGCCGTGGTGAAAAATTCCTTCGCGGCGCCCGCCGGGAGAAACTGCCGCAGCAGGGCCTGGAGGAACCCGCCCAGCACGAATCCCGTGGTGAGCACCCCCAGGTAAAATAGCGGCCGCCGCGGTCCCCGCGCCACGCGCTAGCTCCTCCGCTCCACGGCGTACGCGATACTGTCCCGCAACGCGTCACGCGCCGGCGACGGGGGCAGCCCATCGAGCGTCCGCTCGGCTTCCTGCGCCAGGGTCAGCGCCCGCTGCCGCGCGTAGGACAGGCCCCCCGCGTCGTTCACCCAGGTGATGACCTCGGCCACGAGCTGGTCCGACGGCTCCGGCTCCTCCATCAGCCGCTCCACGAGGTGCCGCCCCTCGGGCTTCATGCGCGGGAGAGCGGCGATGAGCGGCAGCGTCACTTTGTGCTCCTTCAGGTCCAGCCCCCACGGCTTGCCGGTGACCGCCTCCGGCTCCGTGTAGTCGAGCAGATCGTCGGTGATCTGGAACGCCATGCCCAGGTGCAGGCCGAAGGCGGCGAGGGCCGCGCGGTGCGCCGGCTCCCCCCGCAGCGCGCCGCATTCGCACGCGCCCGACAGCAGGGACGCGGTCTTGGCGCGGATCAGATGGTCGTACTGGGCTTCGTTGTAGCTCAGCTTGTCGTGCGCCTCGATCTGCCGCATCTCGCCGATGGTCATCTCGTTCGTGACGCGGGCGAACACCCGGAGCGGCTCGATGTCGGCGGCTTTCACCAGCTCGATGATCGCGCGGGAGTACAGGTAGTCCCCCATGATCACCGCGATCTGGTGCGAGAACAGCGTATTGAGCGTCGGGAGGCCACGCCGAAGGGCGGAGTGATCCACCGAGTCGTCGTGCACCAGCGTGGCGAGGTGGATCAACTCGACAACGGCGGCCAGCGACACGACCCGGGAGTCGGTATTCCCGGTCGCCTGGGCCGACAGGAGGAGCAACATGGGACGGAAGAGCTTGCCCTTCATCCGCAGGAGATGATCGTTCACCTCCGCGATGGTCGGGAAGTCCGCCGCGATGATGCGCCGCAGCTCGTCGGCCACCCGCGCCAGGTCCTGGGCCACGGGACGCTGGATGTCGTGCAGCGTGACGGGCACCACTTGCTGGCTCATGTCAGCGGGCCTTGGCCAGCGCCTTTACGCGCTCGCCCACGTCGAGGAACCGGATGTTCACGGCGAACACCTTCCCGTAGAGATCCTTCGCCTCGGCAGGGCGTCCCTGCTCCTCGTAGGAGCGGCCCAGCCAGTAGAGAATGCCCAGCCGCTCTTCGTCGCCCGACGCCGGCAGCTCCAGCCCGCGCCGCAGAATCGATTCCGCCACTCCGAACGCGCCCTTTTGGAAGAAGCACACACCGAGCGCCTCCGAGGTCCGGAGCTTCCCGTCCTGGGCCCGGAGCGCCTTCTGGAACTCCGCGATGGCTTCGTCGAGCAGCCCCATCTCCTTGAACGCGACGCCGAGGTCGTAGTGAGACTGAAAATCGGTCTCCTCGATGTTCTCGTCGATCCCCTGCTTGAACCGCGCGAGCATTTCCTGGAAGTCCTGCTGCTCGTCGCCCGTGGGCTCCTCGTCCTGCACCTTCATCCGGGAGTTCCGCGCCTCGTCCTGATCGTCGAGGATCATGGAGCCCAGGTCCACGAAATCGGCACCCTCCGCCGCTTCGTCCCGCACCTTCATCTTCGCGTCCTTGGCCTTCACCTTCCCTTCGGGCGCCGCCGGCGCCGCGGGCGTGAGCATGGCCAGGGCCGACTGCGCACGCGCGTTCTTGGGATCGTGCTCGGCCACCCGCTCATACACCGCCCGTGACTTCTCGGGCAGATCGTTGCGCAGGAGCGTGTCTCCCAGCTCCAGGTACGCCGTGATGAGCCGGTCCTTCTCCCCCGACTTGAAGGCGAACTCCACGACCTTCTGGCGGTGGCGAATGCTGTTCGGGTCGAGGCGAAGGATCTCGTCCACCAGGTCTTCCGCCTGCTGCGTGTTCCCGACGCCCTCGAAACCGGACGTCGCGAGGTCCAGCTCCTCGATGCCGCGCTCCCGGTCCCCCGCCTCGATCAGCGCCTCGCCCAGAGCCTGGTGGGCCTCGGGATCGTCCGGGTTGTCGGCGACTCGCCCCTCGAGGTCCTCGATGGAGACGACGGGCGCCTCCTCGATGTCCGAGAAATCGATGGCCGGAGCCTGGTCGTCGATCTGCAGGCCGTCGTCGAGACCGACGTCGATGTGTACGGACGGACGCCCGCCCACCGAGGTGTCGTCCTCGGTCATGATGAAGTCGCGCGTCTCCTGCCCCCCCGCCTCATCGAGCATGAGCGGCTCGTCGTCAACGGGCGCCACGACCTCGGGCTCGGCCTCTATCTGAGGCTCCTCGTCCAGCGACAGCTCCACCACTGCCTGCCGGCCCTTGGTGCCCCGCGACGGCGGCGCGGGCGGGAGCTCCACGACCGGCTCCGTCTCGGCCGTGGGCTCGAGCTCCGCCATGGGCTCGACGTCGTCCGCGACGATCTCCTCGCGGACGGACTCGAGGTTCGTCGCGCTGTCCCGCACGCTGCCGAAGTCCGCACTGGTGGACTCCAGCCCCTCGAGCAGCGAACCGGTCCCCGCCCCGATATCCTCGTCGACCAGGCTGGTCGACTCGATCTGCAAGGAGGTGTCGTGCTCGGCCACCGGCGCCTCGTCGAGGAGGGAGACCGGCTCAGGCTCGGGAGGAGGAGGCGGCGGCTTGGGCGCGGCCTTGGGCGGCGGCGCCACCTTCGGTGCGGCGACCGGCGCGGGAGCCGGAGCTTTCGGAGGAGGCGGGGCCTGGGGCTTCGGAGCGGGTGCGGCCGGCTTCGGCGCCGCGGGCGCGGGCGCCGTTGCCGTGGCGCCGTCCTTGGGTGCCGAGGGCGCGTCCAGGTCCAGGAACACCAGGCTCGACGTCTTCCGCTTGGCCGTGCCCGTCTTCGGTGGCTCGACCACCTTCTGGGCTTGCGTCGTCCGGCGGGGTTGTTCGTTCACGCCGTAATGCGCGAGCTGCTCCTCCAGCATGTGACGGAGCTGCTCCCCATCCGACGAAATGTCCGTAAACTCTTTGAGGGCGGCGAACGCAAGCTGAATATTGCCGGTCTTGTGGACGCGCTCCGCGTACTCCACGAAGTTCTGCTTGGCCTCGGCATTGAATCCCTTGGCCGCATACAACTTCGCAAGTTTCAGATAGGTGTTCTGCCGCCCGGGGGCGTTGCGGAGCACCTTGTTACACATCGCGATCGCGTTGTTATGGAGTCCCTGCTCGGCGTACTTGTCGACGGCGCGATCGTAGTAGTCCGCGGCCTGACCGGGGTCCTTCAGCTTGAGCCACAGATCCCCGACCTTGTTGTAGATCGCCAGGTCAGGATTCGGCTCACCCGACGCATCCTGTTCCTTGAGGACCTCGATCCACGCCTCGACTGCCCCCTTGGCATCCTTCGTCTCCAGGGCGCGGGCACGTTCCTTGGCTTTCTCAAGTTTCGACATGTCCGCCTAAAGATATTGGCCCGCCCAGTGAGCGACAAGCAGAACCCCCTGTCCAGACGGCGGTTACGAGGTTCGCGCCGATCCAGTAGGCGGCTTCACGCCAATCCGACACATCGAGCGCCACCAGGTCCGCACGCATCCCCGGGCTGATCTGACCACGGTCTCCGGCCAGGCCCAGCGCGGCCGCCGAGTTCACGGTCACCGCGGTCAGCGCCTCTTCATGACGCATCCCCAGCTGTGACACGCCAAGGGCCATGACGAAGGGCAGGCTGAGCGTGGGAGAGGAGCCCGGGTTGAAATCGGTGGCCAGGGCGACCGCGGCCCCGGCCTCCCAGAGTGCACGGGCGGGGGCCTGGGTCTTCTTCCCGAGGAAGGTCATGGTGGCGGGAAGGAGCACGGCGACCGTTTCACTCCGCGCCAGCGCCTGAATCCCGGCCGGGGAGATGGCCGCGAGGTGATCGGCCGACTGGGCGCCGAGGGCCGCCGCGAGCTCCGCTCCGCCCGCTCCCTCCAGCTCGTCGGCATGCATCGTCAGCGCGAGCCCCGCCTTCCGCGCCGTCTCCAGGATGCGCCGGCTGGCGGGCACCGTGAACACCCCGGGCTCGCAGAACACGTCGCACCGGGCCGCAAGGCGCGCCCGCGCGACGGCGGGAATCATGTCGTCGCAGAGCGCCCTGACGTACACGTCGGGATGCGCTCGATGCTCGGGTGGGATTTCGTGCGCGCCCAGGAAGGTGGGAACGACGCCGGGGCTGCCGTCGGCTTTCAGGCGCTCGATCACCCGGAGCTGCTTCAACTCGGTGTCGAGATCGAGCCCGTACCCCGACTTGATCTCCACCGTCGTCGCACCGTGCGCCCGGAGCGCGTCGAGGCGCGCGCGGGCCAGGAGATAGAGGTCGTCCTCGGTCCGGTGCCGGACGTCCCGCACCGACTGGAGGATACCTCCGCCCTCCGCCGCGATCGCCTGGTACGTCTCGCCAAGGGCGCGACGGCGATGATCGTCGAGCCGCGGGGCGCCGAACACGCCGTGCGTGTGCGCGTCGACGAACCCGGGATAGAGGATGCCACGAACTTCCTCACGCGTGGCCCGGGGATGCGCGGCCGCGAGCTCCTGGTAGGAACCGACGGCGGCGACCCGCCCGGCCTCGAGGAGGACGGCCGCTCCCGGCAGCACTTCAACGGCCTGAGCCTCGTCCCGTCGCCGCGCCCGCGCCGGTCCCCGGCAGGTCACGACGGCTCGAGCACCCACGAGCAGGGTGCTCAGTCGCGCGCCTCGCGCATGGGCAACCGCACGTGCTCCCGCTCGGCGGTTGCGATCGCTTCGGCGTATCCGGCTTCCGCATGGCGGGCCACGCCGATTCCCGGGTCGTTGGTGAGGACCCGTTCGAGCCGCCGCGCGGCTTCGGGCGTGCCGTCCGCCACGATCACCTGTCCGGCATGGAGGGAGTTGCCGATGCCGACGCCCCCGCCGTGGTGGAACGAAACCCAGGACGCTCCCGACGCCGTGTTCAGGAGCGCGTTGAGAATGGCCCAGTCCGCGATGGCATCCGATCCATCCCGCATGGCTTCCGTCTCGCGGAAGGGTGAGGCCACGGAGCCGGTGTCGAGATGATCGCGCCCGATCACGATGGGCGCCGACAATTCACCCTTGGCGACGAGATCGTTCAGGGCGACCCCGAACCGGGCGCGCTCCCCCTGCCCCAGCCAGCAGATGCGAGCCGGAAGGCCCTGGAAGGCCACGCGCTCGCGGGCCAGCGTGATCCAGCGGCGCAGGTGCTCCTCGTGGGGGAACAACTCGAGCACCAGCTCATCCGTGCGCGCGAGATCGTTGGGATCACCCGACAGGGCCACCCAGCGGAAGGGGCCCTTCCCCTCACAAAAAAGGGGCCGGATATACTCGGGTACGAATCCGGGGATGTCGAACGCGCGCTCGAGTCCCGCGTCCTTCGCGACCGTCCGGATGTTGTTGCCGTAGTCGAAGGTGACGGCCCCCTGCGCCTTGAGCGCGAGCATCGCCTCGACGTGCGCGACGATGGACGCCGTCGCGGCGCGAACGTACCCGGCCGGGTCCTTCCCCCGCAGGGTCACCGCTTCCGACAGACGCATCCCGGCCGGTACGTACCCGTTCAGGGTGTCGTGCGCCGAGGTCTGATCGGTCAGCACGTCGACCGGCACGCGGCGGCGCGCGATTTCCGGGAGGGCATCGGCGCAGTTGGCGGTCAACCCCACGGACAAGGCGGTACGTGAGGCACGCGCCTCCGCGCACCACGCCAACGCCTCATCCAGGGAGTCCGTGGCTTTGTCCAGATAGCGGGTCTCGAGCCGCCTCTTGACCCGCGACGGATCGATCTCGATCGCGAGACACACCCCGCCGTTCATGGTCGCCGCGAGCGGCTGAGCGCCGCCCATTCCACCCAGGCCCCCGGTCACCACCAGCCGGCCCGCGAGCGTTCCGCCGAAGTCCCGGCGCGCCACGGCGCCGAAGGTCTCGTACGTGCCCTGCAGAATTCCCTGCGTGCCGATGTAGATCCACGAGCCGGCCGTCATCTGACCGTACATGGTCAGCCCCCGGCGCTCCAGATCCCGAAAGACGTCCCACGTCGCCCAGCGGCCCACGAGGTTCGCGTTCGCGATGAGCACCCGGGGGGCGTCGGGGTGGGTGCGAAAGACGCCGACCGGCCTCCCCGACTGCACCAGGAGAGTCTCATCGCCGGCGAGCGTGGTGAGGGTCCGGCAAATCGCATCGAACGACGCCCAGTCCCGCGCCGCCCGCCCCGTTCCGCCATAGACGACCAGATCGTCGGGGCGCTCGGCCACCTCGGGATCGAGGTTGTTCATCAGCATGCGGAGCGCCGCTTCCTGCACCCACCCCCGGCAGGTGCGGACGGTGCCCCGGGGAGCCCGGACGGGACGGGCGCCCTTCACGCGCGTTCGCCGGGGTCGAAGGCGCCGGCGCGGATCCGCTCCGTCACGAGCTCGATGTCCGCCTGAAACGGGCGATCCCCGTCGAGGGGCGGGACCAGCTCCCGGATGGCGGCGTACACCTTCGCGACACCTTTTCCCGGCGTGAGCGGCTTCAGAAACTCGAGCCCCTCTGCGCCCGCAAGCAGCTCGATCGCGGTCACGCGCTCCGCGTCCGCGAGGATGCGGCCGGCCTTCCAGGCGGCGGTCATCCCCATGGGGACGATGTCCTCCTGATTCGCCTCCGTCGGGATAGTCTGCACCGACGCCGGCGTGGCCAGGACGCGGGCGTCGGCCACCAGAGCGGCAGCGACGATCTGGGGAGTCATGAACCCGGACTCGACCCCGGCGTTCTTCGCCAGGAAGGGCGGAAGTCCCCAGGACAGGTCGGGATTCACCACCCGCTCGAGCCGCCGCTCCGAGAGGTTCGCGAGGGTCACCAGCGCGATGCCCAGCACGTCCAGCGCGAACGCGATAGGCTGGCCGTGGAAGTTTCCGCCCGACAGGATCTCGTTGCCGAAGACCAGCGGATTGTCGGTGGCGGAGTTCAATTCGGTGGTGACGATCCGGTCGGCCATGGCGATACCCTCGGCGACGGCGCCGAGGACCTGGGGGGAGCAGCGGAGGGAGTACGCATCCTGCACGCGGGGATCGTTCTCCCGGTGCGACTCGCGGATGGCGCTGTCCGCCAGAAGCGTGCGCAGGAGGGCCGCCGAGCGGGTCTGCCAGGGATGCGGGCGGGCGTCGTGAATGCGGGGATCGAAGGCCACCGGCGTTCCCCGCGCGGCCTCGAGACTCAGCGCGCCCGCGGCGTGCGCGGTACGCCAGAGCGTCCACGCGTCGTGGACCAGGAGAGAGGCGAGTCCGGTCTGCGCCTGGGTGCCGTTGATGAAGGCGAGTCCTTCCTTCGCCTCGAGCACCACGGGTGTGAGACCCGCGGCCCGTACCTTCGCACCGTCGGCTCCCTCTCCCAT
This sequence comes from Gemmatimonadales bacterium, assembly GCA_035279865.1. Lineage (GTDB taxonomy): Bacteria > Gemmatimonadota > Gemmatimonadetes > Gemmatimonadales > GWC2-71-9 > 40CM-2-70-7. The sequence goes on along the minus strand of DATEGY010000034.1, from coordinate 4,621 downwards.
CAGGGCGAGTGCCAGATGGGACAGCGGGGCCAGGTCGCCCGACGCCCCGACACTCCCTTGTGACGGAATAGACGGATGGATTCCGCGATTGAGCAGCTCAACCAGCAGGAGCGGCAGCTCGGCGCGCGCTCCGCTCGTTCCCATGAGCAGGACGTTCGCGCGGAGCAGCATCATCGCCCGCACCGCCTCCGCCGGGAGGGGGTCGCCCACGCCGGACGCGTGACTCCGAATGAGATTCCGCTGGAGGTCCTGGAGCTTGTCGGGCGGAATCCGGACGTTGGCGAGCTTTCCGAAGCCGGTGTTCACGCCGTACATCGTGTCGCCGCGGGCGATGGCCCGCTCCACGGCGGCACGGGAGGCGCGAACGCGGTCCACGGCGGCCGGCGCAGCGGATACCGGGGCGCGGTGACGGGCAACGGCGACGACATCGGCGAGAGTGAGAGAACGGCCGTCGAGGGCGATCATGGTGGACAGAAACTACCTACTAGACGCACAGACGCAAAAGGCTAGACGCACAGACGCACAGATGGGAAACAGGGACCGGGTCGCAGGATAGTCCCGGAACCCAGCCCCTGTTCACCATCTGTGCGTCTACGCGTCTAGCAGTTAATCCTACTGTCTGATGACGGTCCTACCAGTCTGCACCGCGACCGTCGGTCCTCCCGCCCGGATCAGCTCGGGATTGCCCGCCGCCGTCTGGAAACTCCAATCCAGAATCAGGAAGTCACGCCCGACGTGGGTCACCCGAACGGCCCCGTACCGGACCGTGGCCCCGTTCACGACCTGGAAGACGTATCCGTCGCCGGGCAGCGCCTGGAGCGACGTGCTCGAGTATCCGGATGCGGGCGCGTAGTCGATCGAGGTCAGGTCATCGAGCGGACCGATGCCGTACTGCTGCATCGTGGTGCCCGACGCCGCGACCGGCGTGAGCCAGAGCGTCGAATCGGCGTGCTGGGTCACGAAGAAGTTCGCGCTCGCCGACCCGCCGTTCACCACCAGGCCGAGGCCGTTGGCGGTGCCGTCCCAGAATTCGAGCCCGGCGGAGGCGGCATTGGTCTGCACGGGGAAGAGCGCGACGTTCCGGGCATCGGGCCGCGGCGTATCGTCGCGGACCGGCGACCACAGACTCTCGTCCCCCAGCGTATCGATGGCGGAGACGCCGTAGCAGCGGGTCACACCGTTGGTCAGGGCGCCGACGATGAAATCGGGCGAGACGGTCGCCCCTTCGAGTACCCAGCCGTTGGTGCAGGTCGTGTCACTGGTGGAATAGACCCGGTACCATTTGAAGCCCAAAGGATCAGCCTGGTAGGCGTTGTCGCTCCAGTCGAGCGCGATCGCGCCGTTCAGGGACGTCAAGTACAGGGTGTCCGGCGCTTCGAGCGTCAGGCGGGAATCCACCGTGACGACGTTCGAAAAGTCGCTCTCGTTGCCGTTCACATCCACGGCCGTCACCGTGTACTGCACGTCCGGTATCCCATCGTCGTGATAGGACGGCGACGTGGTTTCTGCGCGGAGATTGAAGGTGCCACCGGCGGTCGGCGTCGAGTACACCCGGTAACTGGAGAGTCCGGCCGCCGTGACGGGCTGCCAATTCAGGAGAATACCGGAGGGCGTGCCGGGAGAACCGGACGGATCGAGCTCGTACGAAAGGTCCTGTGGCGCGGGCAGCGGACCGCCACCGCCGGTGATTGGCGTGGGCTGGTCGCAGGCTGCAACGAGCAGCGCCGACAGAGTGAGCGTAAGCAGCATGGACGTGCGCATATCAGGCCCCGATGAGGTCGATGCGGTATAAGGCAGGGACCGTGCCGCCGCCTCCAGCGAGTGGGAATGCGGGTTTTCGCGAGGACCTGTCCCACGGCGAGGACAACGACGCGCCTAGGGCGCCTGCCGGAAAGTCTGCTGGTCGTAGTCGAACTTGATGTCCTGCTCGTCGCGCAGCTGGATGGTGAAGTTGAATCCGAAGTTCCCGTTGGGACTCTTCACGAACGCGAAGCTCGCCCGCCAGCGACGGAGATCCCGCTCGAGCTGGATGTACTGCTGGCCGAACTGACGCGTGTGAAAGTCGTACGTCGTGGTCCAGTTCAGGTCCCAGTGCGGCGTGGGACTGAAGTGCATGGTCACGTTCATCTGTTCCTGCCCGGCCCCCGTCTGCGGGAGAAATCCCGGCAACGGCTGCTGGACCACCCCCGGACCCTGATACTGGGAGTCCAGCTGGACGGGCGCGAAGATGGTCGAGTCCTTAATGGGCCGGAACCTGGTACTCGTGAAGGTCACGTTCATCGAGAACCCCCCGCCGGTGGAGCCACGGAAGGGGGACGCGCTGGGAATGCCGCCGTAGGCCGGCGGAATCGGACCGGCGCCGGGGTTCGTGGCCGGTTGGCCCGGCGAGCCGGGCGCGAGTCCCCCATTCGGCACGGTCCCCGGCGCGGGTGTGGCCGGCTTGGTCTCCCCTCCCCCCAGCCCCAGCAGGCCTCCGATCCCGCGGATCGTCGCTTCCGAGATCGAAAAGCTGGCGGACACGTTGGTGAGGAACGGCGAGAACTTCGCGACCCGGTAGCCGACCGGCCCGTTCCAGAGGTCGTGCGTCAGGGACAACGAGAACCCGGGAATCAGGTCCGACGACATCGTGTTGGTCAGCGACTGCGTCTGCCACCCGGTGAGCCCCGGCGTCTTGGCCCGCTCGAAATTGTACTGGATCGAGGAGGTGCTGAGCGACAGCAGTTTGATCTTGCGCGCCTGCCCGGTCGTGTCACCCGGAGGCGCTTTCAGCTTGGCTTCGAAGTTCTGCGACAGGCCGACGCTGACGGTCTGCTGCGGGTCGCTGCGCGCCGTGAGGTTGCGGTCGCTGGGGTCGATGGCGTGGGCGAATGCTTCGGAGACGGAGGCAGCGGGCGCGTAGGCGTACTGCACCAGGAACTGCACCGAATGCCGGATGCGGTCGAGAGGTCCGAACCCCGGGAAGAACCCGAAGAACGTGGGGGAGATGGAGAGGCCGAATTGCGGCCGCTTCCCCTGGGTCACGAAGTCGCCGTGCGTGAACTGGTTCCGAATGGCCGTGGGCCCCTGCGACGTGGCGTTCACCACACTGATGCTCGGCTGCAGCTTCCACGAGTTGGAGAACAGGGACGGGAGGGTGAACCCCGTGGACCAGTCCACCGTCGTCCGGAAACTCCGCACGTACAGCACTTTGTGGAGCGGGTCCCGGGAATTGCCGTCGCCCACGAAGACTTCCTGGCGCTGGTTCGACGCCTGGTCACTCACCGCCAGCGCATTCGACCAGTTCCAGCTGCCGATGCGGATCGGCGTCGACAGGGAGAACGACGTCGACCGGTTGTCGAAGAACTGCGACAGCGTGTCCGTGCCGCCGGCGATACCGGCCGGCACGAGCAGCGTCCCCGAATTGTTGTGGAAGGTCTGGCTGTTGCTGTAGCTCAGACCCGGAGACCAGGTCAACCAGCGCGTGAGGTTGATCGGCGACGGCGTGAAGCTGATCTGGGGAAACGTCTGGCTGACCTGCGGCGTCGAGAGGTTCTGCGAGCGCGAGCCGCCGACGTTGACCGTGCCCCAGTCGAACTGCTTCTGGAAATTCGCCTGGGACGAAAGCTGGGCGATGGACAGGAAGGGATTGATCGTGTTCTGCTGGATGACGGAAGCGCTGGTGGCGTAGTTGACCGTCGCCGTGAGATGGGTCCGGCTGTCGAACGCCTGACTGTGATTCCACCCGATCTGGGTCGCGGTGCCGGCGCCGTCCAGGTTGCTCTGCTTGGCGTACGTGATGCCGCCGTCAATGAACCGGTCCAGCCACTTGTACCGCATGGCGCCATGGACTTCGATGTACCGGTTGGAAAACCAGTCCAGCGAGCCCAGGAAGTCGACGTAGTCGTTGGGGACCCAGTAGTAGCCGAGGTTCGAGAGGTGCCGCTGGTAGCTCCGGGTGGGGCGGACCAGGTCGTTGAGTCCGAACCGGGGCACCAGCACCCCGCTCCGGCGCCCCAGCCGGATGTCCTGGAAGATGAACGGCAGCCACATCAGCGGAACGTCCCGGATGTACAGGACCGCGGGGCGCGCGATCATCACGTTCTTGTTCAACCACTTCACTTCGCCCGCCTGGAAGTGGTAGTCGGGCAGCGGCAGGTCGGATGACGTGATCGACGACGACGCGCCGAACATGCGGGTCGATCCCGAGTCGACTGCCAGGTCGCCCCGCATGAACCAGGTCGCGCCGCCCTGCTTGAAGCTGGTGAGGGCGTTGGTGATCACGCCGCGCTTCAGGCAGTTGTCATACTTGAGCGAATCGCCGATCATGACGTTCCCGTCCCCGAAGAGCGACGGGGCCCCCTGTGCGTCGAGGCGGCAGGTGGTCTGGATGTAGTGGATGGAGTCCGCCTGCAGCTTGCTGCCGTCCTGGTCCACCAGCGCATCGTGCCGCAATTCGAGCTCGCTGCCCTGCCGCCCCTGCCGCATCACCAGCGAGTCCGCCGTATAGTGCGTGATGCGGTACCCCTTCCGGGCCGCGAGCGAATCCATCAGGGGATCGGAGGCGGGGAAGCCCCTCGTGGGGCCGGTGGGAAGCCCCAGCCGGCGGGCGGTGGCGGTGTCGATGGCCCGCCCCGTCACCGGC
>DATEGY010000033.1:0-8318 GCA_035279865.1 Gemmatimonadales bacterium | reverse complement strand
CAATCGTCCCCCGGCTGGTGCCCCCGCTGAATCCCAACACAACAGTCGCCCCCCCGGTGGTCTCAGGATTCCCGAATGCGTCCTTTGCGCGGAACGTGGCCACGGCACTCTGCCCTGCGATCAGGGTGTCCTTCGCGATGGTCAGGGTCGAAGTGGTCCCCGAGGCCTGGCCCGGCGTTCCCGTTGCTCGGAAGACAATCGTCACTCCAGGCAACATGGGAGTCGAAGCCGAGACGCGATTGTTGTTCGCGCCCGCGGCCGTTCCGACTTGCCAGGATGTCACCGCCGCTACGCCGTTGGCCCCGGTCGAGGGTGAGGCGCCTGTGAGCTTTCCGGCGCCGCTATCCACGACAAAGGTGACCGGCGCGCCGGAAACCGCGTTCCCGAACGTGTCCCTCACCGCCACGGCCGGCGGTACCGGGACCGTCGTATTGACGGTGGTGGTTTCCGCTTGAGCAGTGCTCGCCGCGAGGCTCTTGGCGTGACTCGCAACCGCTGTCGCGGTGAGGAAGACCGAATCGAGCCCGGCGGAAGTCACCCGCAGTGAGTCGGTCTTGACCGTGTCGCCGAGCGTCCACGCCGTGGCAGCCAGGCCACCCGTGTCCGTCGGCACGGAAGTGGTACCGACCTTCCCCCCGTTGCCGATCACCGTAAAGGTCACCGTCACACCGGGAATCCCGGCCGCCCCTGCGTCCCGCACCTGCACCGCCGGGGCCACGGACGTCGTGCGTCCCACCGTATCGACCTGTCCCGAACCCGCCGCCAGGGCCAGGGTCTTCGGGACCTGGCTCACATGAGTGACGAGGAGGGCCTTGGCGGTGTCGACCTGCGCGCCAATCGTGTCCGCGGACCGGGTCAAGGCCCGCAGCGTGCCTGACGTCGACACGGTCGCGTGGAGGACATTCATGGACGACCACACCACGGTGGGGGACGTGATCGGGGCCCCCGCTACGTCGACGGCCGTGACGCCGACCGCCGTGTCGCGATTGAGCGCGGTGAATGTGAAGCTGGCTCCTCCCGTGAACGTCACCGACCGGGCCACTTGGCGCACCTTCACCGGGACGGAATCCCGCAGTCCTTCGAACGTCGCCACCACGAACGCCGCACCGTTCGCGCGCGCCGTCAGCAAGCCCGACGCGTCGACCGTTAGAGCGGTCGTGTCCGGCGCCATGTGCCACTGTACCGCCGCCCCGGATAGAAGCGCGACCGCCGTTCCTTGCGCGGTCCTGCCACGCACCTGCGCCGCGTGCGTCTGCCCCAAGCCCGTCAGCGAATCCACGGAGTCGATCGCGATTGACGCATAAGCGACGCGGACCGCCACCGAACGGCTGACTGCCGAGTCCAAGTCGGGGGCCGTCACCTTCCCCGTGATCGTCACGGCGCCCTTCGCGACCCCATGCACCTGTCCCGTGGAATCCACGGTCGCTACGGCGGGGTCGGTGGACGACCAGAGAACGCGGGACGGGCCGCCGGCCGCGGCAGCGCCTCCGACGGTCATCCGGGCTGGAATGGCGCCCCCGATGACCACGACGGAATCTGCAGTCAGTGTGACGGCGATGGTCCCCACACCTGGCGCTGTCAGCCGATCGATGAAGCACGCGGCAGCCCCGGCCACCGTGAGGAGCACCACCACCCACCGCCCCGGGCGGAACATCGGAGCGACTCTCATCGGGACCACCGCCATCCCGCCCCGAGCACCACCCCACTCACGTCGTCAGGGACCGGGCCCGCCCCCGAGCTCGCCGTGAACTGCTCGATTCGATAACCCAGCATCACGGTGACCGGTGCCCCCGCCGGCTCCCAGATCAAGTGGGTTTCCCCCTCCTTGCCCGAGGCACCGCGACTCACGCCGACGTACGCCGCAACACTCAGCCCGGCGTGAAGTCCCGAGGAGCCCAGGGCGAAATCCGACTGCGCACCAACCCGCCAGAACGACCAGCTGATCGACCCGAACGCACCTGTAAAGCCCCGGCGCCCATACCCCAACAGGCCCGCTACCGTCGGCCACCCGGCGCTGAGCGTGATGTCTCCACTTGCGAGTTTCCCACCGGCGGCGGAATCGCCCGGATACGTGCCTCCAAACAGACGGCCCGACAGGCCGACATGGCGCAAGCTCGCACCAAAGGACATGCCGGTCAGAAAGGCGTTGGCGGTGCCGACGCTGCCGCCGAAGGCGGCGCTCCTCCGAGTGACCATTCCGAACGCCCCGGCCTGGAGGACCAGGCCGGACTCCGCTTGCGCCTGCAGCGGCCCGGCGAGCATCGGCCCGACCACGGCCAACATCGACGTCACAACGCGGAGCGCCCTCATTGAGGATCCCCCTCGATGATCACGGCCGCTCGATACGCACTTCTCCGCCTCGTGTTCTCGCTCTGCGCCGCCTGCACCTGAGCGGCGAACTGTTCGTGCACCGTCACGTTGTGGCGAATATTGTCCGGGAGAGTGGTTCCCCGGTCGGACAATCCCCCGAGCACGCCCCCCAGCGTCACCCCCAGCGCGACGCCGTAGGCCCTCGCATCGCCCCCAACGCCCGATCTCACCGGGTCCGGCGCGCGAAACAGCGCGGCCAGCAGCATCGTCGCTCCTCCGAGCGCGACCCCCACGGCGGCGTTCCGCGCTCGATGGGCCGGTTCCGATTCAGGAAGGAGCTGGCCGGACGTGATGGCCGTCGGCACGGGAAGCAGATCCAACGGTGGTGCCGTCACGGTAGCGAGATAACGCCGAACCAACGAGTCCCGCCCGATCGGATCGCGCGCCCGAAGCTCCAAGATGTAAGCGCCCGAAGGGAGACGGACCTGATCCCCATTCAGGATGCCGAAATGCAGGTGCGTCGAGCGGGTGACGACGGACGTATCGAGCAGCTGTGCCCCCCCGCCCCCCTTCGGCACTGCATATAAGGCGAACCGCGCGGGCCGCGTGGCGAGTACGGGGAGGTCGACGGTGGCCGTAGCGCCGGTCAGGGTATTCTCCCGAGTCGGATGGGCAGCGGCGGAAAACGTGCTCGCCCGAACCGAAAGCAGCAGGCTGTCCAGCCCAGGCCACGACATGGTTCGGGGGATCTCCCGGTCGGGTACCAGCAGCACGTACTCCCGCAGTGCGTCGCTCGCAGCATCTCGATTGCGCCCGGAAGCGTCTTCCGGGTAGAGGGCGGCCGCGACGATCTCGAGCGCCTCGAGGTGCTCTTCGCGGCTGGCCTGTGATCCCAGGGCCAACACGCTCCTCCCGATCGAGTCCGCGCGGGCGTTCTGGAGATTGTCGAGCGCCGTGCGGGCGCGGGTAAGGAGATCGGCGATGGGCGAGCGTTGCTGCGCTCCCGCACGACTCATGCCGATGAGTACCAGCATGAGGAGGTATTTCAGTGACTGGGACACGTCGGACTCCGATAGCCGATGGAAACGATGCCGCCGGGAGCCACGGTGACCGTGGTGTCCCAATCCTTGCAACCGGCCTCGCTGATAGTGACTCGGTGGCTCCCGGGACGCGCCGACCATGACTTTAGACTTCCAGCCGCCCCCTGGGGCTCTCCATCAATGGAAAGCACGGCCGGCAACCCCCGTGTCCCCAGCTTTACCACCCCCGGAACCGCTGGTGACGGAGGATTCGATTCGGTTTGCGCCACCGCCGCCGGCGCCGGCACGACTCCGAGTGTTGAAGGAGCCAGGACACGGATTCGCGTGTGGGCAACGAACGAATCCACTCGGGCCTCGACGATCGCCACGCCCGGTCGAAGACCGACCGCACGACCGGTAGAATCCACCCGGACCACGGACGGCGAGCGAGACCTCCACACGGGTTCGCTGTCGGGCAGCATGACGCCGCTGCGACTAAAAACGGACACGGGGATCAAGCGTGTTTGACCTAGTGCGAGAGTCAGGGAGTCGTTTAGACGGACGCCAGCCGGCGTCGTTTCGGCACGAGCCGCAGTCTGCTTCTGGCGGTCCACAGCGGCGGCCGAGTCCCGACGATGGACTGCGGCGAGCGACTCAACTGGAATTCCGGATGACGGAGGTGCGCCTCGATCCCAGGGACGCGCGCGGGCGAGCCAGACCCCCCCCAGCAGCACCACGACCGCCCCCCCAACCGTGACAATCGGGGAGCGGCGAGCTCCGTTCGTCCGATGACGGGTTACAATGGCGGCCTCAGTCCTCCCCACGGGGATCGGGCTCCGGGGGGTGGCGGGGAGCGAGATGCGTCGAACCTTGGTGCCCGATCGCGCAAGCTCGATCATCCGGGTCCGAACCGGGTCGTCCATGGCCATCGGCGCGGTTCCGACCGCGGTCGCGGCTTCTTCCAGCGAGCCCCAGCGCCGTTCGGGCTCCTTCTCGAGCATCCGACTGATCGCCGCGGCCAGGACCGGAGGGCAGTCGGGCCGCGTCGCGGTGACGGGCGGGAGGGGATCGAACAGATGCCCGCGCATGATGGCGAGGATGGAATCACCCCCGAAGGGGGGCTTACCGGTGAGCATTTCGTAAGCGACAACGCCCAGCGAGTATTGATCTGACGCACCGGTGATGTCCCGGGCCGACGCTTGCTCAGGGCTCATGTACACGGGCGTTCCGACCGTCGCCCCGGATTGCGTCAGGCCCGACGCCTCTGCCACCTTGGCGATGCCGAAGTCCGTCACGACCGCCCACCCTTCGTCGTCGATCATGATGTTCGCGGGCTTGATGTCCCGGTGCACCACACCTCGTCGGTGCGCATACCCGAGGGCACCCCCGACCTGGACGAGGATGGCCTGGACCATCTTCACCGGGAGCGCGCCCTGCTCCTTGATGATCGAATCGAGTGAGCGGCCTTCGACGTACTTCATAATGAAGAACAGGATCTGACCGGCTTCACGGACCAGGTAAATCGGGATGATGTGCGGGTGGGAGAGGGAGCCGGCGGTCCGCGCCTCCCGCTTGAACCGGTCGATCATGCCCGGCCCCAGCAGGATCTGCGGATTCATGATCTTGATCGCGACTTTGCGGTCGAGAGCGATGTCGTGAGCGAGGTACACGGTGGCCATCCCGCCACGACCGAGCTCACCCAAGACGTCATACTCACCGATCGTGGAGCGCCGGAGGAGCTCGAGCATATGCTCCTCGGCCGATTGAAGATCCTCGGCGTTGAGTACCACTTGGGCGGTGGTGACCAACCCCTGCGCCCCCGATATGTCCGAGCCGCAGCGGGGGCAATACCGAGCCCCCGGCTGCACGCCGGTTCCACACTTGGCACACGCAATCGCGGGGGTCACGGAGTACGCCCCCCAGGGGGTCTAGGGCGATGGCTAAACTGCACGCCCTAATTCAGGGCGTCAAACTGCCATGCCCTTCGGCAGGTGTTCGGGCCCCGTTTCCTTTCCCCGTCCCGGCTTCAGGGCGACGCGAGGTGGACGCTGTCCTTCGTCACGAGCCCATGGCTGGAGAGGACATCCGACCCGGTAGCCGTCACCACCTGGCTGTATTTCTGGCCCTGGGTCGATCCCAAACCGACGTTTTGATGCGCCAGGCCCAGGGAGGTCAAGTTGTAGTGCGCGATGTGGGACGCGGTGTCGTTGTTCAGGACCGAGATGGTCGTCCCCACATTCACGTGCACGGTCCCCGTCGTGAACGCCCCGAAGTACCTGGCCGAATCCGCCCCGAGCACGATGGGAACTATCAGCTCGTTCGCTACTGTGACCGCGACGGTCGTACTGTGGCTCGCGTTGACCCCGCTCGCGTGCACCGTCACCGTATCGCCGGAAGGCGCCGGCGTCCCGTTGGTCGGGATGGTGAGACGCACCGTGGAGCTCGCCGTGCCCCCGGCGGTCAGCGTGACCGGGTTCTGCGACAGGTCGACGATCCAGTCAGACGGCACCCCCGCAGGAAACGTGAGTAGCACCTGACCGGCATACCCTCCGGTGGATTGCAGGGTGACCTGAAACGAGTCCGTCGTGCCCAGGGTCGCGGCCGCCGGCGCACTCGTCGTGAGCGTGAAGTCCCCCGTCGGCGCCGTGCTGTTCCCGGTACTGCAGGCGGCCACCAGGACCGCGAGGGTGATGCCCTTCCGGCGAAGCGACATTCCAGTCCTCCTGCACAGTGTTATTCTTCGCGCCCATGACGGCTCCGGTGCCGACCGACCCGTACGCGTCCCTCCGCGTCCCCGACTTCCGGCGCTTCATCGGCTTCCTGGCTGCCCAAACTCTGGCCACGATGATGCAGACGGTGGCCGTCGGATGGCAAGTCTACCTCGTCACGCATGACCCGCTCGCCCTGGGCCTGGTGGGACTGGCCGAAGCGCTGCCCTTCATCGCCTTCGCCCTGCCCGCCGGTCACCTGGCCGATCGCATGGACCGCCGCCGCCTCTCCCTGGCGGGACTCTCGGTCCTCGTGTTCTGCAGTGCCACCTTGTTCACCGTCACCCGGCTCTCGCTGGTGCGACCGGGCACCGCCTGGATCATCTACTCCGTCATTTTCCTGTCCGGGATTGCGCGCAGCTACCTCCAGCCCACCCGCACCGCGCTTTCCGCGGATCTCGTGCCCCGCGAGCTCTACGCGAACTCGATCACATGGCGGTCCTCCGTGTGGCAGTCGGCCGCGGTCGTGGGTCCCGCGCTGGGCGGCATCGCCGTGGCCATCGGTGGTCCCGCATTCGCCTACGGCACGGCAGCGGTCCTGCTCGCCACGGCCTGGGTGGCCCTGTTCCGGGTTTCCCCGCACCCGCATCCGCACGGCAGCGTCCCCGCGGCCACCCTGGGCGAGTTTCTCATGGGCGTCCGGTTCCTCCTCACCCAGCCCGTGCTCCTCGGTGCCCAGCTCCTCGACCTGTTCTCGGTCCTGTTCGCCGGTGCCGAAGCGCTCCTCCCCATCTTCGCGACCGACATCCTTCATGTGGGGGCCACGGGCCTCGGCATCCTGCGCGCCGCTCCCGCGGCGGGCTCGGTCCTGATGTCCGTCTACCAGGCGTACCGGCCGCTGGTGCGCCGGATGGGGCGGGTCATGCTGATCTCGGTCACCCTGTACGGGCTCTGTATCTCCGCCTTCGGGGTGTCCCGGAGCTTCGCCTGGTCCGTGGTGCTCCTCCTCCTCTCGGGCGTCTTCGACAACGTGAGCGTCGTGCTCCGCTCCACGCTCCTCCAGACGCTCACGCCCCGGCACCTGCTCGGCCGGGTCGCCGCGGTGAACGCGATCTTCATCGGGTCGTCGAACGAAATCGGGGGGTTCGAATCGGGCGTGGCGGCCCGGCTCCTGGGGGCCGTGCCCGCCGTGGTGCTCGGCGGATTCGTGCCGATCGTGGTCGTCGGCGCGATCGCCGGCCTGATCCCCCAGCTGCGGCAACTCGACCGCATCGCCGATCACGCCCCCGCGAGCGCCGTACCGTAAGGTCGGCGTAAGGTCGCCGTCCTAGCTTCCCCCCTCTTTCTTTCTTTCTCGAGGCCCGCATGTCGAAGCTCGCCGTTACGCTCGCCGTCGCCACCCTGCTGGTGCCGGCGGCAGTCCACGCGCAGACCTTTACGGTGCACAAGTTCTCCATCGGCGGAGACGGCGGCACCGACTACCTCACCGCGGAGCCGGGATCGAATCGCGTCTTCGTCTCACGGGGCACGCACGTGATGGTCGTAGACGGAGCGACCGGCAAGGTGCTGGGAGATATTTCCGACACGCCCCGCACGCACGGCATCGCGCTCGTCGCGAAGACCGGGCACGGGTTCATCACCAATGGCGGTGATTCCACGGTGACCATGTTCGACCTGCAGACCCTCGCGGTGATCAAGAAGATTCACGTTCCGCAGGGCGGGCAGGACGGCATCATGTACGACGACTACTCCGATCGCGTCATCCTCTCGAATCACAGCCGCCCCGCCGGGACGCTCGTCGCCATCGATCCGGCGTCCGGGGACATCACGGGGTCCGTGGTGCTCGAGAGCAGCGGCCCGGAAGGCGTGGCGAGCGACGGGAAGGGCAAACTCTTCGTGAACAACGAAGGCACGTCGACCATCCAGGAGGTGGACGCCAAGGCGATGAAGGTGCTGGCGTCGTGGCCGCTCGCCCCCTGCGAAGGACCGACGGGCATCGCGTACGACCGGTCGTCCAACCGCATCTTCGCCGGATGCGGCAAGACGTCGGTGGTCGTCGATCCGTCAAGCGGGAAGATCGTGGCGACGATCGCCAACGGCGACGGCGTGGATGCGCTGGGCTTCGATCCCGGTGAGAAGCTGATCTACATTCCGGCGGGCAGAGACTCGAACGTCACGGTGGTGCGGGAAAACGGCCCCGACTCGTACACGGTCGTCGCGACGGTGGCCACCATGCGGGGCGCCAAGACCATCACGGTCGACCCCGTGAACCACATCGCCT
>DATEGY010000032.1:0-2128 GCA_035279865.1 Gemmatimonadales bacterium | reverse complement strand
GCGGAGTCCTCCAGAGAGCTGGCGATCCTGTACCAGGGGATGGGACGGAATCAGGAGGCCCTGACCCTGCTGAACTCGTCACACCGCCTGTTCAGCCGTCTCGACGCTCGCGTCGACCTGGTCAACGTCGGCGGCAAGGTTGCCGCGCTCGAGGGGACCTACCTCGCGGTGGTGAAAGACTGGGGCCAGTCGATCGAATCCAGCGATACCTACACCTTCGGACACTGCGAACGCGTGGCGAGTTACGCTGCGGCGGTGGCCCGTCACGCCGGTCTGGACGACATCGCCCGGACCACCATCCGGCTGGGCGCCTACCTGCACGATGTGGGCAAGGTGAAGGTGCCGCACGAGATCCTGAACAAGCCGGGCAAGCTCACGGACGAGGAGTTCGAGACCGTGAAGATGCACCCGGTGTGGGGAGTGGAACTCCTGGCGTCCGTCGAATTCCCCTGGGACCTGAAGCCCATCATCCGCTGGCACCACGAGCGCTACGACGGCACCGGCTACCCCGACCGCCTCAAGGGCGACGAATTCCCCCTCTCGGCACAGGTGGTGGGAATTGTGGACGTGTACGACGCCCTGACCACCGACCGCCCGTACCGTCCGGGGATGTCGAATGAAACCGCCCTGGCCGAGATCACGAGGTGCCGTGGGTGGTGGTCTCCCCGGGTCTTCGACGCCTTCATCGCGGCCCTGCCCGAGATCCTGGAAGCCTCGAAAAAAAAGCTTGAGCTGACCGCCGCCGCGTAGTCCGCAGTCCGTAGCTCGTCAAATCCCCCATCGCACGCGACCGACCGCGTTCCCCGCACGAGGAACGGATATTCCCCCGGCTGCCGGAGTCGATAGCTTCAAGGCCCACTCCGGAGGCTCAATGACGCGCGTACTCACCTGCATGACGACGGCTCTCATTGCCACGGCCCTGTCGGGGCAGCAACCCGCGCTGGTGTCCACCTACCGATCGGACGCCAATCGGATCATCGCCGCCGCCCAGGCCGACTCGAGCGCCTGGCGCCGGCTGGCCGAGCTGACCGATACGTTCGGCAACCGGATCGCGGGCTCCACCAACCTCGAGCGCGCCATCGACTGGGTGCTGGCGGAAATGAAAAAGGACGGCTTCGCCAACGTCCACGGCGAGCCGGTGCTGGTACCGCACTGGGTCCGGGGAGCCGAGTCTGCGGAGCTGGTCGAGCCCCGCGCGGTGCGGCTGCACATGCTCGGGCTCGGCAACAGCGTCGGCACGCCACCCGAGGGCATCACCGCACCGGTGCTGGTGGTCACGAGCTTCGATGACCTCCAGAAGCACGCCGGCGACGCCCGCGGAAAGATCGTCCTCTTCGACGTGCCCTTCCCGCAGGAGGGCGAACCCTTCTTCAACTACGGCAACGTCGTGGCGTACCGGGTGGCGGGCGCGATCGCGGCCGCCAAAGTGGGCGCCGTGGCCAGCCTCATTCGCTCGGTGGCATCGGGATCGATGCAGAGCCCGCACACCGGAGTGATGGTGTACGACTCGACGGTCACGCGGATCCCGCATGCCGCCCTCTCGGTCGAGGACGCGGAGATGATCCACCGCATGCAGGACCGCGGACAGAAGGTCGTGCTCACCCTCAAGATGCAGGCGCATCAGCTCCCGCAGGCCCGCTCGCGCAACGTGGTCGCCGATCTGACGGGCCGGGAAAAGCCCGATGAAGTGGTAGTGCTGGGCGGGCACATCGATTCGTGGGACGTGGGCGAGGGCGCCATGGACGACGGCGGTGGAGCGGTCGCGGCCTGGGAGGCCGTGCGTCTCCTCCAGCGGCTCGGCCTGCACCCGCGGCGCACCGTTCGTGTGGTCCTCTGGACCACCGAGGAGTTCGGTGGCGTAGGGGGCGCGGCGTACGCGAAGGACCACGCCGCCGAACTGGGCAAGCACGTCCTGGGACTCGAATCGGACAACGGCGCCTTCGACCCCAGGGGCTTCATGTACAACGGCGTTTCCGCCAACCTGCCCTTCGTCGCCCAGATCGACACGCTCTTGAGCGGCCTCGGGACTTTCCACAGTGACACCGGTTTTGCCGAGACCGACGTGGCGCCGCTGGGCGCGCACGGGGTGCCCCTCCTGGGGCTCAAGACCGATGCGTCACGGTATTTC
>DATEGY010000031.1:0-3489 GCA_035279865.1 Gemmatimonadales bacterium | reverse complement strand
CACCAGAGAACCGGTCACGATACCGGAGAGAGCGACCCGGGCCATGACCGAGAGCGACGTCCGCCAACGCGGATACCCCAAGGCCAGGGCGGCTTCCCGGAGCGAGTGGGGCACGAGGCGCAGCATCTCTTCCGTGGTCCGCGCGAGCATCGGGACCATCAGGAGCGCGAGCGCCACGCCGCCCGCCAGCGCCGAAAAATGATGTACCGGCTTCACGAACCACGTCCACGCGAAGATGCCCACGACGATCGATGGCGTGCCGTTCAGCACATCCGCCAGAAACCGCACCATCCAGCCGAGCCGGCCGGTCCCATACTCCGCCAGGTACAGACCCGTCCCGATGCCGATGGGGATGCCGACGAAGCAGGCGATGAGCACGATGATGATCGTGCCGACGATGGCGTTCGCGACGCCGCCCCCCAACTGCCCCGCCGGAACCGGAATCTGGACGAAGAAGTCCCAGTTGATGGACGACGCGCCCTTGTGCACCAGATCCGCGAAGATCAGGAATAGGGGCAGCACCGCCAGGAAACACAGGAACGTAACGAGCCCGGTGAAGAACCCGCTCTTGATGCGGCGGGCCGCGACGCGGACGCTCACAGCGCCTTGCTTCCGACGGCCGTGCCGCGCGCCACCCGCCAGACCAGCAGGCGGGCGAACGCGTTCACGCCGATGGTGATCACGAACAGCACCAGACCGACCTCGAAGAGGGCGGAGAGGTACATGGTCGACGTCGCCTCACTGAACTCGTTGGCGATGGCCGCGGCCATGGTGTAGCCGGGCTGGAAGAGCGACAGCGCGATGTCGTGCCGGTTGCCGATCACCATGGTCACGGCCATGGTCTCCCCCAGGGCGCGCCCCAGTCCGAGCATGACGGCACCGATGATCCCGGCCCGTCCGTAGGGGAGCACGGCGCTCCACACCGCTTCCCAGCGCGTGGCGCCGAGGCCGAGGGCGGCTTCCCGCTGGGTGGCGGGCACGGCGAGCAGCACCTCGCGCGAGATGGCCGCGATGTAGGGGACGATCATGATCGCGAGAATGATCCCGCCGGCCAGCATCGAGTTGCCGTAGAACACGCCGTTGAAGAGCGGAGTCCAGCCCAGCACGGCGCGAAGGGCGGGCGCGGCGTAATTCCGGAGCATCGGGATGAGGACGTAGATCCCCCAGACGCCGTAGACCACGCTGGGGATGGCCGCCAGGAGCTCGACGAGGAACCCCACCGGCTGGCGCAGCCAGCGGGGCGCGAACTCCGTCAGAAAGATCGCGACCCCCAGGGACAAGGGGACCGCGAGGATCAGGGCGATGAGCGACGACACCAGGGTGCCGAAGATCATCGGCGCGGCGCCGTACACCTCGCTTACTGGATCCCACACCGACGACCAGATGAATGAGAAACCGAACTTGTGAATGGACGGCCACGCGCTCACCACAAGCTCGGCCACGATCGCGATCAGCAGCAGGGGCAGCGTCAGGGCGAGGCCCGTGAGCAGCCACCGGTAGATCCGGTCCCCGTAGTAGCGGCGGGTGGGGCGGGGGGCGGCGCTGAGAGTGGAGACGGGGGCGATCGGCTCGGAGTCCGCTGAGGCAATCGTCTGGGGAAACGTGGTGGACATCGCGCGGGAGAGTCTACCGGGGGTGGTCCCCCCTACCATCACGGCTGTGTAACGATTGCGTCACCGGAGGGAGACGGCGAAACCCCCGAAGTAAGCCAACCTTCGGGGGTAGCGCCGACATCCGGTTGGAGGGATTTACCGGGCTGCCGGGCCGCTCCACACGGCGGACCCGCCGGCCGTGATGGTCTTGAGCCGCGCTTCGAGCCAGGGCTGCAGGGACTTCGGCAGCGGCGCGTACCCGAGTTCGCCGCAGCGCTCCTGCCCGGTGGTCACTGCCCACCAGGTGTACTGCGCGATCGCCTTGGCCTTGGCCGCGTCGTCGTAGTCCTTGTGCACCAGCATCCACGTGAAGCTCGAAATCGGATACGCATCCGCCGCGTCCGGATCCGTGATGGAGACCCGGAAGTCGGTCGTGGGCTGCATGGTCTTGAGTGCCGCAGCGGCGGCCGCCGTGACGCTCTGCACCGAGGCCGCCACGAACTTGCCGGCCTTGTTCTTTACCGCCGCCACCGGAAGATGATTGGCCAGCGCATAGCCCAGCTCGACGTACCCGATGGCCCCGGGCGTCTGCTTGACCGTGGCCGCCACGCCCTCACTGCCCTTGGCGCCCAGGCCCACCGGCCAATTGACGGCCGTGCCTTTGCCGACCTTCGACTGCCAGTCGGGGCTGACCTTGGACAGGAAGTCCGTGAGGATGAAGCTGGTGCCGGACCCGTCGGAGCGGTGCACCACCACGATGTCCTGGTCGGGCAGCTTCGTGCCGGGGTTGTCCGCCGCGATGCGGGCGTCATTCCACTTCGTGATGGTGCCGAGGAAGATGTCCGCCAGCACCGGACCGGAGAACTTGAGCTGCGCGGTGACGCCCGGAAGGTTGTACGTGGGCGGAACGCCCCCCAGCTCGGTCGGGATGTGGAGTACGTTGCCCTGGATGGCGGCCATGGCCGAGTCGGTCATGGGCGCGTCCGAGGCGCCGAAGTCCACCGTCTTGTCCGAGAACTGACGGATCCCGGCGCCTGAGCCGATCGACTGGTAGTTGAATTGCACGTCAGCGTGGGCCTTGTTGTACGACAGCATCCAGTCCGTGTACAGGATGTTCGAGAATGTCGATCCCGCACCCGTGATCTTGGTCTGGCCTGCCAGGGGGGCCGTGAAGGCCCCCAGGGCGAGCACCGCGAGCGGCAGCTTCTTGGTCATGTAGTGTCCTCTCCCCGCTTAGAACGTGAACTGGGCTTGGAACAGGGCCTGCTGGCGCCCAGCGTCAAAGGCCGCTTGCTGGGGCGCGGTGAGTGGGGGGACCGTTTCATTCGCGGCGGACAAGAGGTCGACGTCCGCAAGAAGGCGCACATTGGGGCTCAGCTGGTATGACACGCCGCCGATCAGCCGCGTCGTCGTGAAGGCGAACCCGGTGGACGGAGCGGCCTTGTTGGCTTTGATGTGGTCCACTCGAGCGATCACCGCGATGGGGGCGGTTACGTGATAGACGCCGTAGATGCTGAGGAGCTGGCCCTTCACTGCGGCCGAACCGTTGGCGGTGGAGTCGGTAAGCACGCCTTCGCCGCCCAGTGTGAGGGTCTTGGATTTGTACGACACCATCCCGATCACCCGCGACCGGCTGCCCGTGACTGGCGGTTTGCCGGCCTGCAGATACGCGGTGACGCGGAGGCCGCCGACGCGACTGGCGTCATCGGTATCCATGAGGCGTACCGAGACGCGCCCTGCCACATCTTTCCGCTGATCGCCCAGACCGGTGGAGTACGTGCCGTTATCGAAGACCCCGGCCTGGAAGTCGATCTGTTCCTTGTTGATGTTGCCGTCGACGCCGGCCCCGAAGTTCGACGAGGAGAGGTACCCCGCACGATCGAGCATCATCGTCCCC
>DATEGY010000030.1:0-4759 GCA_035279865.1 Gemmatimonadales bacterium | reverse complement strand
GCTTATCGCGCCCGAGAGTTCACATCGACGGCGCGGTTTGGCACCTCGATGTCGGCTTGTCACATCCTGGGGCTGGAGAAGGTCCCAAGGGTCCGGCTGTTCGCCGGTTAAAGTGGCACATGAGCTGGGTTCAGAACGTCGCGAGACAGTTCGGTCTGTATCCGGTGCGGGCGTTGGAGTGTTGAGGGATGTCGTCCCTAGTACGAGAGGACCGGGACGAAGCGACCTCTCGTGTCCCGGCTGTTCCGCCAGGAGCAACGCCGGTTAGCGATGTCGCGCGGGGATAACCGCTGAATGCATCTAAGTGGGAAACCCTCCCCAAGATGAACACTCCCGGGTCGCAAGACCCCTAAAGGGCCGTGGGAGACTACCACGTTGATAGGCGGCAGGTGCAAGGCGCGCGAGCGCTTCAGCCGAGCCGTACTAATTGCCCGTGAGGCTTGATCTCTTCGCAGTCTCTCGGTGAGTTTCTTTGCATACCACACACGCGGTCGTCGGAAGTCACAGTCTATGGCTGGTGACTAGCGCGACAGGGCCACACCCGTTCCCATCCCGAACACGGTCGTTAAGCCTGTCAGCGCCGATGGTACTGCGGTTGCGAGACCGTGGGAGAGTAGGCCGCCGCCAGCCTTTCCTGAAGGGCGCCGAGAGCAATCTCGGCGCCTCTTTTTATCGCTACCTTCTGTCCATGACCCGCTGTGGAATCGTCGCGCTCGTCGGCCGCCCAAACGTCGGAAAGTCGACGCTCTTGAATGCTTTCGTCGGCCAGCACCTGGCCATCGTGTCGCCCAAACCGCAGTCCACCCGCCTGCCCGTCGTCGGACTCGTCACGACCACCGATGCCCAATTCATTTTCACGGACACGCCCGGTCTGCTCGACCCGGAATACCGCCTGCAGGAGGTGATGCGGGCGGCGGCCCTGGCGACGCTGGGAGAAGCCGACGTCATCGCGTACCTCCATCCCCTCGGGGACGGGGACGCGCCGCCGTTGGCGGAGATCGCCGGGCTCCAACGCGCACCTCGCGCACCTGTGATCACGGTCTATACCAAGCGGGACTTGCGGCCCTCCGCGGAACCGCCCGCCGGCGGTATCGCCATCTCGGCCACCACCGGTGCCGGGATCGACGGGCTCCGGGAGACCCTCGGCGCCCGCCTGCCCGAGAGTCCCTTCCTTTATCCTGACGACGACCTGGCGACGCAGCCCCTGCGGTTCTTCGCGGCCGAGTACGTGCGGGAGGCCGCTTTCGGCGAATTGCGGGAGGAGCTGCCGTACAGTCTGGCCTGTGCCGTCGACGAATTCCGGGAAGGCGAAACGCCGGTATATATTCGGGCAACGGTCTACGTGGAACGTGACAGTCAGAAGGGCATGGTGATCGGGGCAGGGGGGAAGGTGATCAAAGCCATCGGGCAGAAAGCCCGGGAGCGGATCGAGGCCCTCACCGGTCAGCCGGTCTTTCTGGATCTTCACGTGAAGGTCATGCCGCGCTGGCGCGCGGATGCATCTTCCCTCAAGCGCCTGGGGTATTCCATCGGATGAGCCTCTCGCCCGACCTGCTCGCGATCCTCGTCTGTCCCAAATGCAAGGGCCCGCTCGAGCACCGGCCCGCGCCCGCGGAGACGCTGGCGTGCGCCGCGTGCCGGCTGTCGTATCCCGTCGAAGACGACATCCCGGTCATGTTGGTGGATGAAGCGAAACCGTTCTAGAGAGGCCGTCGCCCTCGCCGCGGGACTGGCGCTGGCCGGTCCGGCGCTCGCCGCCCAATCCTCGTCGTCGGCGGAGCTCACCAACGCCGGCGCGGTCTTCCTGCTGCTCCCCGTCGGAGCCCAGGCGGTGGGGATGGGCCAGGCTGGTGCGACCCTGCAGGGACGGGGGGATGCGGTGTTCTGGAATCCCGCGGGACTCGCGAGCATTCCCTCGAGCGAGTTCACGCTGAACAGCGCCACCTTCGTCGCCGGACCCTTGACGGCCCTTACGCTGTTCGTGCCCCGCCGAGGCATCGGTACGTTCGGCCTCGGCGTGCTCCTCCTCGACTACGGCACGCAGGACGCCGGTCCCGACAGCCTGAGCACCATCGCGACGATCTCCCCCCGGAACCTCGAGTACATGGCGTCCTTCGCAACCTCGGTGGCCGGGACCGTCACCGTGGGCATGACCTACAAGCTGGTGCAGTTCGACATCAACTGTCAGGGCAACTGCACGGGGCTCCCGAGCGGCAGCGACGCCCTGACACATGCATTCGACATCGGCACGCAATTCGCGGTGGGGTCGGGAGGCGCATTGCGTTTCGGCGCGGCGGTGAAGGACATCGGCTTCCGCCTCCAAGTCAACAACGCCGCGCAGGCCGACCCGCTTCCCGCGCGCCTCAACTTCGGCGCCTTGTACCGGATCGATTTCCAGTCGCAGGAACCGGGCGAGGCCACCGGTCGGTCCGTGCCGGATTCCAGCCGGTTCGACCTCGGGCAGGCCCTGAACCACGTGGATGTCCGCATCGCCGCCGACGTGGATCGTCCCTGGGACAATTCGGCTCCGCCTGAAATGCGGATCGGCATCGACCTCGGCTACCACGATACGATCCGCCTCCGCTCCGGATACGCGTTCGCCCGCCAGGGCCTGTCCGGCCCGAGCGTCGGCATGGGCGTCCACACCGGCGCGTTGAGCCTAGACTTCGCGCGGACCTTCATGCAGGCCACGGACCTCCTGGGAACGAATCCGACCTTCATCTCATTCAGCCTGACGTTCTGATGCACGGCCACCACCGGATCGCGCTCGGCATCGCGGTCGCGGTCGGGCTTGGATCCCCCCCCCCCGGGGTCGCGGCCCAGGTGGATTCGGCGGCCCTCCGCGAAAAGTCGTGGGTGCGGCCCCTCGCGTCCCTCTTCGTCCCGGGAATGGGGCAGGCACTGTCCGGGCAGGATCGGGCGGCGGTGTACGGCGCCGTGGAGCTGTACGCGCTGTCGCGCTACATCCAGCTCCAGCACGACGCCAACGTGAACGCCGACCTCTACCACCAGCTCGCCTTCGCCGTGGCCCAGCGGGGGTTCGCGTCCGTGCGCCGGGATACGATCTTCGAGTACTACGAAACCATGGAGCGGTTCACGGCATCCGGGCACTACAGCCTGGGACCCGGGTCGCTGGTCCCGGAAACCGACCCATCGACCTACAACGGATCGATCTGGCTCCTGGCCCGGCGGACGTTCTGGACCGACCCCAACGTTCCCCCGCCGCCCAACACTCCCCAATCCGACTCCGCGTATTCCTTCTACGTCCGGCACGCGGTCGGGCCCAAGTATCAGTGGTCGTGGCAGAACGCGAGTCTCCAGCAGCAGGCATTCCGGGACCTCATCAGGTCCAGTGACGACGGTTACCGGAACGCCCAGGCCCAGCTCGGGCTGCTGCTCGCCAACCACATCGTCTCGGCCCTCGATGCCTTGATCTCGAACCGCCTCACGTCCGCCACTCACCGGAACACCAGCCTCAACACGTTTCTAACCCCCGATTTCTCCCTCATTTCGGTCCGCGTGGCGTTCTGACCCACTTCGTTTGACACCGCCCCTGAGGGGGCCTAAGTTTCGACGCGCTCGACTTTTACGAGAGGACCCCGGTGCGGACGCGCCAGACGATTCTCTTCTTTTCACCAACTGGCCGCCCCGTTCCAGACACCCTCCTCCCCTGGATTACAGGGAGAAAGGTGGGCCTGGTCCCGGTGTCGGACCCCGCGGTGGTCCAGCAGATGGTCCTGCGATCGCTCCCCCTCCTGGTACTGGTGGATGCGGACGCGGACGGGGCCGCCTCCCTGGAACTGTGCTCCCGTCTCAAGGGGGACCCGTACACCGCCATCGTCCCCCTGGCGGCGGTGGCCGGCAGGCACGTAACCGAGCGTGTGCGCGAGTGGTTTGCCGCGGGGGCTGATGAAGTGCTGACCCCGCTGCTCGAGCCGGTGGAGCAGGTGGTCCGCCTCGAGGGGCTCCTGACCCGCACCGAGCGGGACGTGGCGGTGAATCCCTCGACCCGCCTGCCGGGAACGACGGAGATCGAACGCGAAATCCGCCGGCGCATGGAGGCCGGGGAATGGTTTGCGGTCTGCTACGCCGACCTGGATCACTTCAAGGAATACAACGACCGGTACAGCTACTACGACGGCGACCGCGTCATCTACCTGTTGTCACGGATCTTGCATGACGTGGTGAAGGGCATGGCGGGGCCCCGGGGGTTCATCGGCCACATCGGTGGTGACGACTTCATCTTCATGATCCCGGTGGATGCCATCACGGAGGTCTGCGGCGAGATCCTCACGGTGTTCGACACTCTGATCCCGTACCAGTACAACGAGCAGGACCGCCGCGCCGGATATTATTTTGGGAAGGACCGCAGGGGCCAACTACATCGCGTGCCCCTGATGACGCTGTCGATCGGGATCGTCACCAACCAGCACCGCCGCTTCGCGCACCCCGCGCAGGTCAGCGAGCTGGCGACCGAGATGAAGAGCTACGCCAAGACGCAAGCCGGATCGGTGTTCGTCGTCGACCGCCGCCGCGATCACGAGTCCGGCGACACGCCCGAATAGGGAAGCGAAACAGGAGCTCCGTGAACGTCACGTGTCCGTCGTGCGAGACCGTCTACCGCGTAGACCCGGCGAAAGTCCCCGCCGGGGGCGTGCGCGCGCGGTGCTCGGTGTGCT
The DNA here is from genome assembly GCA_035279865.1 of Gemmatimonadales bacterium. Taxonomy (GTDB): domain Bacteria; phylum Gemmatimonadota; class Gemmatimonadetes; order Gemmatimonadales; family GWC2-71-9; genus 40CM-2-70-7. The sequence continues at coordinate 80 of DATEGY010000030.1, read as the reverse complement.
CGAACGTGTTCCCGGTCTCCTCGAACGGCACCCAGCCGGCGGCGACGGCTACACCCGCGCCCACCGCGGCCGCAGCTCCG
>DATEGY010000029.1:0-21558 GCA_035279865.1 Gemmatimonadales bacterium | reverse complement strand
GGTCGTGGCCCCGGTCTCCGGCATCGTCAGCAAGAAGAACGTCGAGGTCGGCCAGCTCGTGCAGCCGGGTGAGCCCCTGATGAGCGTCGTGCCCATGGACGACATCTGGGTCACCGCGAACCTCAAGGAGACCGAAGTCGCCGACGTGAAAGCCGGCGCTCCCGTGGACATCACCGTGGATGCGTATCCCGGAAAGCACTTCACCGGACGGGTGGGGAGTCTCTCCCCGGCGACGGGCGCGCGGTTCTCGCTGCTGCCTCCGGACAATGCCACCGGGAACTTCACGAAGGTGGTCCAGCGCGTCCCGGTGCGGATCGAGGTTCCCCAGAGCACGGATCCCGCCACGCTGCTGCGTCCCGGGATGAGCGTGGTCGTGGTCATCAAGACGAAGTAAGGAGCGCTTCGTGGCTACCGCAGTCGCCGCCGTTCCCGCCGGGGGCCTGTCCGCATACGAGGCCCGGCGCTACCGGTTCCGTTACCTCATCGCGGTGACGGTCTCGATGGCCACGGTGCTGGAGCTGCTCGACACCAGCATCGTGAACGTCGCGATCCCGCACATGATGGGGAACCTGGGCGCCACGCTGGACGAGATCGCCTGGGTTTCGACGGGGTACATCGTCGCCAACGTCATCGTGCTGCCCATCACCGGGTGGCTCTCCGCGTATTTCGGCCGGCGGCGGTACTTCGCAAGCTCGATCGCGATCTTCACGATCGCGTCGTTCCTGTGCGGCAACTCGCACACGCTCACCGAGCTGATCATCTGGCGGATCATCCAGGGGATGGGCGGCGGGGCGCTCCTGTCCACCTCCCAGGCCATCCTCTACGAGGAGTTCCCGAAGTCCGAGTACGGTACGGCCATGGCCATCTTCGGCATCGGCGTGATGGTCGGTCCGGCGCTGGGTCCCACGCTGGGCGGCTACATCGTGGATGCCTACGGCTGGCCCTGGATCTTCTACATCAACCTGCCGATCGGTCTGCTGGCGTTCTTCATGACCCTGTCCCTCATCCGGGACTCCGAGCACGCCGTCAAAGTCGAGAAGATCGACTACTGGGGCTTGCTCCTCCTGGCGGCCGGAATCGGCACGCTCCAGACCATGCTGGAGCGGGGGGAGCGGCAGGACTGGTTCCAGTCGCGGCAGATCATCGCCTTCGCGGTGATCAGCTCAGTGTCGCTCGTGGCGTTCGTCTGGCATGAGCTGACCACGGAACACCCCGTGGTCGACCTGCGAATAGCCAAGAGCAAACAGCTGACGGCGGGCGTGCTCTTCGGCATGGGGCTCGGGATCTGTCTGTACGCCACGGTCTTCGTCATCCCCGTCTACATGCAGAGCCTGCTGGGCATGACGGCCGAAGAAACCGGGTGGGTACTCCTGCCGAGCGCCATCGCGTCGGGTGTGACGATGGGCATCTTCGGACGCTCGAAGCTGAACCCGCGGGTGTCGATCACGATCGGCACGCTGGTGTTCGGCTGGGTGATGTGGAAGCACGCTCACTTCACCATTCAGAGCGGGACGTCGGACTTCTTCTGGCCTTTCATTTTCCGCGGCTTCGGGCTGGGGATGATCTTCGTGCCCCTGACCAACCTGGCGATGGCCGAGCTGCCGATGAGCAAGATCGCCCAGGGGACGGGGCTCTTTAACCTGATGCGGCAGCTCGGTGGCTCCGTGGGCATCGCGCTGTCCGCGACCCTGCTGCAGCGCTTCACGGCGCAGAACCGCGCCGCGATGGCCGCCGACGTGACGATCTACAATCCCATTCTGCAGCAGCGGCTGCACGCGGTGAGCGCGCACCTGATCGCGACGGGGACGCCGCCCGCGCTGGCGCAGACCCAGGCGCTCGCCGTGATCAACGGTCAGGTGACGGCGCAGGCCATGATGCTCTCGTTCGAGCACATGTTCCTGCTGTTCGGGATCACGATGGTCGCGTTGTTGCCACTGCTGTTCTTCATGAACTCGAAGAGCAAGACGCAGGGTGGGGGCGTGGGGCACTAGCTCCGAGGAAGCGGCCTAGAGAACAGAACCCAGACGGCACGTGAAGCCGGGGATGACATCCTCGCCGTCCAGCACACCGTCGGCAGTCACGGAAGCGACCGTCCCATCCTGACGGTAAACGCGGGCTTCGCGCCGTGCCAAGTCGAGCACCCATACCAGGCGCGTACCCGCGCTCAGCCAATCGGCGACCTTGGCCCGCACCTCCCCCGGCCGATCCCGGGGCGACAGCACCTCCACCGCCAGATCCGGCGGGAACTCGGCGAACGCGGCAGGGATGGGCGTGGGTACCCGACTTTTTTCGATGAACGCCACGTCTGGCCCCCGAACCGTATCCGGGTTCCGGAACAGGGTGAAGCCCGCGTCGCCCGCCAGGACCTCTCCCAAGTGTTTCGCCGCGACATGGACCAGCAGCGCGCTTGCGAGGCGGGCCGTCACAGCTCCGTGCGCGAAGCCGGGCGGCTCCCGCACGACCAATTGGCCTCGCACCAATTCGACGCGTTTGTCGGGGAAACTCGAGCGGAAGAGCTCTTCGGCGGTCATCAGCGTGCCAGGCATATCGGCAGTGTAGGCGGGCTCGGCGCGCATGGCAACGGCGAACCTACCGAGGAGTTGTCAACTGGCGATCAACGCGGGAGTTGAAAAAACGCGCTCTCCCGCCAGCGACCGCGACCGCAGCGCATGACCGTGGTCGAGGGCGTGATCAGAACTCGGCGCGAAACGAAATCGTGGGCACCGCGGGCATGTCGTAGAGGCGCTCGTAGCTGGCTGCGACTCTGCCGTTCCCGTCGGTCTGGATCGGACCCGGCCGCAAGGGAGAGACGGGACCGAAGCCGGCGTTGATCACTGACAGGCCGATAGTCATCCGGGAGTTCCAGGGCCCCGAGAAGGCGTAGCGAAGGCCGAGGTCGGTTCGGAAGGTGCCGCTCGAGCGCGCTTGATTCTCGGGTCCGAACACATACGCGGCCCCATAGCCAGGGCGCGCCAGCCCTCCTCCCCCGGTGTCCGGCGAGGCCCGGAAAATGATACCGGCGATGGGCGTGACCGGCGGACCGCTGAGGGCTTCGAAGGTAGCCGAGACGGACCAGCGCGTGCCCAGGCGGGTCAGGGCGACGAGTCTGAACAGGTGACGGCGGTCCTGTGACCAGGGGATCCATCCCGCTCCCCAGTCCCGCTGAGAAACGCTCAATACATAGGTCGCCGAGATGGCTCGCCGGCCGTCACCCCCGCGAACCCCTATCTGCAGCTCCATGCCGGCCGTGCGCCCCCGCCCGTACCGAAAGACACTGGACGTATCCGCGCGTTGATCCGTCGACGGTCTGAGCTCTGCCATGCCCCGCGCTCGGGATCCGAACAGGGACAGACGTCCGGCAAATGCGCCGCGCGTCAGGTCGAGATCGAGTGTGGAGTGGTCCACCACCGGCACCGGGACGCCGTCGCGCCCCGCGTTCAGCCAGAAATCGTAGAACGTCAGGGACGGCTCTGACTGGGGATCGGAAACCAGCTGAAAGAGGCGGGCGGCCAGGCCAGCCCCGGCGCTGAGGGACAGGCCTGCGCCGAGCGGCAGCCCCATGCGAATTTCGGGCTGAATCACGGTCGTGGCTCCGGCCGCGTCGAGCCGTGCTCCCGCGTGCACCGAGGCGCGCCCGATGGTAGTGGTTCCTTCCCCGTACACACCCAGCTCGTTCAAATGGAAAGACGCATCGGTGGGCGTGAAGTCGGTGCCCCGCACCGGCGTCACGCGATTGGCGATGCTCCGGCGGGCGAGAGAGACCCCGACGGCGGCCTGAGACCGCGCACTTTGGACCTTGGCATCGAGCCCCCCCGCGACCCGTTCGAACCGGTTACGGACGCTGATCACGGAAAAGCGTGCGGGCAGGTCGGCGACGTCTTCAGCGAACCGGTTGCCGCTCGCCCAGAAGCTGAGTGTACGGCGTCCGTCGTCCACGGCTTCCCAGCGTCCCCCCAGGAGCACGTTGCTCCAGTCCATGCCGCTCCCGTGGTCACGGTCGAACAGGTGGTCTCGAGACCCGAACGCGGTGATCTTCGCGGCCGGCCGCCCGCCTTGGGAGAGGAGGGCGTTGGCATACACGTCCTGGAAATCGTAGGGAAACCGGTCGCCGGTGGCGGCATTGGCCAGGGCCAGGTGCACAGCACGGGCTGCTCCGAACCACCGGGCGCCGGGACCACCTCCGCCACCCCAGGCGGTCGCCGAGATCAGACTCAGGTCCGCGCCTCCCCGGATGGCGCCGGGATCGCCCGTCTGGCCGGTGATGTCCACAGTTCCCGCCAGGGCGCCGCCGGTGCCGGCATCATGAGGGGCTTCCGTGACGTCGACCTGCCGGGCCGCGTCGGCGGGGAAGGCCGAGAACACCCGCCCGATGTGGTACAGGTTCAGGACCTCGAACCCGTCGATCCGGGTGCTGGACTCGTCGGCATCGTAGCCGCGGATCAGCGGTCGGGCGGACAGCGGACTGGAGAAGGTGACGGCGGGGACCAGGCTGAGGGATCGGAAGACGTCGGTTTCGACGGCCGCGGGCAGGGTGCGGGCGGTGACGAGCGGTACCTGCCAGCGTCCCAGGTCTTCCAATGGACGCGCCACCGATTCGGGCGCCGTAACGATGACCTCGGCCAGCGCCACAGGGCGAGTGGAGAGGCGGATCACGAGGGGGTGCACCGGCGCGGAATCGAGGACCAGGCGGGCCGGCGACCGTCCGAGGTACGCCACGGTGAGGGTGTCTGGGAATCCGGTGACCCAGACGACGAATCGCCCCAGCCGGTCGGTGACAGCGGCGCGAGCGGCGTGGCGGGCGCTGACGAGGGCACCTTCCAGCGGGGCAGCCGTACCCGAATCGAGCACGGTGCCGGGCACCGGGACCTGGGCGGCGCCCGGGGTGGCGCACACGATCGCCACCCACACGGCGAAAGGACTCCTCACTGAAAGATGACCCATCGCTCCACGCGGGAAGCGGATCCGAAGAATCCAAAGAGGCCCGTGATGCTGCTCTTTGGGTTGGCCGGCAGGAAGAACGCCGCGGCGTGTGCGTCGAGGGCGTAGATGAAGACCTTCATGGTGTCTGCCACGCGGAGCAGCTGCAGTACGCCCGCCGTGTCCGAAGTGACGGCCGGCGCGTATGGCGGCAACAGACGTGGGGGACCGACGGCCGTCTGGGTCAGCCAATAGGCGTCGGTGCCCGCGGCAAACCACCGGTAGGGAAAGGGGCAGAACACGTAGCACGCGGCGCCGATGGACACCGTGTCACCCACCGGGGCGCGGATATCCAGCGGCCCCGGGACGACCGTGATGCCGGCCACCGGTCGTCCCGCGACCGTGCCGTGGAGGAGATACGTCCCTCCAGCGGTCACCGCGCTGATCGCATCGAACTTCCCGGGTGTACCCGCCACGGGCCCCAAGGGCACGGAGTCGCCTGCGGGCCGGATCAGCCAGAGCTGTACCAGGGCCGGCGGGACGGGACGCACGTCACTCGTGGCTGTCGAATCCGCAGGCAAGCGCCATTCGACCCACGCGGTTTGGGTCGAATCCCCCAGCACAAGCAGCGCCTGAACGACCGGGACTTGGGAGTCGGGCCCCGCGGGGATATCTGCCTCGCAGGCCCAGCACACAAGGGCGGCCATAGAGGCCGCCGCGAGTGATCGCGGAACGTACGAGACGAGCGCCAAGGACATGGCTACCAAGAATACGGTACAACGACGGACCCTTCAATTTTTTCCAGCCCCGGACGCGGTCTGTAGACCTGCTCTAAGCGGTGACGATGGCCTGGGTGATCTCTTCGGGTTTTTGGTTCTTCGTGACAGCGCCGCCGTTGGTGGGATCGGTGGTAGGAGCGAAAACCGCCCGCGCCGTCTATCGGGAGTCCAAGGCGCGCTCCCTCAGCTGACTTCAGCCATGGCCGCTGTCACGAGCAGGGCCCGCACGATCCCCAGCGGGCCCTTCGTGTTTTCGTACCACTCGGACGTGCGGTGCGTATCCCCGGCGTTGCCGCCGGCGCCCAGCGCGATGGCGGGGATGCCCAGCGACATGGGGAGATTGGCGTCGGTGGAGGATGCGGCAAGCTCGTGCGCGAGCCCCAGCGCCCGGTTGGCGTCCAGCGCGGCCTGCACGAGGGGATGCGCCCGTGGCGTGAGTCCCGAGGGTCGCCGCCCCAGCGGCTCGATCTCGACCTTGAGCAGAGGGGTTCCCGGCGTCCGTCGCGCGTTTTCCGCGTCCCGGGCCCGCTCGAGAGACGTGAGCGCCTGCGCCTCCAGCGCCTGCAAGGTGTCCGCGCTTTCGCTCCGGATGTCGAGGTCCAGCCAGGCATCGTGGGGAATGGAATTGAGACCGGTCCCCCCGCCCAACCGCACCACGGAGAGGGACGACGGGGGATCCCGGGGGATCGGGAGCTCCGCGACGGATGCCGCCGCGCGGCCCACGGCGCTCGCCGCGTTCGCCACGCCGAAGGCCGCCCATGAGTGTCCCCCCGGTCCCCGGAACCGGGCCCGCATCCGCACCGATCCGACGCCGCGATGGATGATGCGCTCCACGCCCGCACCATCCACGGCGATCATCGCGTGGGCGGCGAACTCCTTCGAGCCGAAGAGGTGCCGGACCCCCCGAAGGTCCCCGGAGCCTTCCTCGCCCACCGTTCCCGCGAAGAGCACCGGACGGGTGAAGGGCGGGGCACCCCGGGACAGCACCCGAGCCAGGACCACCAGGGCGGCCAGCCCCCGCGCGTTGTCCGAAATGCCGGGACCCTCGAGCCTCCCGCCGTTGTGCCCCCGCTTGACCGTGACGTCGACGTCGGCCCCGAAGACGGTATCCAGGTGCGCGGCGAGCACGACGGCGGGGCCCCGGGACCGGTCGCCGAGCCAGCCGTGGACGTTGCCCGCGTCGTCGAGCCGCACACTCGCGAGGCCCGCTTCCCGGAACCGGTCGGCGAGCCACGCGGCACGCCGGCCCTCGTGCCCCGTCGGGGACGCGATGGCGGACACTGCTGACTGCAGGGTCAGAGTCTCTGCGTCGGATGATTCAATCGCGGTGCGGGCGCCCGCGATGCGGGGATGCTCGAGCAGCTGAGCGATCGGGTCGGACACGACACCACTCTAACTGTCTTGACGATGAGGAGGGAGTGGGTGATGCTAGTCTATGGACGAGCGCGACCTCATCTACGACTGGAACACCCAGGGCGCGGCGTTCGATTGGTCGAAGGCCCGGTTCGACCTGAACGACGAAACGCTCCGGGACGGGCTCCAGTCGCCGTCGGTCCGGGATCCCTCCCTCGAGGTCAAACGCCGCCTCCTTCATCTCATGGCGGATCTGGGGATCGCGGCGGCCGACATCGGCCTGCCCGGTGCTGGGCCCCGTGTGGTCGAGCAGGTCCGCACCCTGGCCACGGAAATCCGGGACGCGAAACTGCCCATCGCCCCCAACTGCGCCGCCCGCACCGTCATTTCCGACATCGAGCCCATCGCCCGGATCGTCCAGGAAGTGGGTATCCCCATCGAGGCCGCCACCTTCATCGGGTCCTCACCCATCCGGCAATACGCCGAGGACTGGACCGTGGACCGGATCCTCAAGTCCACGGAGGAGGCGGTCACCTTCGCGACCCGGCAGGGACTCTCGGTCATGTATGTCACCGAGGACACGACCCGGGCGCGGCCGGAGACGCTGAAACAGCTGTATGGGACCGCGATCGACTGCGGGGCCACGCGCATCTGTCTCGCGGACACCGTCGGGCATGCGACTCCTCAGGGTGTCAAGGCGTTGATCGACTTCGTCAAGAAACAAATCGTCAAGAAGCAAGACGTGAAAATCGACTGGCATGGGCATCGGGACCGTGGCATGGGGCTCGCCAACTGTCTCGCCGCGATCGAGGCCGGGGCCGACCGCATTCACGCGACCGCTTTGGGTGTGGGCGAGCGCGTGGGGAACGCGGAGATGGACCTGCTCATCGTCAACTTGAAGCTGCTTGGTGCGTATGCAGGGGACATGAGCAAGCTCGCCGAGTATTGCCGGACGGTGGCCGACGCGGTGGGGATTCCGATCCCCATCAACTACCCCGTGATGGGCACCGACGCCTTCCGCACCGGCACGGGGGTGCACGCCGCGGCGATCATCAAGGCGAAGAAGAAGGGGCACGACTGGCTGGCGGACCGCGTATACAGCTCCGTGCCCGCCGCCGAGCTCGGCCTCGCACAACGCATCGACATTTCGCCGGTGTCCGGACTGTCCAACGTGAAGTACTGGCTCTCCACCCACGGGTTCGACCCCGAGAACGAGGACGCCTGCAAGATCCTGTTTGACGCCGCCAAGCGCACGGACCGGGTGCTGTCCGAAGCGGAATGCCGGCGCCTCCTCGAACAGGTCGTATGGCGGTAGGCGCCCTCGACGGCCTTACCAAGTCGTATTTCGATCTCCGGTGGCATCTCGATCCCGTAGGCGCGAGCCAGTCGGGGGTGACCAGCCACGACGGCCGCCTGGGGCGGTTCGGCAAAGCCACGCTCGCACCCCATCTGGCGGCCATGAAGTCCCTGACGATGGCGCTCGAGGAGGCCGCCACCGACGGGCTGGATGACGAGATCGACCGTACCGCGCTGCTGAACGACCTGCGCGTGACGCAAATGCGCTTCGAGAAGGAGCGTCCGCAGGTCCGGAATCCGGAGTTCTGGCTCTCGCATCTCCTCAACGGTCTCTACGTACTCCTGGCCCGGCGCGACCGTCCCGACGAGCACCGCGCTCGGGCCCTGACCGAGCGACTGGAAGAAGTCCCTGCCTTTCTCGATGATGCCCGCGGCACCCTCACCGATCCGGTGCGGGTCTTCTGCGAGACGGGGCGCCGGATGAGCGCTGCCGGGCTCGCCCTGGTCAAGGAGACCGGGATGGCCGTGGGACGGCTCGGCGGCCAGGATGGCGAACGCGTGCGGGCGGCGGTCGCGGCCGCGACGGCGGCTCTCGAATCGTTCGGCCGCGATCTCGATCGCTGGCGCGAGTCCGGCTCCGACGCCTTCGCCCTGGGCGAAGAGGGGTTCAACTTCCGGCTGCACTACGAGCACGTCCTGAGGGACACGGCGCCTGAGCTGTGGCGCTACGGGCATCGCCTCAAAGAAGAGATCGAAGCCGACCTGATGGCGCGCGCGCGGCGGCTGGATGGAAAGCGGCCCTGGAGGGAGCTCGTCGCCCGGCTGCGCGAGGATCACCCGTCCGCGGGAGAGCTGGTCCCCTTCTACGGGAAGGCGATGGAGCGGGCCCGCCGGTTCGTGGAAACCCGCAAGGTGGCGCCCCTGCCCAACGGCGTACTGGAAGTGGTCGCCACCCCGGAGTTCCTGCGTCCTCTCGTGCCTTTTGCCGCCTACGAGGCGCCGGGAACGTTCTCCCCCGACCGGAGCGGGTGGTTTTACGTCACTCCCCCGGATCCCACGCTCTCCGCGGCCCAGCAGGAGCGCCTCCTGCGGGACCATTGCTGCCGGTGGGAAGTGGCGGCGGTCACGCTCCACGAAGGCTACCCGGGTCACCATCTCCAGATCATTCACGCGCAGGACCAGCCGTCCTCCATCCGGAAGCTCATCCTGTCGACGCTCACGCTCGAGGGCTGGGCGCTGTACTGCGAAGAAATGATGGGGGAAGAGGGTTTCTACGAAGGAGAAGAGGAGCACTTCTTCCAGCGGGTGCACCTGCTGTGGCGGGCACTGCGGATCCTCATCGACGTCGGGCTGCACACGCGCGGCATGACGTTCGAGCAGGCGGTCGACATGTTGGTCGGCACGTTCGGGGTCGACCGCGGGAACGCCGAGGCCGAAGTGCGGCGCTATTGCGCGGCGCCGGCCTATCAGATCTGCTATGCGGTGGGCCGGCGTGAGCTCCTGTCGCTGCGGGAGGACTTCAAGCGGTCGAAGGGACGCGCCTACACGCTCAACGGCTTCCACGAAGCGGTCCTCTCCTACGGCGCACTGCCCATTTCCCTCATCCGGTGGGGCCTGGGTCTCGCGTGAAGGAACGGCTCCCCCGGCAGGCCGTGCTGTTCGGATGGGTCTCGCTCCTGAACGACTTCGCGAGCGAGATGGTCTATCCGCTCCTTCCCGCGTTCGTCACGGGCGTCCTGGGCGGCGGCGCTGCGGCGCTCGGCACTCTGGATGGCGCGGCCGATTTCGCCTCCACCTTCGTGAAGTTCTGGGCCGGCCGTCTGGCGGATCGCCAGGGGCGGCGCGGACCCCTGATCGTGCTCGGCTACTTCGTGGCGGTCGTAGTCCGTCCCGTGATCTCGGTGACGGGCGCGGCCTGGCAGGTCATTGCCCTGCGGGTCACGGACCGCATCGGGAAGGGCATCCGGACGCCTCCACGCGACGCCCTGATCGCCGACGTCACGCCGGACGCCCTGCGCGGACGGGCGTTCGGGCTCCAGCGGGGCATGGACCACGCCGGTGCGGTCGTCGGGCCGCTCGTCGCCTGGTACCTCCTGCGATTCCACCAGGCCGGCGTGCGGTCGGTCATCGAGTCGAGCGCCATCCCCGGCGTGCTGGTGCTGATGCTGGCCGTTTGGGCCACGACCGGGGCCCGCCGCTCCCGTGAGGAGCCGCCGCGGGCCCCGGCGCCGACGGCCACCGGCTCCCGGCTGCCGGCTCCCGTCTATGTCATCGCCTGTTCGTACCTCGTCCGCATGCCCGAGACGCTCATGATCCTCAGGGCGCAGCAGCTGGGCGTGCCGGTAGCGGAGATCCTGCTTCTGTGGGCCGCTCTGCATGTGATCCGCTCGTCGTCCAGCTTCGTGGGCGGGGCGATGAACGACCGGCGCGGCTCGGTCTTCACCATGTGGATCGGGTGGGTGGCGTACGTGCTGGTGGCCACGGGCTTCGCGTTCGCCTCGAGCGTCACCGCCGCCTGGCTGCTCTTTCTCGCCCTGGGTGTCGTGGCGGGTTTCACGGAGAGCCCGGAGCGCGCGCTGGTCGCGCGCCTGGCGGGAAAGAAGTCCGGGAGCGGGTTCGGTGCGTATCACGCCCTCACGGGCGTCGCGGCCCTGGCCGGCGGTATTGGGCTGGGAATGATCTACGAGAAGATCGGAGCGGGGACGGCGTTTGCGGTGAGTGCCGCGGGGACGGCGGTGCTGGTGGTGATGTGGGTGGGAGTAGGGTTCCCACGGACCGGGCAGCCGAAGGGCACGTGACCTGTCGCGAGGCCCCGGGCGCCAGCCCGGGGATTACGAGAGCTGCGGGTATCTAGAGCTCAATCTGCGCCCCCACCTCGATCACCCGATTCGGCGGAATCCGGAAGAACGCCGTCGCCCGGTGCGCGTTCCGCGCCATGAACCCGAACAGCTTCTCCCGCCACAACGCCATGTGACGTCCGCGCGCCGGCACCACCGTCTCCTGTCCCAGAAAGAACGTGGTCTCGAGGAGCCGGGCCTCGAATCCCAGGGGCCGCGCCTGGTCGAGCAGGGCCGGCACATTGGGATCTTCCATGAAGCCGTACCGCGCCAGCAGCCGGTAGAAACCGTGCCCAAGGGGTTTGACCTGCAGCCGCTCGTGTTCGGGAACGTGCGGCGCCTCGCCGGTGGTGATGGTCAGGAGTGCTACCTGCTGATGCAGCACCTTGTTGTGCTTCAGGTTGTGGAGCAGGGCGAGGGGAATCCCTTCGGCGTTGGACGTCAGGAACACCGCCGTACCGGGCACCCGGATCACGCGGTGTGATTGCAGGTCCGTCAGAAACGCCTCGACCGGCAGGCCCACCGCCGACAGTTTTTCCGAGAGGAGCTCCCGCCCGCGTTTCCACGTCGTCATCAGGATGAAGACGCCCCCGGCGACGGCCAGGGGGAACCAGCCGCCCTGCCACAGCTTGACGGCACTCGAGCCGAACAGCGAGAGATCGACGGCCAGAAAGACGGTACAGAGCCCGACCACCAGGATCGCCCGCCACCGCCAGCGCTCCCGGGCCAGGAAGTAAAAGAGCACCGAGGTCGTGGTCATCGTGCCGGTGACCGCAATGCCGTAGGCGGCGGCCATCCGGGACGACGACCCGAAGCCCAGGACCAGGCCGATGGTGGCCACCATGAGTGTCCAATTGACCTGCGGCACGTAGATCTGCCCGATCTCCACTCCCGACGTGTGTTCGATCTCGAGCCGCGGCGAATACCCCAGCTGGACCGCCTGGCGGGTCAGCGAGAACGCGCCGGAAATGACGGCCTGGGACGCGATGACGGCGGCCGCCGTGGCCAGCGCGACCAGGGGGTACAGGGCCCAGGAGGGCGCCAACCGGTAGAAGGGGTTGTGGGCCGCGCCGGGCTCGGCGAGCAGCAGGGCGCCCTGTCCGAAGTAATTGAGGAGGAGCGCCGGCAGGACGAGGGAGTACCAGGTGAGGCGGATCGGTTTACGCCCGAAATGCCCCATGTCCGCGTAGAGCGCCTCGCACCCCGTCACCACGAGCACCACGGCGCCGAGGACCAGGAAACCCGCCAGGCCGTTGTCGGAGAAGAACTCGACCGCGTGGGCGGGGTTGATGGCGCCGAGGACGGTGGGAGCCCGCATGATGCCCCCCAGCCCCAGGACCGCGATCACGGCGAACCAGACGAGCATGACCGGTCCGAACAGCGTGCCCACCCCGGCGGTGCCTCGGCTCTGGAGCAAAAAGAGTCCGACCAGCACGGCGATGGTGAGCGGGATGATCACGGGCTCGAAGACGGGGGTCGCTACGTTCAGCCCCTCGACGGCCGAGAGCACGGAGATGGCGGGCGTGATCATGCCGTCGCCGTAGAGGAGCGCCGCGCCGAACAACCCCAGACCCACGATGAACCACCGGCGCCGCTGCGGCTCGCCGTTGCGGGGAACCAGCAGGGCCATGAGTGCGAGGATCCCGCCCTCCCCGCGGTTGTCGGCCCGGAGAATGAAGGCCACGTACTTGACCGACACCACGAGGATCAGCGCCCAGAATACCAACGACAGGATCCCGACGACGTTGGCGGGTGTCGGCGGTACGGAATGCGGGCCGAAGAAACATTCGCGGAGGGCGTAGAGCGGGCTGGTGCCAATGTCGCCGTAGACGACGCCGAGCGCCGTGAGGGAGAGCAGGGCGACGTAGCGCCGCGGATGGTGCGCGGCAGCGGGAGACGGCGGGGACCCGGATGCGGACATGGAAGGGGGGGGAAACCTAATCAACAGCAGCGCGTGCGGGCGCCCTTCCGGTCGAAAAACTCACGGATGTACGCCTGTTCATCCAGCAGCGGCGGGTGTCCGGCGCGCCGGCAATGGTCGAGGTACGCCTCATAGTCGGGGGCGCCCACGATCCGCCGGAGGGCCTGGAGCAGGCGCTCAATCACCCGCGGCATAACTCGTCCGTGCGTACGGGACCTCGCTCACCACGGCCGCCTTCTTTCGGGCCAGCACCAGGGTCCATTCCTTGAGCGAAATCGCGAGCAGGAGGAGCACCACGGCCGTGAACACGAACGTGGCGACCAGGTTCACGCGATCGTTGAAGATCAAACGCGCGGCGGTGGGATCGACCGAGCCGGCGAGCGAGGCCGCGTGCGCGATGAAGCCGAGCTTGGGATCCCGGGAGAACATCTTCTCGAAGCCCGCCGTCATGGTCACGGCGACGAGCCACGCGAGCGGCGCGAGGGTGACCCAGGCGAAGCGCGCGCGATTCATCTTGATGATGATGGTGGTGGCGACGGCCAGCGCCACGATCGCGAGCATCTGGTTGGCGATGCCGAACAGAGGCCAGAGCGAGTTGATGCCGCCCAGGGGATCCAGTACGCCCTGATAGAGGAAATATCCCCAGCCTCCGACGATCAAGAGACTCGAGAGGATCACCGACGGATACCAGCTGGTCTGACCCATCCGGGGCCACGCGTGTCCCAGGAGCTCCTGGAGCATGAAGCGCCCCACCCGTGTGCCCGCGTCGATGGTAGTGAGGATGAAGAGCGCCTCGAACATGATGGCGAAGTGATACCAGAGCGCCGTGAGCGTCTGGCCCCCGAGCGCGCGGGTGACGCCTGAAAAAATCTGCGTCATCCCGACCGCGAGCGCGGGCGCGCCTCCCGCCCGGCCCACCAGCGTTTTCTCCCCCACCTGGGCGGCCAGGGCTGCCATCGAGTCGGGAGACACCACGAAGCCCGCCGCCTGGAGCACGGGTCCTGCCTGCTGCAGTGCGGCGGGGGCGGTGTTCATCGCGAAGTAGACGCCCGGGTGCAGGGTGCAGGCCGCGATGATCGCCATCACGCCGACGAACGACTCCATCAGCATCCCGCCGTACCCGATCATCCGCGCGTCAGTCTCCCGCCGCAGCATCTTGGGCGTCGTCCCCGACGACACCAGCGCGTGGAACCCCGAAATGGCGCCGCACGCGATGGTGATGAAGACGAACGGGAAGAACTTCCCGGCGAACACGGGTCCCTCACCCAGCGTGGCGAAGGGCGTCATGGCCGGCATGCGGAGGGGCGGAAGCAAAATGAGGATCGCGACGGCGAGCCCCAGGATGGTCGCGATCTTGAGGAAGGTAGAGAGGTAATCGCGGGGGAGCAGGAGCATCCACACGGGCAACACCGACGCGAAGAACCCGTAGCCGACGATCAGCCCCGTGAGTGCCAGCCCTGAGAACGTGAACGCCGCGGCGGGTCCGGCGTGCCGCGACACCCACCCCCCTCCCACGAGAGCCAGAATCAGGAGCACTCCGCCCACCAGCGACGCCTCACCCACCTTTCCGGGCCGCCATGTGCGCATCCACCAGCCCATCAGGAGGGCGATCGGGATGGTACAGGCGATCGTGAAGAAGCCCCAGGGACTGGCCTTCAGGGCGTTCACCACGATCAGCGCCAGCACGGCGATGAGGATGATCATGATGAAGAGCACGGCGAGCATGGCGGTCATGCCGGCCGCGGGGGAGATCTCTTCCTTGGCCATCTGCCCGAGAGACTTGCCGTCGCGGCGAAGGGAGCAGCAGAGGATGGTGAGATCCTGCACCGCCCCGCCCAGCACCACGCCGATGACGAGCCAGAGCGTGCCGGGCAGGAACCCGAACTGTGCGGCCAGGACGGGGCCGACGAGGGGCCCGGCACCCGCGATGGCGGCGAAGTGGTGACCGAACAGCACCCATTTGCCGGTGGGCACGAAGTCCCGGCTGTTCTCGAGCCGCTCGGCGGGGGTGGCCCGCGTGGGATCGAGGGCGAAGACCCGGGTGACGATGAACTTCGAGTAGAACCGGTAGCCGACGGCGTAGGTGCAGACGGCGGCGATGAGGAGCCAGGCGGCGCTGACGGTTTCGCCCCGGGACCAGGCGAGCGTGGCGAACGCGAGCGCGCCGACGGCTGAGATGGCGGCCCAGATGACGATGGAGGCGATGCGGCGCATCCCGCTAAGGTACGGCTCGCCTTGCCGGGGTTCAAATCCCGCCGTAGGTTCGCCCGACTGTGGTGAATTACCCTTGGGCCTCGAGCGGACGTCCGTCGGGAGCCGGGACGGCCCCCGGCATCCCGAAGCCTCACGAACAGGGCGAGCCCGCGCGCACCGGCGACCGGTTCTCGGGTCGCGTCGCGATGATCACGGGAGGCGCCACCGGCCTGGGCCGCGCGGTCTGTCTCGATCTCGCGCAACGCGGTGCCGCCATTGCGTTCAACTTTTTCGAGATGCCGGGGCGTGACGTCGCCGCCCAGGCCCTGCTCACCGAGACCGCCATCAAGGCGCATGGGGTTCCGGTCTTCTCGTCCCACTGCGACGTCCGCAACCGCAATGCCGTAGAAGTATTCGTCCACGAGGCCGTGGAGCGGCTGGGCGGGATGCACATCCTGGTCAACAACGCCGGCGTGACGCATGACGGGGCCCTGTGGCGGCTGAGTCCGGAGGCCTGGCAGGAGGTCATCGACACCAACGTCACCGGGGCCTTCAACTGCATTCAGTCGGTGAGCAACCCGATGCGCGCCCAGCGCTACGGCAAGATCGTGAACGTCGCGAGCCACCAGGCCTTCCGGCCGGGATTCGGCATCGCGAACTACACGGCGAGCAAGGCGGCGCTGATCGGGCTCACGAAGTCGGCGGCGGTGGACCTGGGGTCGTCGAACATCAACGTCAACGCGGTGGCACCCGGCTTCGTGAAGACGGAGCTCCTCGCCAAGCTCCCGCGCGAGGTGCTCGAGCGGGCCGAGCATGAGTCGGTGCTCGGCCGGGTGGCGGACCCCGAGGACGTCGCGCACGTCATTACCTTCCTCTGCAGCGAAGCGGCACGGCACATCACCGGCCAGACCATCGTGGTGGACGGGGGCCTCACCCTGGCGTCGTGACCCTCCTCTCCGCGATATTGAATCGCGATATTCGGAGGGTGAGTAATCTCTTGAGACACAAATACTTAAAGGCGTGGGATGCGGGGAAGTGGGTCACTCCGCTGTTGCTCGCGGCGTGCGTCGGCCACAAGCCGCAGGCCCCCGTACCCGAGCCGACCGTACCGTTGCCGGCCGGCTCACTCGCCAGCCGCGACGTCGGTGTGCTTCCCTTCACGCTCGTACTCGCGGAAGACTCCCTGCACTGGGACGCGCAGCTCGCCGACCACCCCAAGGCACTCGCCACCGCGGACTCGATCCTGCTCGGATTCCTCACCACCCGGGTGCCCGAGGTGGCCTGGAAATCTCCGGCCAGGCTCTGGCGGAGCGCACGGGGCGCCAACGATCTCCCCGACGATCCGCACCAGCTGGGCATCGCCATTCTCCGGCTGGCCCCGGTCGGTTCGTACGTGCCCGATCCGCTCCGGGCGCAGCTCCGGACGCTCGGTGCGGTGGCGGGCGGGAGCTATGTGCTGGCACCAGCTTCTCTGCTTTTCAAGACCGACACCACCCGTCGGCAGCCGGGAGCCGGGAGCCGTCCCCTCGGGACCGCGGAGCTGACGATGGTGCTCGTCGACGTGAGACTCGGCACCGTATCCTGGCGGTCGGTGGCGCGCGGCGTGGGAGAGGACCCCTCGAGTGCGCTCAACGCCGCGCTCAAAACCCTGACGCCGGGGTTGCCGTGACCCGCGAGGCCACCCTGATAGCCGGCGACGGCATCGGCCCCGAGATCACCGCCGCCACCCTCGACGTCCTCGGCGCTCTGGGACTCACGTTCGATTGGGACGAGCAGTACGGCGGCATGACCGCCGTCGAGAAGGCCGGCACGCCCCTCCCCAACGCCACGCTCGATTCGATCCGCCGCACCCGGCTTGCGCTGAAGGGCCCGCTCACCACGCCAGTGGGTGGCGGGTACCGCTCGGTCAACGTGGCACTCCGGCAGGAGTTCGATCTGTACGCGAACGTGCGGCCGACCAAGACGATCGTTCCGGGCGGCCGCTATCCGCACGTCGACTTGGTGATCATCCGGGAGAACACCGAGGGGATGTACGTCGGCCTGGACCACGTCTTCCGGGTGGCGGACGACCCCAAGGCCGTGGCGCAGGCCATGTCCGTCATGACGCGCGACGGGTGCATGCGGATCTGCCGCTATGCGTTCGAGTACGCCAAGAAGAACGGCCGGAAAAAGGTCACCATCGTTCACAAGGCGAACATCCTCAAGGCGACCTCGGCCCTGTTCCTCGAGAGCGGCCGGCGGGTAGCAAAGGAATACGAAGGCGTGATCGCGTCCGACGACAAGATCGTGGACAACACCGCCATGCAGCTGGTGATCAATCCCGAGCAGTTCGACGTCATCGTGACCACGAATCTGTTCGGGGACATTCTGTCGGACGAAGCGTCGGGCCTGGTGGGGGGGCTGGGGCTCGCGCCCGGCGCGAACATCGGCGCCACGGCGTCGATCTTCGAAGCGGTGCACGGGTCGGCGCCCGATATCGCCGGGAAGGGCATTGCGAATCCGTCGGCGCAGATGCTCGCGGCGGCCATGCTGCTCGACCACATCGGAGAACAGGGCGCCGCGACGAAGCTCCGGCAGGCCATCGAGACGGCGATCGTGAAGGACAACATCCGCACCAAGGATCTGGGGGGCAATGCTTCTACATCCGACTTCGCCCGGGCTGTCGCCAGGCGGGTATAGCCACCTCTGTAAGGGCTGCGACCGGATGATCGCCGGTCTGGCCGTGGGCGAGCTCTGCCGGGACTGCACCGTGCGGGTGCGTCGGCGGGCGGGCCGGGTCGCCCGGTGGGTGGCTATCCTAACCACAACTCCCCTGGCGATTTACGTCACCCTTACCTTGCCGCCCCAGCTCACGCCGCGGATGACCTACGTTGGGGTTGTGCTTGCCTGGTACGCTCTGACGTTTCTCATAGTCAAGCGAACCGCCTGGGAGTGGCTCAAATGAAGGCTCTGGCTTTTTCTCTGCTCGTCCTCGCGGCTGCTCCGGCAGCCGGACAAACGTCTCTCTCCATCTACTCGGACGGGCGCGTCGTCGTCCGGAAGACCCTCCCGCAGAAGCTCCAGCGCGGGACCAACATTTTCTCGCTCGATCTCCCGGGGCTCGATCCGGCGACGCTCTTTTCACCCGACTCGAATGTCGCGGTGACGAGCGCGGTGCTGCGACCGGCGACGGACATGGAAGCGGCGCTCCGGGCATCGATCGGGCGGACGCTCACGTTCGTGCAGGGGAAGGGCGACACGATTCAGGCGACGATTCTGAGTGTGAACCCACCGCAGTCGAAGCTCGCCAATGGCCTGGTGATGTTCTCGTTGCCGGGGGGCATTCCGCTGTTCCCGGCTGAGGCGAGCTTGATCCGGAGCAAGCCAGAGGCGGTGGTGACGCTCGACGCGAGCAGGGCGCGTGATGCCATCGATCTGGCCTACGTGAGCCAGGGCGTCACGTGGGAGGCCGTGTATCAGGCGGTTCTGGGGGGATCTGGCTCCGCGCTGGTCACGGGAGCGGCGACGATCAGCTCGTCGTCCCTGAAGGCTGACAGCGTCAGCGTCCAGCTCGTTGCCGGATCGGTGAACCGTGCCCGTGCTCTGGCGGCGCCGATGATGGTGGCTGGGCAGATGGCTCGGGACGAAGTGGCGATGAAGTCGGTGGCAGGGTACGCCGTGGAGCAGGCCGTCGGCGAGACGCACGTCTATGACCTTCCTGGCCCTGTGTCGTTCGCCATCGGCTCTCCGCTGACCACCGCGCTCTTTCCGCGGGCTCGGGCGGACTACACCGAAGAGTTCGTAGTACCCGGCGTCCTCCCGTGGCGGGGGTATTTCGGACCGATCGGCCAGGATCCCAATACGGTTCCGGTTCAGGTCTGGTACACGTTCAAGAGGGCTCATGGGTCGCCCTTCGGCGACCGGCCCCTGCCGGGTGGTACCATGGAGATCTTCCAGCGGGACTCGGCCGGTCGGGTCCAGCTGGTGGGTGAGGCGTCGTTCACGCACACCCCGGCGGGCAAGGATCTCCGGGTCCAGTCGGGGGACGCATTTGACGTCACGGCCGAGCGGGTTCAGACTGACTATCGTCAGGTGAATATCCCGAACGCCCCCCCGGTGAAAGGGAGCCACAATCGAGTGACGGCCAGCTACAAGGTCACCCTGACCAACGCGAAGAACCAGGCGGTGACGGTGGACGTTCGTGAGAGTCATTGGGGAAACTGGATCATCACCGAGTCGAGCGTGCCGGCGGAAAAGCTTTCGTCGTCCGAGCAGCGCTTCCGCGTGCCGGTCCCCGCGAACGGTACCGCGACGCTGACCTACACCGTGCAGGTGGATTCGTGACGGTTCAGATTCTTCACCTCGCCGATCTGCATTTCGGAGGGCTGGCCGACATCCGCCAGATCGAGGCGCTCGAGGCCATCCTGCCCGACCTGCGTCCCGACGCGGTCGTCATTTCGGGAGATCTCTCCCAGCGGGCCCGGCACGGCGAGTTCCAGCGTGCCCGCGCGTTCGTGAACACGGCGAAGGAGACCTCGCCGGTGCACGTCACCCCGGGGAACCACGACGTGCAGTGGTGGTGGCGGCCCTTCATCCCGTTCGGCTCCGCCGCCAAGTTCGAGAAATACCGCCGCTATTTCGGCGACGACCTCACGCCCACACTCAATGTGCCGGGAGCCGTGATCGCGGGGGCGAACACCTCACACGGGATCGCGTGGGGCTCGCTCACCCCCCGCCCGCGGGACATCGCGGTGAAGGGGCACCTTCCCAAGTCCGAATTCCTGCGCGTGAAGCAGATCTTCGCGGGCGCCGACCCCGCCGACGCGCGGGTCCTGGTGCTCCATCACAACGTGCTCCGCGGGGACATCTCCCAGCGCATGGGCCTCGCCCGGTGGCGCCAGGCCCAGCGGCGGATTCTGGACTCCGGCGCCGACGTGGTGCTCTGCGGGCACGATCACCAGGAGGGCGCGGACGTCCTGGGAGGCCGGGTGGTCGTGTCTACCTCGGGGACACTCTCCACACGCTCCCGCGGCGGCCGCCCCTCCTGCTTCAACTTCGTGACCATCGAGCCCGCCGCCGTGCAGGTCACCTTCTTCCGCTGGGACCGGGACCGCGGCCGGTGGCGGGCCTCGGACACGTTCGCGTTTGCCCGCGGCGGGGCGCATTCGGAAGCCCGCAGGGACTCGGTGGGCGTCGGCAGTCCGTAGGGCCCCCAGAAAGCCCCTGTAAACTCTGGCCTTTCTTCATCCCCGGGCTTGCGCCCGGGGTCAGGTAAACCTTCACACAGGGGTTAGTTTCTTGGGTCCCCGGGCCGCCGGCCCGAGGTCAGCCGTTCCAGTTGCTACCGAGATCCACTGAGGCTTCCTTGGCCCCGAAATACCACGGCGTCGACTTCTACGCGATCGACACCCTCCTGAACGAAGAAGAGCGTGCCGTCCGGGACACCGTCCGCACCTGGGTGGACGACGAGCTCATGCCCGTCATCGGCGACGCCTACATCGAAGGCAAGTTCCCCAAGCAGCTGATCCCGGGCATGGCCGAGCTGGGGTTGTTCGGCGCGAACCTGCCCGAGGAGTACGGGTGCGCCGGACTGAACAACGTCGCCTACGGGCTCATCATGCAGGAGCTCGAACGCGGCGACTCGGGCGTGCGGTCCTTCGCGTCGGTGCAGGGCGCCCTGGTGATGTACCCGATCTACGCATTCGGCTCGGACCAGCAGAAAAAGAAGTGGCTGCCGGAGATGGCGAAGGGGTCCGTGATCGGGTGCTTCGGGCTCACCGAGCCCGACTATGGCTCGAACCCCTCCGGCATGATCACGACCGCCAAGGAAACGAAAGACGGCTGGGTCCTGAACGGCGCCAAGATGTGGATCACCAACGGCTCGACCGCGCACGCCGCCGTCATCTGGGCCAAGACCGGTGCCCTCGCCGACGCGAACTCCATCCGCGGCTTTATCGTCCCCACGGACACCAAGGGCTTCTCGGCCAAGGACCAGAAGGGCAAGCTCTCGCTCCGCGCGTCGGACACGAGCGAGCTGGTCCTGCAGGACGTTCATCTGTCCAAGGACGCGATCCTGCCGAAGTCGGGCGGGCTCAAGTCGCCGTTGATGTGCCTGACCCAGGCACGGTATGGGATCTCCTGGGGTGCCCTGGGTGCCGCGATGGCCTGCTACGACGAAGCGGTCCACTATGCCAAGACCCGGGTGATGTTCGACAAGCCCATCGGCGGCTTTCAGCTGCAGCAAGCCCGGCTGGCCGAAATGCTCACCGAGACCACGAAAGCG
>DATEGY010000028.1:0-2199 GCA_035279865.1 Gemmatimonadales bacterium | reverse complement strand
GCGCACCGACGCTCAGACGCGCAGTACTTGCGGGGAGCCCTATCTTGGGCTCCATGACGACCCCCTCCGCCGCCTATTGGGCGACGAACCTGTACCCGAGTCCCCGCCAGCGCCCGAAAACCGACTCTCCTATTCGGGATTTGCCGCAACGCGCCGCGGGCCGGTTCAAGCGGGCGCGGGAGGGCATCCGCGCCCTCAAACACGTCACCGAACAGGTGGTGTTTCTTGGCACCACCTGGAAATGGGTGTGGATGTACGAGGTCGGCGGCCGGAAGCTCGGCTACCTGCACCCGATGCGTTCCGGCGTCAGCGGTACGTTCGTGCTGAGCCCGGCGGAGGAATCGGAACTGGGGCAGGGGGATGGAATTCCGCGCGCCGTCCGCCAGGCGGTGAAGGACGGCTCCATGGATTCCGGGGTGCGCTGGTGCTGGATGGAGTTCGACGATCTCGAGCGGGTCGACGCCTTCGTCGAGGTGATACGTTTCAAGCATCACCTGTTGGCGCGGCCGGAGTGACCGTTCACGGCTTGTGTCTGGTTCCCAGGAAGCGCTACATTCCTCGCGCCCACAGCCGTTAACAGAAGCCCCTACTAGGCGCCCATGCGCCTAGGCGCCCAGTTTTGATTTCGCCATCGAGGCCCACGCATTGATGACGATGCACGGAGGGAGCAGGCTCGCGCTCGCGACCGTCCTGCTCATTGGCGCCGGTCAGGCGCTCGCCGCACAAGCGGCGCCCAGATATCAAGCCCCCGTCGTGACGGATACGGCCCGACTCAAGGGCCCCCGCCAACCGATCTTTTTCCGCCACGACATCCACGCCGGCCAAGACCAGATCCCCTGCATGTACTGCCACTACACGGCGAAGGTCTCCACCGAGCCGGGGATTCCGTCGCTGCAGACGTGCATGGGGTGCCACCTGCTCGTCGGCGGCTCCACGCCGTCACACCAGGCCGAAATCGCGAAGGTGCGGAAGGCCTGGAGCGACCGGCAGCCGCCCGAGTGGATCCGCGTGCACGCCCTGCCCGGGTTCGTGCACTTCCCGCATATGCGCCACATCAAAGCCCTCGGCGACACGGCCTGCGCCTTCTGTCACGGCGACATCGCGAAGACCACGCAGGTCGCGCAGGTACAGACGCTCCGGATGGGCTGGTGCATCCGCTGTCACGTGGAGAAGAAGGTGACGCGGGACTGCACGGTGTGTCACTACTAGCATGATCAGCGGAGACGACATGGTCGACGGGATGAACCGGCGCCGGTTCCTCAAGGTCCTCGGTGTCACCGGGGGCGGCGCGGCGGTGGTGGCCGGGTGCGGCATCGGCCCGGAGCCGACCGAGCACCTGATCCCCTATCTGGTCCAGTCGGAAGACGAAGTCCCCGGCGTCCCCACCTGGTATGCCAGCACCTGCCGCGAGTGTGCGGCCGGCTGCGGCATCCTGGTGAAGACGCGCGAAGGACGGGCCATCAAGATCGAAGGCAACCCGGCGTCGCCCATCAACGCTGGGAGGCTCTGCGCCCGCGGGCAGGCGTCGCTCCAGGGCCTCTACAATCCGGACCGGCTCACGGACCCCTTCGCGAAGGACGCGTCCGGCAAGCTGGCGAAGATCACGTGGGAAGACGCCCTCGCCCGCCTTTCCGCCAAGGTGAAGGACGCCCGCGGAAAGGGCATTGCGTTCGTCACCGGTCTCGAGGCCTCGAGTTTCGGTGACCTGGTGGACGAGTGGATGAAGCAGGTCGGCGGCCGCCATGTCACTTACGAGCCCTTCGCGTTCGAAGCGCTCCGCGAGGGCAACCGGCTCGCCTTCGGGACCTCGGCCATTCCGTCGTACGATTTCGCGTCGGCGCGCTACATCCTGTCCTTCGGCGCCGACTTCATGGAAACCTGGCTTTCGCCCGTCGCGTTCCAGGGCGGGTTCTCCCGCGCCCACGGATTTCAGGCGGGCCGCGACGCGCAGATGGCCAAGTTCGTCGCCGTGAGCCCCCGCATGTCGCTCGAAGGGCTCAACGCGGACGAATGGATCGGCGTGACGCCGGGATCCGAGGGGCTCCTGGCGCTCGCAATGGCCTACGTCATCCAGAAGTCGGGTGGCGCGCCGGGCGACGCCGGCAAGCTCTCCGGCCTCCTGAACCGGCACCGGCCGGCCCTGGTGGCCGACGCGACGGGGGTCGACGCCCAGACCATCGAGCGGCTCGCCAAGGAATT
>DATEGY010000027.1:0-8468 GCA_035279865.1 Gemmatimonadales bacterium | reverse complement strand
GACCGCCGCCCCCGCCCCCGCCCCCGCCACCACCCCGGCCACCGCGGCCATGGGGATGCTGGGCTTCGGTCGAAGCGCTGGCGTCAGCCGTTGGTGCGGCCGCGGGAGTCGCGGGCGTTCCGGCCGTCCCGGCCGTCCCGGTCGTCTCGGCCGTCTGGTCTTGTTCGTTCGCCATCAGAACTCCAATCCGCCTTTGCGCGCGCCATCGGCTACCGCCTTGACGCGTCCGTGGTACTGATAGCCCCCGCGATCGAACACCACGCGGGCGATGCCTTTTTCTTTCGCCTTCGCGGCGATGTGCCGGCCCAGGGCGAAGCTCTTCGCCGTCTTGCCTTTGCCTTCGGGCTGCACGCCTTCGGTGCGGTCCGAAGCGCCCACCAGGGTCAGGCCCTTGGTGTCATCGACCACCTGGGCGTAGATGTGCTTGGCCGAGCGGAACACCACGAGACGCGGACGCTCCGGGGTGCCGGCCACCGTCTTCCGGACCCTGAGGTGACGCCGGAGCCGCTGGTGATTCGCGGATTTGACTTTCCGGATCGAT
This sequence comes from Gemmatimonadales bacterium, assembly GCA_035279865.1. Lineage (GTDB taxonomy): Bacteria > Gemmatimonadota > Gemmatimonadetes > Gemmatimonadales > GWC2-71-9 > 40CM-2-70-7. The sequence goes on along the minus strand of DATEGY010000027.1, from coordinate 7,927 downwards.
CGCATGGTTACTTGGCCGCCTGGGCGGTCTTGCCGGCCTTACGCCGGACCTGCTCGCCCTGATAACGGATGCCTTTGCCCTTGTAGGGCTCGGGGGGCTTCACGGCGCGCAGCTCCGCTGCGACCTGCCCCACCAGCTCCTTGTCGACGCCTTCGACCTTCACGTTCACGTTGTTGTCCACCGTGATCTTGATGCCTTTCGGCGCGTGGTACGGCACCGGATGGGAGAACCCCACGGTCAGCTGCACGCCGAACGGCTTGGGCTCGGCCTTGTAGCCGACGCCCTGGATCTCGAGCTGCTTCTGGAAGCCCTTGGTGACGCCCTCGACCATGTTGGCGACCAGGGTCCGGGACAGGCCGTGGAGCGCCTTGTGCCGGCTGTCGTCGGAGGGCCGCTTCACCACCACGGTCTCGGCCTCGACGGCCAGCGCCATGTCGGTGTGAAAGGTCCGGGAGATCTCTCCCTTGGGCCCTTTCACCGTCAGCGCGTGCCCCGCCACGGTGGCGGTCACGCCCTTGGGCAGGGGAACGGGTTTCTTGCCGATGCGCGACATCGCCCCTCCTACCAGACCACCGCGAGAAGCTCGCCACCCACGCGGGCGGTGCGGGCTTCGCGGTCGGTCATCAGGCCCTGCGGGGTCGACAGAATGGCCATGCCGAGGCCGTTCTTGATCCGCGGGATCTCGCGCGCCTTGACGTAGCGGCGGAGACCGGGCGCCGACACCCGCTGCAGCTCGCGGATGACGGGAGAGTCGTTGTGATACTTGAGGTAGAGCCGCAGCAGGCCGTGCTTGCCGTCATCCAGCACTTTGAAGTCCTGGATGTAGGCATTGTCACGGAGCAGCCGCGCGATCTCGGCCTTCAGTTTTGACACCGGCATGTCGACCCGGCGATGGCCCGCCATACAGGCGTTGCGCATCCGGGTCAGCATATCGGCGACGGGATCAGTCATGCTCATGCGGTCGACCGTCCTTTACCAGCTGGCTTTGCGCACGCCCGGGATTTCTCCCCGCAGCGCGAGCTCACGGAAACAGATACGGCAGAGCTTGAACTTTCTCAGCGTCCCGCGGCTCCGGCCGCAGCGCTGACAGCGGTAATACGCCCGCACTTTGAACTTGGGCGTCCGCTTGACCTTCTCGATCCAGCACTTCTTCGCCATTCCTAGATTCTCCTCAGGCGGCCACGACCGGGGCTTCGCCCCGGAACGGCATGCCCATCTCGCGCAGCAGGGCGAGCGCCGCGTCGTCGCGCCCCGCGGTGGTCACGAACGTGATGTCCATCCCGTGGATCTTCTCGACCTTGTCGTAGTCGATCTCCGGGAAAATCATCTGCTCCTTCACGCCGAGCGTGTAGTTGCCGCGCCCGTCGAAGCTCTTGTCGGGCAGCCCGCGGAAGTCCCGCATCCGCGGCACCGCCACGTTGATGAAGCGGTCCAGGAACTCGAACATCCGCGCGCCCCGGAGGGTCACGGCGCAGCCGATGGGCACGCCGGCGCGGAGGTTGAAGTTCGCGATCGCCTTCTTGGCCTTGGTCACCATCGCCTTCTGTCCGGTGATGGCTTCCAGCTCGGCGACCGCGGCGTCCAGCGTCTTGGGGTTCTTGGACGCGTCCCCGATCCCCACGTTCAGCACGATCTTGACCAGCTTCGGGATCTGGTGCTGGTTCACGTACCCGAACTGCTGCTGGAGCTTCCCGCGCACGCGCTGCTCGTAGTGATCGAGCAGACGGGGACGGGGGGTCGGCTCCCCGGACGGCGCTTCCTGCGCCTGGGTCTCCGGAGCAGCCTGCGGCTTCTTGGCCTTCTTTTCCTTCTTTTCCCGGGGCGCCGCCCCGGGGTCAGCCGCTCTCTTGGCTTCTTTTTCGCTCGTGTCCGCCATTAGGTCCTCGCGCGCGGGATCGGCTGGCCCGACTTCACCGCGATCCGCTCGATGGTTCCGTCCTTGTCCCGCTGCCGGCGCACCCGCGTGGGCTCACCGGACTTGGGGTCGAGGAGCATCACGTTCGCGGCCGAGATGGGCGCCGGGAACTCGATGATGCCGCTCTCCGACTCCGGCGTCGTCGCGCGCTGGTGCTTCTTCACGACGTTGATGCCCTCGACGGTCATTCGGAACATCTTGGGATGGACGTGGAGCACCTTGCCCTCTTTGCCGCGGTCGTCGCCCCGGATCACGCGCACCGTATCGCCCTTGGCGATGTGGAGCTTGTGACGCTCGGGCTCGCTGCCCCGGACCTTCCGGCTCTTCCGATAGACCAGCTTCCTCATGTCAGATGACCTCCGGCGCCAGCGACACGATCTTCATGAACCGCTTCTCCCGGAGCTCCCGGCCCACGGGGCCGAAGATGCGGGTGGCGCGCGGCTCGCCCTGATCGTTGATCAGCACGGCGGCATTCTCGTCGAAGCGGATATAGGACCCGTCTTTCCGCTTGGTTTCCTTGGCGGTCCGGACGATCACGGCCTTGGCGACTTCGCCCTTCTTCACCTGGCCCGTGGGGATGGCGTCCTTGATGGTCACCACCACGATGTCGCCGAGCCCCGCATAGCGGCGCTTGGACCCGCCCAGCACGCGGATGACCAGCGCGCTGCGCGCGCCGGAGTTGTCCGCGATCTTGAGTCTCGATTCCTGTTGAACCACGGTCGTGTCCTCTCCGGCCTACTGGGCGCGCTGCACGATTTCGACCACGCGCCAGCGCTTGGTCTTGGAGAGCGGGCGCGTCTCTTCGATGCGGACGGTGTCGCCCGCCTTGGCGCCCTGCTCGTCGTGAGCGGCCACGGTCTTGGTCCGGGTCATCTGCTTGCCGTAGACGCCGTGGGCGAAGCGACGGACCAGGGAGACCGTGACGGTCTTCTGCATCTTGTCGCTCACCACCACTCCGGTGCGGACCTTCCGGTTCCCCCTCGTCATGCCTTCTGCCTTTCCCGCAAAATGGTCTGGAGCCGCGCGATGTGCCGGCGGATGGTCCGGAACTGGAGCGGGTTCTCGATGGCCTCGGTGGCCGACCGGAACTTCAGCCGGAAGCGCTCCTCGCGGAGCTGCGCCAGCTGCTGCTCGAGCTCCTCGGTCTTGAGCTCCCGGAGATCGCCCGGCTTCCCCTGCTTCGTGGCCATCTTACCGCTCCTCCCGCTTCACGAACTTGGTCTTCAGCGGCAGCTTGGCCGCGGCCAGCTCGAGCGCTTCGCGGGCCAGCTTCTCCTCGATGCCCTCGACCTCGAACATCACCCGGCCCGGCTTGACCACCGCCACCCACCCCTCGGGATTGCCCTTCCCTTTTCCCATCCGGGTTTCGGCCGGCTTCTTGGTGATCGGCTTGTCCGGGAAGAGGCGGATCCACACCTTCCCGCCGCGCTTCATCTCGCGGGTGAGCGCCACGCGCGCCGCCTCGATCTGCCGGTTGGTGATCCAGCCGGGATCGAGGGACATCAGCCCGTAGTGCCCGAACGCCACGGTGTTGCCGCGGGTGGCGTTGCCGTTGGTGTTGCCCTTGAACCGCTTCCGGAACTTGACGCGCTTGGGTGCCAGCATCGCTCAGACGCCCGTCGAATAGGTCCGGCCGTGCAGATCTTCCGTCCGCTCGCCCTTGAAGATCCACACCTTGACGCCGATGGTGCCGTAGGTGGTCTTCGCGGTCGAGGTGGCGTAATCCACGTCGGCCCGGAGCGTGTGCAGCGGCACGCGCCCCTCGTGATAGCCCTCGGTGCGCGCGATTTCAGCCCCGCCCAGGCGGCCCGCGCACTTGATCTTGATGCCCTGCGCGCCCATCCGCATCGCGCTCTGCACCGCGCGCTTCATGGCGCGGCGGAACGAAATGCGCTGATTGAGCTGATGCACCACGCTGTCACCCACCAGCTGGGCGTCGAGCTCGGGACGCTTGATCTCCTCCACGTTGATCCCGACTTCCTTGCCGGTCAGCTGCGCCAGCTCGTCGCGGAGCTTGTCGACTTCCGCGCCGCGCTTGCCGATCACCACCCCGGGACGCCCCGTGTGGACCGTCACGGTCACCTTGCCGGGCTTCCGCTCGATGTGGATGTCGGCGATGGCGGCGTGCGACAGCCGGGTCTTCAAGTACTTCCGGATCAGCTCGTCTTCCTTGAGCAGCTCCGGGAAGTCATGCCGCGCGTAGTACCGGGAGCGCCACTGCTTGACGATCCCGAGCCGGAACCCGTAGGGATGTGTTTTCTGACCCATCTATTTCCCCTTTTTCGCGCGCGGCTTCGCGCCGCGCTTCCCCCGCGGCGTGGCCGCGGGGTTGGTCGCCTTGCTCTCGGACTTCGGTGCCTTCGCCTTCGCCGCTTCCGCCTTCGGCGCAGGCTGAGCCTTTGGCTTCACTGCGTCCGCGCCCACCCGGATCTCCACGTGGCTCGTCCGCTTCTTGATCGGCGTGCCGCGGCCCATCGCCGCCATGGTGAACCGCTTGAGCGTCGGGCCCTCGTTCACCACGGCATAGCGGACCCGCAGGGTGTCCACGTCCAGCCGCTCGTTCTGCCGCTCGGCCGACCGCTCGGCGTTGGCCACCGCCGACTTGAGGACTTTACGGATCTGGATCGCCGCCGTCTTCTTCGAAAACCGCAGGATGGCATCCGCCTCCGGGACCGCCCGGCCCCGGATCTGGTCGATGACCAGGCGCATCTTCCGCGCCGACTGGCGGACCGCCGTCTGAATCGCGCGAGCTTCCATGGGTTACTTCTTCCCCTCTTCGGCCGGTGCGGCTGCCGTCTCGGCTTCCTTCTCCGCGGAGCCCTTGGCCGAGTGTCCCCGGAAGAGCCGCGTCGCCGCGAACTCGCCGAGCTTGTGGCCGACCATGTTCTCGGTCACGTACACCGGGATGAACTTGTTCCCGTTGTGCACCGCCAGCGTGTGTCCCACGAAGTCCGGCGTGATCGTCGAGCGCCGCGACCAGGTCTTGAACACCTTTTTCTCGTTCTTCTCGTTCAGGGCCTGGATCTTGAGGAGCAGCGACTCCTCGACGTACGGGCCCTTCTTGACACTCCGCGCCATTACCTATCTCCGATCGTTATTGCGGATTGGCGATTGCGGATTGCGGATTCACTTCCCGCGGCTCAAATCCGCAATCCACAATCCGAAATCCGCAATTATTGCGTCGCGCGCCCGCGCTTGCGTCCCCGAACAATGAGTTTGGTCGAAGCCTTCTTCTTATGCCGGGTCTTCTTGCCTTCCGGCTTGCCCCAGGGGGACGTCGGAGGACGCCCGCCGGAGCTCTTGCCCTCGCCGCCGCCCAGCGGATGGTCGACCGGGTTCATCGCCACGCCGCGGACCTTCGAGCGCCATCCCAGCCAGCGGGTCTTGCCCGCTTTCCCGCGGGAGAGCAGCTCGTGCTCGGCGTTGCCGACTTCGCCCACCGTCGCCAGACACTCGCCGCGCACCATCCGCATTTCCGTGGAACGGAGCCGGAGGGTGACGTGGTTGCCTTCCTTCGCCACCACCTGCGCGCTGGTGCCCGCGCCGCGGCACATCTGCCCGCCGCGGCCGATCTTCAGCTCGATGTTGTGCACCGCGGTACCCAGCGGGATCTCGAACAGCGGCATCGCGTTGCCGATCCGGATGTCCGAGCCCGGCCCCGACACCACCGTGTCCCCCACGTTCAGGCCCTTGGGGTGCAGGATGTAGCGCTTCTCCCCGTCCACGTAGTGCAGCAGCGCGATGCGCGCGTTCCGGTTGGGATCGTACTCCACCGCCGCGACCCGGGCCGGCACACCCGACTTGTCGCGACGGAAGTCGATCCGCCGGTACTGCCGCTTGTGCCCGCCGCCCTGGTGCCGCGTGGTGACGTGGCCCTTGTTGTTCCGCCCGCCGGTCCGGCGCAGCGGCTCGACCAGGGACTTCTCCGGGGTGCTCTTGGTCACCTCGGCGAAATCCGCGACCGAGCGGAAACGGGAGCCCGGCGTCACCGGCTTGAATTGACGGATGCCCATATCAGCCCTCGAAGACCTGGATCGCGTCGCCCTCACGGAGGGTCACGATCGCTTTCTTCCACGCGGGACGGCGGCCCTGCGTCCGGCCGTAGGTGCGGCGCTTGGCGCGCACCACCAGGGTCCGGACGTCGGTCACGCTCACCTTGAAGAGCACCTCGATGGCCGACTTGATCTCCGGCTTCGTGGCGTCCTTCCGCACTTCGAATGCGTATTCCTTGCGCGCCTGGTAGGCTTCCGACGACTTCTCGGTCACCACGGCGCGGACGATGGTCGTCAGGTAATCAGACATCGGCCGTCTCCGTTCCGGCGAGCGCCGGCAGCTCGACCACCACGGCGTCCGCCCAGAGGATCTCGTACGCGGTCGCGTCCGAGAACGGGAGGACGCGGACCGTCGGGATGTTCCGGCCCGACAGATAGACGTTGTGCGACGTCGGCGCGTCGGCGGTCAGCATCAGCACCTTCTTTTCAGCGACGCCGAGCTTGTCCAGGAGCTGCCCGAACGACTTGGTGCTCGGCTTTTCGTAGGTGAGCGTATCCACCACGAGCAGCATGCCTTCCCGGGCCCGGGCGTTCAGCGCGGACTTCCGGGCCAGCTGGCGCACCTTCTTCGGAATCCCCATCCGGTAGTCCCGGGGGTGGGGTCCGAAGGCGATGCCGCCATGCCGCCAGTGCGGAGCGCGGCTCGACCCCTGACGGGCGCGGCCGGTCCCCTTCTGCCGCCACGGCTTCTGGTTGCCGCCGGTCACGAAGTGCCGGGTCTTGGTCTGATGCGTGCCCTGGCGCTGATTCGCGAGGAACGTGATCACGGCCTGGTGGAGCACCGGCTCGTTCACGATCCCGTCGAACAGCGCTTCCGGCAGGCTCACGGCCTTCGACTGCTTCGCGCCGGCGGCCGAGTAGTGCGGGGCCTCAATCATGGCGGCTCCGGCCTCCCTGCTTGCGGACGGTGAGCAGGCCGTTCATCGGCCCCGGCACCGCGCCGCGCACGAAGAGGAGATTGCGCTCGGCGTCCACCCGGACGACGATGAGGCCGAGCTCGGTGAAGCGGCGCGCGCCCATGTGACCCGGCATCCGCTTGCCCTTGATGATCCGCGACGGATCGGTTCCCGGCGCGATGGAGCCGGGCTTCCGGTGCCGCGTGTTGCCGTGGGTGGCCGGGCCGCCGCCGAAATGATGGCGGTGGACCACGCCCTGGAACCCGCGGCCCTTGGTAACGCCGGTGACCTTGACCCGGTCGCCGGCGGCGAAGATCGCGACCGTCACGGCCTCACCCGGCTTGGGAGCCTCGGCGCCCGCGGGGAAGCTCTCGATCCGGCGGGGCTGGGTCTCGACCCCCGCCGCCTTCGCGTGCCCCAGCATCGCCTTGGTGGACCGCGTGGCTTTCTTGGCCTCGAAACCCAGTTGTACCTGGGTGCCGGACACCTGCACCACCGCGCAGGGGCCCGCTTCGATCACGGTCACGGGCACGTGCGCGCCTTCCTCATTGAAGAGGCGCGTCATGCCGAGTTTTCTTCCGATCAGTCCGTTCATGGCTTCCTCTACTCGACCTTGATCTCGACGTCGACGCCGGCGGGGAGATCGAGCTTGGTCAGCGCGTCCACCGTCTGCGACCGCGAGTCGAGGATGTCGATGAGCCGCTTGTGCGTCTTGAGCTCGAACTGCTCGCGGCTCTTCTTGTCGATGTGCGGGCTCCGGAGCACCGTCCACAGCTGCCGCTTGGTGGGCAGCGGGATGGGGCCCGACACCTGGGCGCCGGTCTTCTCCGCCGTACGCACGATGTCGGCCGCGGCCTGATCGATCAGGGCGTGGTCGAACGCTTTGAGACGAATCCGGATTCTGCCAGCCATGGAGCCCTCGCTACTTCAAGATCTTGGTGGCCACGCCGGCGCCGACGGTGCGGCCGCCTTCGCGGATCGCAAACCGCAGCTGCTCCTCCATCGCGATCGGCGTGATCAGCTCGATCGTCATCTTCGTGTTGTCCCCCGGCATCACCATCTCC
>DATEGY010000026.1:0-9347 GCA_035279865.1 Gemmatimonadales bacterium | reverse complement strand
GCTCCTCCCGGATGTCGCCATCTCGTCCGATGGGCCCGTCCGGAGCGTCATGCTCTTCAGCCGGGTCCCGGCCACGTCCCTGAGCGATGTTCCGGTGCTGCTCTCAGCCTCCTCCCGAACCTCCGTGGGGCTCCTGGAGCTCCTGTGCCGGGACGTGTGGAAGGTGCAGCCCCGCTTCGCGCAGGTGCGCGCCGAGGCGGCCGACCTCACCGCCTTGGCGGGGCTGCCCCATCAGGCCGTCCTGGTCATCGGCGACCCCGCGCTGCTGCTCGGCTCGACCCAGGCCTACCCGCACGTCTACGACCTGGGAACCGAGTGGCGCCGCTGGACGGGATTGCCGTTCGTCTTTGCCGTCTGGGCGGCCCGGCGCGCGAGCGGGGGAGGAGAAACCCGGGCCGCCGTGGCACGGCTCCACGCGCAGATCCTCAAGTCTCGGGACTGGGGGCTGGCGAACCTGGATGAGCTGGCGCGGTCGGCCAGTGCCGCGACCAAGGTCCCCGAAGCGGAGTGCCGCAGCTATTTCTCGGGACTGGACTACGCCCTCACCGACCGGCACCTGGCCGGTCTGACCCTCTTCTTCCGGAAACTGGTGGGCCACGGCCTGGCGCCCGAGGGCTCGCTCCAGTTTCTGCATGTGGCCTGAACATGGTCGATCGCACCTCGCCTGAGTTCCGCTCGTTCGTCGATCTCTACCGTGACGCGCCGCTCCTCGAGCTGGGAGCAGCGGCCGACGCCGCGCGGTGGAAGCTCCATCCGGAGAACGTGGTCACCTACATCATCGACCGGAACATCAACTACACGAACGTCTGCGTCGCCGACTGCAAGTTCTGCGCGTTCTACCGCCGTCCGAAGCACCCCGAGGGCTACCTCCTGTCGTACGAAGAAATCGGCCGGAAGATCGAGGAGCTGAAGGCGCTCGGCGGCGTGCAGATCCTGATGCAGGGCGGGCACAATCCGTACATCCCGTTCGAGTGGTACCTGGATCTTCTGCGCTACATCAAGCGCCACCATCCGATCCACATCCACGGCTTTTCGCCGTCGGAGGTGGATTTCTTCGCCACCCGCTTCGGCCTGAGCATCGAAGAGGTGATCCGCGAGCTGGTGAAGGCCGGGCTCGACTCGATCCCCGGAGGCGGTGGCGAGATCCTGGTGCAGAACATCCGGGACCAGGTGGCCAGGAAGAAAGCCGGCGCCGACCGCTGGCTCGAGGTGATGGCGATCGCGCACCGGCTCGGACTCAAGACCAGCGTGACCATGATGTACGGCCTGGGCGAGACGCTCGACGACCGGATGGAGCACCTGTTCCGGGTCCGGGACGTCCAGCGGGAGACGGGCGGATTCACGGCGTTCATCTGCTGGCCGCTGCAGCCCGAGCACACCCAGCTCGAGCACCTCGGCAAGACCGATGCGGTGACCTACCTCCGCACGCAGGCCATTGCGCGCGTGGTGCTCGACAACATTCCGAACATCCAGGCCTCCTGGGTCACCATGGGGTTCAAGGTGGGGCAGGTGGCCCTCCGCTTCGGTGCCAATGACTTCGGGTCGCTGATGATGGAGGAGAACGTCGTGTCGGCCGCGGGCACGACGTACCGCACCACCCTGGGAGAGATGCAGCGGCTCATCGCCGATGCCGGATACACCCCCAAGAAGCGTCGGCAGGACTACTCGTTGATGCCGGAGGCTGCGTAATGCCGGAAGTGCTGATCGTCGTCGGATCCGAGAGTGATAAGCCGCGCATCGAGCCGGCCTTCGAGATTCTCAACAAGGCCGGAGTGACGTTCGAGTTCCACGCTTCATCCGCCCATCGCCAGCCCGACCAGACCGGCGCGCTCATCAAAGGCGCCAAGGCCGCCGGCGCCAAAGTGGTGATCGCGGGCGCCGGCTTGTCCGCCGCCCTCCCCGGATTCGCCGCTTCCCTCACCGACCTGCCCGTGATCGGGGTGCCCTTCGCCGTAGGGCCCCTCAACGGGCTCGATGCGCTGCTCGCGACCGTGCAGGTGCCGCCCGGCGTGCCGGTCGCCACCGTCGGGATCGACAACGCCAAGAATGCGGCTCACCTGGCGCTCCGGATTCTCGGCAAGAAATAAATGCGCGTCGGGATCGGGTACGATTCCCACCGGTTCGCCCCGGGCCGGCCGCTGATCCTCGGCGGCGTCACGATCCCGCACGCCCAGGGGCTCACCGGACACTCGGACGCCGACGCCGTCTGCCATGCCCTGACGGACGCGATCCTCGGGGCCGCCGGGCTTGGGGACATCGGCCAGATGTTTCCAGACACCGATCCGCAATGGAAAGGCGCCGACTCGGTCAGACTCCTGACCCAGGCGAACCTGGCCGTGGTGGGGGCCGGCTATCACTTCGGGCAGGCGGATATCACCGTGATCGCCGAGGCGCCCCGGATGGCGCCGCACATCGCCGGCATGCAGCAGCGCCTGGCCGATGCGCTGGTGGTCAGCCCCTCCGCCATCTCGATCAAGGCCAAGACCAACGAAGGCATGGGGTGGATCGGCCGCGGAGAGGGCATCGCCGCCATCGCCGTGGCGACGTTAGGCTGAGGAACTTCGAGTTCCCGCCGTTTCGGAAGCCATCCAGCCGCACAGCTCCCGACGTACCATATGGCAGGAGATGCCGAGATGACCGGTACCGAACCTCGTGACGAATCGGGGATCCGCTTTCCACCGCCCTTCGTCTACGCGCTCTTCTTCCTCGCCGGATACGGCCTGCATCGACTCGAGCCGGTGGCACTGATCGGCGGCCGGTCGTGGCCGGACCCGGTGGGGATGGGGCTGATCGTTCTGGGCGTACTCCTGGCGGCCACCGCGGTGGTCACGTTCCGGAGGGCCGGAACGCATGTGAATCCGACCAAGCCGGCCACCACGGTGGTGACCCACGGCCCGTTCCGGTTCACGCGGAACCCCATGTATGTCAGCATGGCGCTGATTTACCTGGGCGGAGTGCTGATGCTCGACTCGGTGTGGCCGCTGGTGCTGTTCCCGGCGACGATCTGGGTGATCCGGACCAGGATCATCGCACTCGAAGAAGCGTACCTGGAAGGGAAGTTCGGCGCAGCGTACTTGGACTACAAGAAACGGGTGCGACGGTGGCTCTAGCGGCGTTGGCGGGTGGCTGCTTCTGGTGCCTGGAAGCGGTCTTTCAGCAGCTGAAGGGCGTCTCAAAGGTGACCTCGGGCTATGCGGGTGGCAAGCGACCGAACCCCACCTACGAGCAGGTGTGCACCGGTGCGACCGGGCACGCCGAGGTGGTGCAGATCGAGTTCGACCCGGCGGTGATCAGCTACCGGGACCTTCTGGACGTGTTTTTCACCATCCACGACCCTACGACGCTGAACCAGCAGGGCGCCGACACGGGCACGCAGTACCGGTCGGCGATTTTCTTCCAATCGCCCGAGCAGCAGCGCGACGCCACTTCGGCGATCGCCGACGCACAAAAAACGTGGGACGATCCCATCGTCACGGAGATCGTCCCACTGACCCAGTTCTATCCCGCGGAGGAGTATCACAAGGACTACTATCTCCGCAATCCCAACCAGGGCTATTGCCGGGTGGTCATCGCCCCCAAGGTGGCCAAGGCCCGGCAGCACTTCTTCGAGAAGCTCAAAGCCTGATCAAGCGCCGGCACGGGGATAACCGCAAGGAGGGTCAAGCACTCCGGGGCTGACGTTTCTACATTGCGCCCCATGAAGCCCGACACCCGCCTGTCATACGAAGCCGCCGTCCGACGGACGATCGGAGAGGTCGTGACCGGACTGGACCGCGCCCTCGATCTCGAAGCCCTGGCCCGCACCGCCTGTCTCTCACCGTTTCATTTCCATCGAGTCTTTCGGGGCATGGTTGGGGAGACCCCGTTGGAGCTGCACCGGCGGCTCCGCCTGGAGCGCGCTGCGTGGCAGCTGGCCCGCGAGCAACGTCCCGTCACCCAGGTGGCCTTCGACGCCGGCTACGAAACGCATGAGTCGTTCACGCGGGCCTTCCGCGAGTACTACAGCTGCTCGCCGTCGGAATTCCGTCAACGCCAGTTCAGGATTCCACTGGCCAGCCGCACGGGACTGCATTTCCCGGTCGAACCCGATTCCCTGACCACCCATCCCATGATCCGAGGCACGCGCCCGATGCTTGCCACCGTCAAGAACATGCCTGAGCTCCACATCGCGGCCGTGGCGCACCGTGGGCCGTACAACCGCATCAATGAGGCGTTCTCCCGCCTGGACACACTGGTTCGGCGCGCCCACATTCTCGATCGGGCCACGGCACTCCTCGCCATCTTCCACGACGATCCGGAACTGATCCCTGTCTCTGAGCTTCGATCCGATGCCGGCGTGGTGGTCCCTCCTGGCACACCGCTTTCCGGGGAGCTCGTGGCACGGGTAATCCCCGCAGGACGATATGCGTGTGCCACCCACACGGGACCATATGAGCGGCTCGGAGACACTTGGGCCCGCCTCATGGGAGAGTGGTTGCCGCAGAGCGAGCACAGGGTGGCCGAGGGCGTCAGCTACGAGATCTATCGCAACACGCCCGCAGATACGGCGCCCGACGGCCTCATCACGGACCTGTACATCCCCCTCGAGTAGCCGCGCAGTATCTTGACGGGCGGATGACCGACACCCCACCCGTCCCGCCGGCCTTCGTGGTCGAACCCTTCCGCGACTACCTCGCGCTGGAGGCCGGCAACAGTCCCCACACCGTCGACAACTATCTCCGGGACGTCCGGCGGTTCGCCCGGTACGCGCTGGCGGCCGGCGCGAAGGGGCCGGCCGAGGTCACGGGAGCGAGAGTCCGCGATTTCGTCTACTCCCTGAAGGACGTCGGGCTGACGCCCGCGACCATCCGCCGCCAGATCTCCGCGCTCCGGACCTATTACCGGTTCCTGATCGGCGAGGGCAAGGTCGTCCAGGACCCCACGGCTCGAATCGAGACTCCCAAGCGGTGGCGGACCCTGCCCGGCGTACTGTCGGTGGACGAGGTCGACCGGCTCCTCTCCGCCCCCGATTCCGACGAAACCCTGGCCATCCGTGACCGCGCGCTGCTCGAGTTCGGCTATGCCACCGGCGCACGGGTGTCCGAGTTGGTCGGGTTGAAGCTTCAGGACATCATGTTCGAGGATGGGATTGCACGCCTGTTCGGGAAAGGATCCAAGGAACGCGTGGTCCCCGTGGGGCGCCGGGCGATGGGGCAGGTCGCTCTGTATGCCCGCGAGATCCGCCCTACGCTGGATCGCGGGAAGGGAAGTGGGCGCCTCTTCCTGAACGCCCACGGGACACCTCTCTCAAGGGTCGGCGCCTGGGGGATCATCAAGAAGGCGGCCAAGCGCGCGGGGATCACGAAGCGCGTCACCCCCCACACGCTCCGCCATACCTTTGCGACGCATCTGCTCGAGGGGGGCGCCGACCTGCGAGCCGTGCAGGAGATGCTGGGACATGCCGACCTCGCGACGACGCAGATCTACACCCACGTAGATCGGGACTACCTCCGGACCGTTCACCGGCAGTATCACCCCCGGGGCTAGGGCTTGCGGCGTGCGGTATGTGCGGTACTATTCCGGCATGGACCGTCGTTGGCTTCTGACGCTCCTCGTCGGCGGGCTTCTCGCCTGCGGTGACCCCTCCGGCATCGGGGACGTGACTGGGACGTTCAACCTCGCGGCGGTGGACGCCACGCCCCCTCCAGCCTTCCTTGGTGCCGACCTGAACTGCGACATGGTCGCGGATGGAGGGTTGCTCAACCTCAGCCGCGGCTCCTACGATCTGGCAATCAGTGTCCTCCAGGACTGCAGTCGTACGGGCGGGGACACCACGCCCGCGGTGTACCTCCTGGAGGGTGTGACCCGTACCGCGGGGGATACGCTGTTCCTCACCGACAGCACCGGCGTACAACCCGTGCTCCGGGCGCTCCGCGATGGCAATGGCGTGGTGCTGCGATTCGCGGACTCCACCGCGGTCTTTCTGGGTCCGCACAGTTACCACTTCACCCCGCAGCCTCTCATTGGCCGACGCTAGGGGCACGTCCGGTCTTTCCACCCTTCATCAATAGCCACGGAGATGCCACTTTTGGGGAGCCCTCAAACGTGAGCGTCCCATTACCACGACCCGGACCATTCGCGATTCGGCCACCGTCGGCGCCCCGGCGGCGCTCGTGTACCGCATCATCGCCGACTACCGGGAGCACCATCCCGGGATCGTTCCGCCGAAATACTTCCGCAGCATTCACGTGGAAGAGGGAGGTGTCGGCGCAGGGACCCGCACCACGGTAACCATGACGGTGCTCGGCACCACGCAGGTCCTGACCCACCTGATCCGGGAGCCCGAACCGGGGCGCGTGCTCGAAGAAGTGGACGCCGCCGGCTTCAGCACCACGCGGTTCACTGTGGATCCTGAGAATGGTGGTCGGGAAGCCCGCGTCACCATCGAAACGACCTTCACCGTTCGCCCCGGACCCCTGGGGATGCTGCAGGCGTGGGCCACCGCCGCCGTCCTGCGCCGCATCTATCCCCTCGAACTCGCGCGCCTGGACCAGTACGCCAGGTCCCGTCCATGAAGACCAAGGCCGGCCGCACGGTCGCCCAACTGCTGAAAGACCTCCCCGCCGACCGTCGTCGCGAAATGTCCCGCGTGCGGGCGGTGGTCCGGAAACACCTCCCCAAGGGCTACCAGGAAGTGGTCGAGGGGGAAATCATTGCGTACCAGGTTCCGCTCGAACGCGCGGACCACAACGGGCGCCCGCTCTGGTACGCCGCGCTCGCCGCTCCGAAGAGCTACCTCACCCTCCACCTCATGCCGGTGTATGCGAGCCCGCCGCTCCTGGCCCGCCTGAAGGCCGGGTTCAAAGCTGCCGGGAAGCGTCTCGACATCGGGAAAGCCTGCATTCGCTACCAGCGCGCCGAGGATCTCGCTCTCGACACCATCGGAGAAATCGTCGCCAGCGTCCCGCTGGAGAAGTGGATTGCCGTCGCCGCCGCCGCGTGGAAGCGATGAGTGACATCCAGCAAAGCATCGAAGCCGTGTGGCGCATCGAGTCCGCCAAGGTGATCGCCGTACTCACCCGTCTGATGGGGGACGTCGGCCTGGCCGAGGACCTGGCGCAGGAGGCGCTCCTCGCCGCGCTCGAGCATTGGCCCGCGTCCGGTATCCCGGACCATCCCGGCGCCTGGCTGATCACCACCGCCCGGAACCGCGGACTGGACATCCTGCGCCGGGAGCGCCGGCTCGAGGACAAGCACCGGGAGATCGAGGCCGACCTGACGGGGCGTCCTGACGAAGCCCTGGCAGCTCTGGATGACGTGATCGACGGGGAGGTCGAGGACGACCTCCTGCGGCTGATGTTCATCTCGTGCCACCCCGTCCTGGCCCCGGAGGCCCGCGTGGCCCTCACGTTGCGTCTCATGGGCGGACTGACCACCGAGGAAATCGCCCGGGGCTTTCTGGTCCCGACGCCGACCATCGCCCAGCGCATCGTGCGGGCCAAGCGGACCCTCAAGGAAGCCCGTGTGCCCTTCGAATCGCCGCGAGGAGAGGAACGCGATGCCCGCGTCGCGTCGGTCCTCGAGGTTCTCTACCTCGTGTTCAACGAGGGATACTCGGCCACGGCCGGTGAGGACTGGGTTCGTCCCGCGCTGTGCGAGGACGCGATGCGCCTCGGCAGGGTACTGGCCGAGCTCGCGCCGCAGGATCCGGAGGTGCATGGCCTGGTGGCGCTCATGGAGATCCAGGCGTCGCGACTCAAGGCCCGCGTGGACGTCCGGGGTGCGCCGATCCTGCTGCTCGAACAGGACCGTTCCCGCTGGGACCGGGCCCTCATCCGGCACGGCCTCGATTCCCTCGCGCGCGCGGAGCTGGGGGGAGCGCTCGGCCCCTACGGGCTGCAGGCGGCGATTGCCGCTTGCCACGCCCGTGCGGCGACCCCCGAGGACACCGACTGGACGCGGATCACCGCCCTCTACGACGCCCTGGCCCAACTCACACCTTCACCCGTCGTGGAGCTCAACCGGGCCGTTGCATACAGCATGGCGTTCGGTCCGGCGGCGGGACTCGAGATCGCCGCGCCCCTGCGGAAGGATCCTGCGCTCGCACGCTATCATCTGCTACCCAGCGTCGTCGGCGACTTGCTGCGCCGTCTCGGACGCTTCGATGAAGCCCGCGCCGAATTCGAGCGCGCCGCGATGCTCGCAGGCAACGCGTCGGAGCGAGCCCTGTTGCTCGCGCGCGCCGCAGCAACCACGAAGGAAGGGGGTAAGAGCACGAAACCTTGAGCATGACTCCTAGGGGGTTTCCCGATGGTCCGCTTTTTGAGGCTCTGCTACTGTCGGACACGAACCGTCGGACACACCCTACAACTCACCTAGATGGAAGAAATGCCGAGTTCACCATCCGCACCCGAAATTCTGATCCTTGACGATCACGCGCCTGACGCGCGCTTCACCCTCGAGTCCCTGCAGGACGGAACTGACGCGAAGCACCTCCACATCGTGAACGACACGCGCGAAGCGCTCGCCTATCTCCGCAAAGAGCCACCCTTCGGCGACGCGCCGACTCCCGATGTGATCATCCTCGGGTTCAATCCCCCGGCGCGCACCGGACGCGACGCCTTCGACGGGATCCGCGCCATCGAGCTCCACCCGCCGGTGATCATCCTGAGCCGCACCATGGAGGAACCGGTGAGCCGGTATCTCCATGCGGGGGCGGCCGATTTCCTGGTGAAGACCGACTTGCGTGCGCTGCCCGGGGCGGTGGAGAAGGTGGTGGGAATGCGGGCACCGCTCCGGAAGCTCAGTCCCCGGCAGGTGGAAGTGCTTCGGTTGATCGCTCATGGGCTCGCGACCCGGGAGATCGCGGCGCGGCTCACGGTCAGTGGAAAAACCGTGGAGGCGCACCGCGCGGAGCTCATGCGGCGCCTCGGGATCCGCACCGTCGCAGGCCTCGTGCGTTACGCATTGAAAGCCTCTCTGGTGGAGCTGGGCACCGACTAGACGGCCTTGCCGGGTGCTCGGGGAACCCGTTTGATTGCTTGGTGCCCACCGACCCCCCTCAGCCGTCTTTCCTGAACCAGGCACCCCGCCACATCTCCAGGGCACTCGTGCTGGTCGGGGGCGACGAGCAGGCGAAGCTGCTCACGCTTGCGGTGGTGATCGGGGCGGCGGCGGGCCTCGCCGTTCTGGGGTTCTACCTCGGGATCGATGTCATCCAACGCCAGGTCCTCCGCGTTGCGCTGCACCTTCCCCTTCCTCCGTTCCTGCTTATACCGCTGTTCGTCGCACTCGGGATCGTCGCCTGCCGGGCGCTGGTCCGCTGGGGCGCCCGCGGCTCCGCCGGAGAGAACATCCCTGACGTGATG
>DATEGY010000025.1:0-17307 GCA_035279865.1 Gemmatimonadales bacterium | reverse complement strand
TGAGCCGGTCGACGGGGGAGAGGGGGGCGGGCGGGAGGCGCACACCATAGCTCGTCGACGTGAGGCCACTGATGGGGGCCGCCGGAATCCCGTGCCGCTCAGTCGTATCTTCGGGATTGAGGGTGAATCCGACGAACCGGGCATCAGGATCGCGGCCGCGAATGCCCCGGATGGCCGATTCCTGAATCGCGGCGTCTCCCAGGTTTCCCCAGCCGCAGGGGCTGATGAGGCCGTAGACGGGTGCGGGCATGAGGTCAGCGCAGCAGCAGCAGGGCGTCGCCGCCGAAAGGGGCGGAGTACATCTGCTCGCCCCCGCTAGTCGTCGAGTCGGCGGGGACGACGAGATCCCGGCGCGGCGAAAACCATTCGACGAGGAGGCGGCGAGAGGTTCGGGCGGTCCGCAGGGATACCGATCCTCCCGCCGGGAGGTACACGAGATACGTACCGCCGGCGGTGTCGGCCAGGCAGTAGCCGCTGGAGGCGCGGGCGTTCGCGGGACGCATCCGCTCGAGGGGCAGGCGCGCGGCGAACGTCAACGTGTACCCCATGGCACGACGCACCTGGACGTACTGGTCTCGCGCCGGATCGAAATCGGGGCGGGCGCCGAGGCCGGTGGCCTTCCCGTCGTAGCTGTCCATGAAGATGGGATTCATGCCACGGAGAAAGGTCTTCCACACCCAGGAGGCGCGGGTGGACTCCGTCCCGAGATGATCGGTGTCGAGGATGATCACCTTCCGCCCGTCCGCGGCGGGCGGATCGGTGAAGTAGCCCCCCGAGTCACCCGGCGAGATCCAGTCCGCGTGGCTCGCGAAGAGGACCCCGTTCGACCCACCCGGCCACATGGCGGTGATCCCCACCGGATGCTGTTTCGGTTTCGTGCGTTCATAGACGTGGATGAGATCCACCATGTGGTTCTGCCACGCCGCCGAGGTGGTGTCACTCTCGTTGGAGATCTCGAAGAGCACGTTGTCCAGATCGTTCACCGCGTCTACCACGTGCCGCACGTAGGCTTCCTGCACGGCCAGCACCCGCGGTCGCAAGAGGGTGTGCGACGCGGCACCTCCCGGGAGCGGATCGAGGTGGCCGTCGATGCCGTTGACGTTGTTCGCCGCGTTGAACGGATGTCCCCGCCACGGATCGTTCAGCGCCTTGTTCCCCTTGGCGTCGATGCTCCAGCCGTCGAAGAGCATGACGGAGACGTAGATCCCCCGGCGGCCCGCCTCCGCCACCCGGTCATGGATCCGCTGGAAGTACGCCGGGTTGAAGCGCGTCACGTCCCACTTGCGTTTGCCGTCGAGCGCAAGACCGGGACCGGTGCGTACCCAGGGGAGCGGCGTGAGCCAGTAGTCGCCCGCGGTCTCGTCGGTCCACCGCGCCTGCTCCCAGGCGTACAGCCGGAAAAAGTCATGGTTGTAGTGGACCAGCGTATCGAGCCAGGCCGCGTAGTCGAACGGAGCCGGAGGGTCGGTCGGTCCATTGTCCTGGAGCGTAGACCAGGTATGCGACCCGGTGAGATAGACGGCGTGCCCCGAGTCGTCGGCGAAATACCGTGGATTCGCGGCTAAGACGTGGAGCGGCCCTCGAGCGGCATGGTACCGGGCCGGCGCCAGCGGTCGTCCTTGCGGACCACAGGCTGCCAGGAACCAGACGGACAGGGGGGCAAGGGATCTGCGGATCACGGCCGGGGAAGCCCGAACGCCACCAGGGTCCGGCCGGCCATCAGCGCGATCCGCTCCTGACCGTCCACCGCGAATACCACGGCCGCAGCCGTAATCGGCCCCCCGACCGAAAAGGACCAGAGTTCCTTCCCGGTCGCGGCATCGAGGGCGACGAAGCGCGAGCCATCCCCCACGAACGCGAGGCCTCCCGCCGTGGTGGTCACGCCGCCCATCGTGACGTTTTCGGGGAGGGCCGGAAACCGGTACTCCCACCGGAGGGCACCGGTCGCCGGGTCCAGGGCCTTCACGGAATTCCAGAAGGGCTGGCCGAACGCCATCGTTGAGGCGCCGCCGGTGGACAGGTCGCCCCGGTGGAGCTCCTGGTCGAGGTAGTACGTGCCGCCCAGGTGCAGGGCCGGCACCAGCATGAGCCGGTGCGTTTCGTCGAAGGACGGAGACCACCAGTTGGTGGCGCCGACCACCGACGGGTAGAGGAAGGTGCCCGTATCAGAGGGCGAGATGCCGGGAAGCACGCGAGGCGCCCCCGACGAGTCGAGCCCGGATGCCCACGTCTGTTTCTCGTACGCCGTGCCGTTCACAAACGTGCCCGTATCCCGGTCGAGCACATAGTAGAACCCGTTGCGGTTGGCCCAGAGAATCAGGTGACGCAGCTTGCCCCGGACCGTAGCATCGATGAGCACCGGCACCTGCGCCGCGTCCCAATCGTGCTCGTCGTGCGGCGTGAATTGGAAGTACCACTTCACCCGGCCCGTGCGGGCGTCGAGGGCCACCACGCTGTTTGAGTAGAGGTTACTGCCGGGGCGTACCGCGCCCGCATAATTGGGTCCCGGATTGCCGATGCCCCAAAACAGCACGTGGGTCGTCGTATCGTAGGCGCCCGTGAGCCACGTCGGCGCTCCCCCCGTCTTCCAGGAATCGCCGGTCCAGGTGTTGTGGAGGGCTTCGCCGGGTTGAGGAATGGCGTGGAAGCGCCAGAGGCGCTTGCCGGTGGCGGGATCGTAGGCATCGATCACGCCCGACGCGCCGAACTCGCCGCCCCCGACGCCGGTGATGACCCCCTCGGGGATGACCAGGGGCGCTCCGGTGATGCTGTACCCATCCCGGGGTTCGCCGACGGCTACGCTCCACCGCACCTGGCCCGTGCCGGCGTCCAGCGCGATCAGATGCGCGTCGAGCGTACCCACGAACACGGTGCTGTCCTCCACGGCCACACCCCGGTTGACGGCACCGCAGCAGAGGGACAGGTGCTCGGGGAGGACGTGGGTGAAGTGCCACAGCGGCCGTCCCGTGCGCGCGTCGACGGCCCACACGGTGTTCGGGGCGGCGGTCAGGTACATGACGCCATGAGCAACGAGCGGCGAGGCCTCGTTCTTGTTGCCCGCGTCGGCGGGCTGAAACATCCACACGGGCCGGAGCGCCCGGACGTTCGTCTGGTTGACCTGGGCCAGCGTGCTGAAGCGATGGTCATCGTAGCTCCCGGAATACGACAGCCATTCTTCCGGCCGGGTCCGAGCCTGCGCGATCGCCTCGACCGGTGCCGTAAAGGACGTGGCAGTCGAGCGGCGGCTCGAGGTGGCGGACCGGCGGCTCGACCGGATATAGGCGATCACCTGCCAGCGTTGCCGGTCACTCAGGGCCGGCGCCGTCATGGGCGTTCCGGGAATCCCGAAGGTCAGGACCCGGTACAGGGCCCAGTCACTCGGATGCCCCAGGGCGGCGTGCACGAGGTCGGGAGCGCCGAGGGCGTGTCCCTCGTGGCACTGGGTGCAGGACAGGCGGAAGATTTTCGCCCCCGCGGCGGAGTCGGCGGGCGAGGCATAGGGATTCTCGATGGATGCGTATGGGTTACCGGTCTCGATCAGCGGCTCCAGGTAGTAGCCCGACCGGGGCGGGAGCATCCGCACGAGGTCGCGCCAGCGGAGGTCCGGAATCCTCCCCCCGATTTTCATGGCGACGACTTCCACCCGCCAACGCAACCCATGGATCCCGAGGACCAGACCCGCGCAGGCCAGGACCACGGCGGTGATCGCGGCCCAGCGGCGCCGGTGCGGTGCGGTACCCGTTGTCATTCCCGACCTTTCAGGTGAAGAAAGAGCACGGCGTCCCCGCTGATGGGGGAGTCCAGTGTGCGGACCCCGCCGGCCGCGACCGGGTCACCCGCGACCACGCGTTCCGTCTCCGGATCCAGCCACTCAGCGGTCAGGTGAGCGGGGGCCTGCGCCACGGCCAGCTGGAGACGGGTCCCGCCCGGTACGTACACGAGGTATGCCGCGCCCGTCGCGGTGGTATCCGCCAGGCAGTAACCGGTACTCGCCCGTCTCCCCTGCGGAGTGGTGGAGGCCAGGTCCAGGCGCTGGGCATAGGTCAACGTCTGTCCCATCTCCCGCCGGGAGCGCTCCCAGGCTGGATCGGCGGGGTCGTATCCCGGCACGTCCCGCTGGTCATAGGGGTCCATAAAGATAGGGTTGAGACCGGAGAGGAAGGCCTTCCAGGCCCATCCTGGCGGCGCGCACGTACCGCACAGATGGTCCGTATCCCAGAGGATCACCTTGCGGCCGTCGGCAGTGGGCGGGTGCTGGACGTCGCCGTTCGGGGAAATCCAGTCCGCGGCTCCGTCCATCAGGGTCGCGTTGGACCCCCCGGGGTAGTCCACGGTGACTCCGACGGGGTGCGGGCCGAAGTGGCGGTTCGCCTCGGTGCGGCGCACCTCGGCGAGCATCGCCGCCTGCCACGCGGCGGAAGCCGTGTCCCCTTCGTTCACGATCTCGTACAGGACGTTCTCGAGATCTCCTACCGCATCGATCACCCGTCTGACATACGCGACCCGCAGACGCATCACCGCAGGGAGGGTCAGGGATTGGGTGGCCCGGCCATCGCCCCGTCCGCCGGGGTCACCGTCCACGCCGGTGGTGTTGTTGCCGCGGTGGAAGGGGTGCCCGGCCCACGGGTCGCCGGCGCCATGCTTCCGGTCCACCGAGAATCCGTTGAACAACATCACCGACACGTAGATCCCGCGGTCCCGAGCGGCGGTGACCTCGCGGCGGAGCCGGGAGAAATACGCCGTGTCGAACGTCGTCAGATCGTAGAGGTTGCCGGCCCGGGAGTAGGGCAGGGGAGCGATCGCGTACGGTCCCCGGCGCCAGGGCACGCCCGATCCCTGTTCCCAGGTCCACAACCGGAAGAAATCGAGATTGTGCGAGGTGAGAAAAGTGAGAAACGCATGGTAGTCCGTGGGACGGGGAGGGGACGCCGAGTCGCCGTCCTGGAAATCGAACCAGGTGTGGGAGCCCGTGAGGTATACCGCGGTCCGTCCATCGGCGGTGAAGTAGCGCGGATTCGTCCTGAGCACCCGAAGGGGCCCGGCGGCACGGGGGGGCCGCCGGGCCTCCAGCGGACGCCCCGGTGCCGCGCAGGACGCGAGCGCGGCAGCCGCCACCACGCCCCACAGGGCCTGCTTCACCGGGGATTCCCGGCCTGCAGGTGCGCGATCACGTCGCTCAGCCGGAGACCGGACCGGTTCCAGAAGGCCTCCGGGAGCTCGACGTCAAAGCTCGATTCCACGGTCGCCATGAATTCGACGATGCCGAGCGAGTCGATTCCCTGGTCGGAGAGCGGCCGGTCGAGATCGAGCACCCGGGACGAGCCGTGGAGGATCCGGGAGCGAAGGAGCTCGGTCACGCGAGTCGGGATGTCGCCGCCGTCCATCATGCCGTCCGTTCCCGATCGAGCCGGACCTTCCCCGATGGACCGCGCGGCAGCTCCGCCAGCACGTCGATCCGGCGAGGGACTTTGTACTCAGCCAGACGTTCCTGGCAGTGCCGGATCAGCTCCGCCTCCGTCACGGGGGCGCGGGCGGCCACCATCGCGTAGACGGTCATCTCACCGCGCCCGTCGCGATGTCCCGTGACGGCCGACTCGCGGACGGCGGGATGCGTATCAAGGGCCCGGCTCACTTCTGCCGGAGCCACCTTGAAGCCGCCGACGTTGATCAGGTCGTCCAGACGCCCCTGAATCGTGAGCAAGCCCGAAGCATCCATGACCCCGACGTCACCCATGGCGTAGGCGCCCCCCGAAAAGGGAGACCGGCGGGGCGCACCCATCACGTAACCCGCCGCCACCGCGCCGCTCGCCACGACGACTTCCCCTGGCTCTCCCGCCGGGACCTCGCGCCCGTCAGGGCCGGTGATGCGGACGGTCACGTTGCGCATGGGGCGCCCGACGGCGTCCGGGTGGGCGAGCGCGTCCTCCGGCTCGTGGAGCGTAACCGCGCCGGCCTCGGACGCCCCGTAGTGCTGGCACACGGGCACTCCGAACGCCTGGGCGAAACGGCTGATCGTGGCTGCATCGAGTGGCGCGGTGCAGGACACCAGACGATGGGACGGCAGGCGCTGCGGGTGCCCTTCGAGCAGGAGACGGTACATCACGGGCACGCCGAGGAAGACGGCGGGCGTGGTCTCGATGAGCCGTTCGAGGGCCCGTCGCGGGACGAAGCCGTCGGTGACGTACAGGGGAGCCCCCGTAGCGAGGGACGCCAGGACGCCCAGGTCGAAGCCATAAGAATGAAAGAGCGGGACGGGCGCAATCAGCCGGGTGGCGCCGGTGACGCCCAGCCCGTGCACCACCGTCTCGGTCTCGATCTCGAGATTCGAGGCGGTGAGGCAGATCCCCTTGGCGATGCCCGTGGATCCCGAGGAGAACTTGATCGCCGCCGTGTCCGGCGGGAGCGTGGTGGCGGGCCGCCCATCGGAAAGACGGCGGAGCTGAATCGGCCGGCTGACCGTGTGCTCCCCGATCTGCCGGGAGTCGATGGCGGAGCCGGGGCGGCCGACCGTCGCGAAGTCCAGCGTGGACAGCAGTGCCACGGGGGCGACGTGCTTGAGAATGTCGGTGAAGCCCTGCAGGCCCAGCCTGGGCGACGTGAGGGCGACCACGCAGGACCGCAGTGCGAGCGCGAGGAGCGCGGGGAGGAACTCGAGGCCGTTCGGGACGGCCAGGGCGACGACGGACCCTTCCGGGATGCCCCCCTGCTCGAGCTGACGGGCCACCGCCGTGGCGTGCCGGCGGATGTCGCCCGCGGTCAGCCTGCCGTCCGGCGTCATCACCGCCGGAGCATCGTCCGGATGCCGCGCGAACGCGTCCCACAGGAACCGCAGGGTGTGCCGGCTCACAGCGGCCGCCACTGTCGTGCCGCGTCATCCCAGCGCCGCTGCCCACCGACCTTCATCACGTACTGCGTCGGGCGCTCGCCGATGGCGGTCTCGATCCGGTCGAGCAGGATGTCACAGAGCGGCGCCTCCGCCTCCCAGGTCTCGGAGGGCGGGGGCGCGAAGGGCCCGTGCCATTCGATCACCGTCCGGCCGCCATCCCCGAGATACGGGATCGCGAGGACGATGGGCGTCTGCGTGACGCGTGAGAGGCGGACGGGGCCGAGGGAGAAGACGGCCCGCGACTGACCCGCGAAGGCCCGGTGGTGGGAGCCCTCCCGGTCGCGGGACCATGGCGCGTCCAGGGCGACGCTCACCTTGCCTCTGAGTTTCACGAGATGCCGGAAGAGGTCGAGCCCGGTCTGACCCCCGGTCACGGCGTAGATGAATGTCCCCGCACTGCCGCGGACGGCGGCCTGCGTCCGCAGGAACGTCCCGAACTGCAGTCCCATGCGCAGGGGATACGGACGGAGCGAGCGTCCGGGCGGGTGGAGGGTCACCTGGCCCAGCAGTCCCGGTGTGACGGCGGGGGACAAGAGGGTGATGACGGCCTGCCGCGCGAAATGCCCGGTGGCGAGAATCACCGGCCCGGTCCCCAGCGCGTGCTGGCGGGCGGCGGAGGAGCCGGTGTGCTCCACGAGGTCGGGCCGCAGCGCCTGCCGGCCCGTCAGCACGCGGCGCAGGAAGACGAAGTCCCGGAGGGGTCGCGCGAACCAGCCGCGGGTGAGCGCGGGGGCCCGCGAGGCGCCATAGGCGGCCTCCATCTGGTTCCGCACCACCGCCCCCTCGTAGGTGGTGGCGGCCAGGAGCCGCGCGATCTGGTCGGCGCACCGGGTGCCGATGCCCAGGGAATGGCGTGCGGCGGGCGCCAACAGCGTTCGCATGGCGGCGAAACGCACGTAGTTCTCGTAGCCGGACGAAACATGCTGGAGCGCACGCGCCAGATGGTCGAGCATGGCGGTTCAGGGCCGGGACAGGCGCGGGTAGAGATTGACGACACCCCGGACATCGACGTCGGAATGGACGAAGAACGTCTCACCCTGGTAGGTGCCGTACTCATGCTGAATGTCGTACCGGTACAAGGCTGCGCTCAGGCGATAGGTGCCGGGCGCGAGGTGAAGGTCCAGATCGAACGCGTAGGACGCCCGCTCGCCGCTCTCCAGCGTGAAGGCGGGGGCCCCCAGCCGCTCCGTGGAGGTAGAAAACAGCGGGTACTGGCCGTCATCCTGTACCATCAGCACGATGGACGCGCGTTCCAGGCGGCGGCGCGCCGTGACCTCGATGTCCACCCGCACCTTTTCTCCGGAGCGGAACCGCACGCCTTCGCCGTCCTGGTTGTGCAGGGCAAACCGGGAGAGATAGGCCGGGCGGTCACCGTTGCCTTCGGCGTCGACCCCCGCCCGCAGGTACTGCTGCAGCACGGCCGGCGCCGGTCCGTCGGCCAGCACGCGGCCGTGGGAGAGCAGGAGCGCCCGGGAGCAGAGATCGGTGACCGCCCGAAGGTTGTGCGAGACGAAAATGACGGTGGCACCCCCCTGGAGCACGGCGGACATGCGCTCCATGCACTTGCGCTGGAAGAGGTAGTCACCGACCGACAGCACTTCATCGACGATGAGCACGTCGGGATCGACGTGGGCGGCCACGGAGAACCCGAGACGGGCGAACATGCCCGAGGAATAGCGCTTGACCGGTGTGTCGATGAAGTCCGCGAGGCCGGAAAATTCCACGATCTCGTCGAACTTGCGCCGGACCTCCACCCGCGTCATGCCCAGGATGGCGCCGTTCAGATAGACGTTCTCGCGGCCGGTGAGGTCCGGATGGAAGCCGGCGCCGACCTCGATCAGGGCCGAGAGGCGGCCGTTGACCCGCATCTCGCCGAGGGTCGGCTTCATGATGCCGGAGAGGATCTTCAGGATGGTGCTCTTGCCGGCCCCGTTGTCCCCCACGATGCCCACCGCCTGGCCGCGGGGAATCTCGAACGACACGTCGCGCAGGGCCCAGAACTCCCGCGCGTCGGTACGGGGGGCCCGGCCCATCACGCGCCGCGCCAGGGCGGGGACCAGATCGCGGAGGGAGTCGTGGAGCTCGCCCTTCTTGAAGCGCTTGGACACGCCCTGCATCGCCAGGGTGACCTGGTCCGCGCCCGCCGTCATGGTCAGATGCTCTCCGCGAAGAACGGTTCGAGATGTTTGAAGACCAGCAGGGCGATCACCAGCAGCACGAGGGAGACCCCGGCGCTGTACCCCACCCACGGCAGAAGCGGGGCTTTGTTGTGGGCGATCGCCTGGGCCAGCCCTTCGAGCAGCGGAGACACCGGATTGAGGAGGAGCACCGTCCGGAAGCGTGCGAACGTGTTCACACTGAAGAACACCGGGGTGATGAAAATCGCGAAGGTCAGGAAGACTTCGACCAGGTATTTGACGTCGCGGAAAAAGAGGCTCGCGGCCGAAAGCAGGGTCCCGAGGGCGATGGTGAAGACGACGAGAATGAGCACGAGGAGGGGGACCCAGAGGAGCTGGACACTGAACCCGGTGCCGACGACGACGAGAAAAATGGTCAGGGCGACGCTCGCGACCAGGAAGTCCACGAAGTTCGCGGCCACCGCCGCCAGGGGGAAAATTTCCCTGGGCATGTAGATCTTCTGAACCAGGGACACGTTGCCGATCAGGGAATTCGTCGCGAATCGGGTGGCGGCCACGAAAAAGGCCCAGGGCACGGCGCGGACCGACACGTCGGCGAGGTCGGACATCACCAGTTTGGTGCCCGCCACGTACGCGAAGGCGGCCCGCACCACGATGCCGGCTCCGACGATGAGGAGCGGCATGAGGATGGCCCAGAGAAATCCCATGACGGACTGCTTGTACCGGATGACGATCTCGCGCCAGGTGATCATGTAGAACAGGTCGCGGCGCCGGTACAGATCCTGGAACCAGGCGATCATGGGGTGAGGACCACCTTCCGGGCGTAAAACGCCTCCGCGTACCCCTCCGGCGCGGCGCACTCGATGCCCCGGATCCGGGGGAGCGCGGCGAACGTCTCGGCCGTGAACCACCGCTTGGAACGCTGCGAGGGGAACGCGGCGAGGAGGTGCCCGGTCTTCGCCTTGAGGCGGTCCGCCGTCAGGGGCATGAACAGGTTGGGCTGCCCCAGGTCGCCGTCGTACTTCGGGACCTCGTACTCGAGCACCAGGTCGCCGCGGAACGTCTGCCAGGTCACGTCCGATACGGTCCGGTGATCCTGGTGCCGGTCTTCCCGGTAGTGCGTGAAAATCAGGTCGGGCTTCACGGAATCCCGCAACGCCGCGACATGCGCTTTCAATTCCGTCAGGGCGGCGGGGAAATGGCCGTCCCGGAAGCGCTCGACCGTCAGATACCGGGTCTTCGCGCCGGCGAGAAATTGCGCGGCCGAGGTCTGGGCTTCGGCTTCCCGCTCCGTCCCCCCGCCGGACAGGACCACCCAGTGCACGGTGGTCTCCCGGTGTGTGCCAAGCCAGGTGAGTAGCGTGCCGCCGCAGCCGATCTCGATGTCGTCGGCGTGGGCGCCCAGGCACAGAATGACCGGGGCCTTGGGGAGCGCGAGCCCGAGCATCGCTACGGCCGCTTGCCGTTGGGCGGGGCGGTGCGCCAGACCTGCCAGGGCGGATTGCCGGTGGCGAACAGCTCGTCCACGCGGGCCTTCTCCTTGGCGGTGTCCACCGCGATCCAGAACCCGTCGTAGTTGTACGCCAGGAGCTTCCGCTCCGCGATCAGTCGCTGGAACGGCTCGAGGACCAGCTCATCGCCCTCGTGCAGGTACTTGAAGATCTCCTGCCGGAGAATGAAGAACCCGCCGTTGACCCGGACGCCGGACTGGACGATGTCGTGGAACCCCGTGACCACACCCTTGGGATCCGAAGCGACGGAATGGTACGACAGGTTGGGCTTGCAGCAGAGAAAGCTCGCGACGCCGCCCTGCTGCTGGAAATGCTCGAGCTGCCTGGGCAGCGGCATGTCCGTCAGTCCGTCGGCGTAGTTCGCGAGGAAGATTTCTTCCCCGGCGACGTGCTTCTTCACCAGCGCCAGCCGCTCACCGATGTTCGACGACTGGCCCGTGTCCACGAAGGTGATCTTCCAGTCCGCGATGTCGGAGGACAGGAGCTCACGCTTCCGTCCCCCTTCGGACAGGACGAAGTCGTTGGTGACGAATTCCTCGTAATTGAGGAAGTAGTGCTTGATCAGGTCGCCCCGGTACCCGAGGCACAGGATGAAGTCCTTGTGCCCGTAGTGGGCGTAGTACTTCATCAGGTGCCACAGAATGGGCCGGTAGCCGATGGGCACCATGGGCTTCGGCACGTTCTCGGCGTAGTCGCGGAGGCGCATGCCGAGGCCTCCGCAGAACAGCACCACCTTCATCGCGTGACCCCGATCGCGGGCCGGGGGCCGGTGTTCGAGACCTTCGCGGTCCACCGCAGGTGGCCGTCGAGCCGCGCGTCCTTCATCAGTTCCTGAATGCGACGGATCCGGAAGAACCGCGTGCCATCCCACTGTTCCTTGCCGAAGCCCCCGGCCCGGTAGCTCTCGACCAGCTGGGCGACGCCGTCCGGCACGCGCCATTGCGGCCGGTAGGCGGGGACGGCCCGGGCCAGCTTGTCGCAGTTCACCCGGTAGCTGCGGGGGTCGGGGCCACCCCCGTCCGCGTACCGTACTTCAGTGCCCGGTACGGCGCGACGCACGAATTCCGCAAGCTCACTCACCCGGTAATTCTCGTCGGTCCGCCCGACGTTGAAGGCCTCGGCGTGCACGCGCTCGCGCGGCGCCTCGAGGACCGCCAGGAAGGCCCGGGAGAAATCCTCCACGTGAACCAGCGGCCGCCAGGGGGTGCCGTCCGACTGCACGAGGATCTCGCCCGTCGCGAGGGCGGCGCCCACCAGGTTGTTCACCACCACGTCCAGCCGGAGCCGGGGGGAAGGGCCGTACGCGGTCGCATTGCGGAGAAACACAGGAGAGAATTTGTCGTCCGCGAGCGGGCGGACGTCCTGCTCGACCTTGATCTTGGACTCGCCGTACGGGGTGATGGGGTTGAAGGCGGCGTTCTCGTCCAGCATCTCGTCTCCGGCCACGCCGTAGAGCGAGCAGGATGACGCGAAGAGAAACCGGGGCACGCCCGCGGCCTTGGCGAGTTGCGCCAGCCGCACCGACGCCCGGTGGTTGATGTCGTAGGTGTTCTCGGTCTGGAGATTGCCGAGTGGATCGTTGGAGAGGGCACCGAGATGGATCACCGCGTCGAATCCGGCGAGGTGCTCTTCGCGGACGTCCCGGAGATCCACCCGCAGGGCACGGACGTCGGCCCGTTCGGGACCCAGCGTACAGCGTTCGAAGTAGTAGGTATCGAGCCCCACCACTTCATGGCGCTGGGAGATCATCCGGGCCATGACCGACCCGATGTACCCGTTGTGTCCCGTAATCAACACCCGCATTGACGGTACCTCCGAGACCCTAAGTTAGCCTTCAATAGTCCACACCGGGGCGGCGACGCGCGTAATGGGCCATTGCCCCGCGCGCCTCCGTGATCCGGCTGAGTTCCAGAACGCCCGTGGCGACGCCAGGTTGGTCTCCCGCCGCGGCGACAATCTCTCCTCCAGGACCGACGATCATCGAGCCGCCACCGAACCGCGTGCCGTCCCGCGCCACGCCGGCCCGATTGGTCAGCGCGAGGTAGGCCTGATTCTCGATGGCCCGCGCCACCGCCAGGGCCCGCATGGCTTCGGCGCGCTCGGCGGGCCATTCAGAAGGCACGAGAAAGAGGTTCGTGCCATCCACGGCGTCGAGCCGGTACATCTCCGGAAAGCGCAGGTCATAGCAGATGGACAGGGCGGCCGTCCATTCGCCCACCGGCAGGCGCTGGCGCCGGGAGCCCGCCGTGAGGTGCTTCGGCTCCTCCATGGGCGCGAAGAGGTGGGCTTTGTCGTAACAGCCCAACACGCCCTCCTCGCCCACCAGCCAGAACCGGTTCACGAGCTGGGCGTGGTCGTTGAGGGAGATGAGTGTGCCCCCGATCGTGGCTCCGTGACGCTTGGCGATGCGCCGCAGGGACTCGAGGACTCCCGGCGTGGTGTCCTTCGCCAGGACCGGCCACCGGTCAGGGACGTAGCCTGACGACCAGAGCTCGGGCAGCAGGTAGAGCTGGGCGCCGGGGTGGGCGTCGACGAGGTCCCCCGCGCGCGTGAGGTTCCGCTCCACGACGCCGTCTTCGATGTCCATCTGGACGAGGGCCACGCGGAGCGAGGTCATACGGCCTCGAGCAGGCCCTTGGCCAGCAGGGCATCGGCGGCGGCCCGGATCTGCGCGAACGGCACGCCGGCCCGCTCGGCGATGTCGAGGAGGGAGTGCGAGCCGTCGGAAAAGTTCAGCACCCACAGCAGGGCGAACTCGAATCCCGGCAGATGCGCGGCGCCGCCGGTGGACCCATACAACCCGCGCTTGCCGAGCTGGGGCTCCCCCTTGGGGCTCAAATTCCGGTAACGGCCGTCTCCTTCGAGCACGGCGAGCACGGCGCTGACCGCCGCGAGCGATCCCTCGAGCGCCTCCGGCTTCAGCAGGGCGAGGTTGTCCGCCGACGTGTGGTACTCCGGGTACCGGCCGTTCGGGGTCCGCATGAAACAGCCCACGGCCAGGTTGAACCCCGGCGAGCAGTACTGCCGTTCGTCGTATCCGTACGGCACGAAGTCCGTGATGGTGTGCGGCGTTCCGGTGTGCCGCAGCACATGGGCCACCGCGCGGTCGACGGGCGCGTCGCCCTGGCGGGAGCGCTTGTAGGTGAACCCCCCCGCGTCACCCACGCAGGAGAGGACCAGGCCGTGCCGGATGTGCGGGATGACGTCCGCGTGCCCCGCGAGCCAGGCAATGGACCCGATGGTGCCGGGAATGAACAGGAACCGGTACGTGAGGCGCCGCCGGCCCTGAGCGGCCAACTGCCGCGCCAGGGCCACCGCGACCGCGATTCCCGACAGATTGTCGTTCGCGAGCGAAGGGTGACAGGAGTGGCAGGACAGGAGGACCTCGTCCCTCGTCTCACCCGGGATCACCAGCTCGCCGTAGGAGAGGGAGCCGGGCGCGAGGGTGCTGTCGATGACGACCTCGTAGTCACCCGCCGGCAGGGCCTGCACCACCCGGTGCGCCGCACAGAATCCCCACGCCTCCGAGTAGTAGGACGTGCGGTAGGGCACCCAGTCCGGATGATCGGGGAGCGTGAACAGGTGCGGCTTCAGCTCCGTCAGGGACATCGTTTTCCTGATGGGGGTGCTGTAGTTCAGGATGTGGAGGCTCGATTGCCGGAAATCGATCACCCGCTTTCCGGCGGCGTCCGCCACATACGCGTCCCGGATGTTCCATTCCTTCGGCACCGTCCAGTCGAGGACCGGGGTCCCGC
Organism: Gemmatimonadales bacterium; assembly: GCA_035279865.1. Classification (GTDB taxonomy): domain Bacteria; phylum Gemmatimonadota; class Gemmatimonadetes; order Gemmatimonadales; family GWC2-71-9; genus 40CM-2-70-7. The sequence goes on along the minus strand of DATEGY010000025.1, from coordinate 3,017 downwards.
TCTTCACCTCACGGATCTCGAGCGGCACGTGCTGCTGGAGCCGTTTCAGCGTCGTCCGCAGCCCGTCGCCCGTGATGCTCCGGCAGATGGGATACAGGTCCGTGGCGAGCGCGTGCATGTCGGCGCCGTTCACGGACGCCGCTCCGGCACGAAGTCGGGGTACTCGCGATCGCGCTGAATCAAGATGGGGTCGGGGAGCGGCCAGGTGATGCCGAAGGCCGGGTCATTCCACCGGGCGCCGCGTCCCGCTTCGGGGACATAGGGAGCCGTCATCTGGTAGTAGACCACCGTGTCGTCTTCGAGCGTCTGGAACCCGTGGGCGAACCCTTCGGGGATGTAGAGCGCGTTGTGCTCGACGGCCGTGAGATTCACGCCGAACGCGTGCGTGTAGGTCGGCGAGCTGGGGCGCAGATCGACGATGACGTCGTACAGCGCGCCCCGTTCACAGCGCACCAGCTTGGCCTCGGCATGCGGCGCGGTCTGCCAGTGCATGCCGCGCAGGGTGCCCCGCCGGAGATTGTGGGACAGGGAGGTCTGCGACACGCGGGTGTCCAGTCCGCGCGCCGCAAACTCCTCAACGCTCCAGACCCGCGCGAAGAATCCACGCGGGTCCGAATGCGGATCGAGGGCCACCACGAAGGCCCCCGCCAGCGGTGTGGCGGTGAACTTCACAGCAGGCGCGTGGTCGGGATGGGGACCAGGCAGCGGCCGCCCCACTCCCGGACAAACGAGAGCTGGGCCGCAATCTCGTCCTTGAGATTCCAGGGGAGGATGAGGATGTAGTCGGGTCGCCGCTCGGCGAGCGCCTCGGGGGGAAGAATGGGGATATGCGTGCCCGGGAGATACTTCCCGTGCTTGTGGGGATTCCGGTCCACGGTGAAGTCGAGGAAATCTTTGCCCACCCCGCAATAGTTCAGGAGCGTGTTCCCTTTGCCGGGCGCGCCGTATCCCGCGACGCGCTTGCCCTGTCGCTTGACGTCGATGAGGAAGTCGAGCAGGGCCCGCTTGGTTTCTTCCACCTGGGCGCCGAAGCTCCGGTAGTAGGCGACCGTATCCACACCCGCCCGCTGCTCCCGCGCCCGCAGCTCCTCCACCCGGGCACTCACCGGTTTCGATGCGTCTTCCCGGTGCCGTCCGTAGATCCGGAGCGAGCCGCCGTGGGTGGGCAGCTCCTCGACGTCGAAGAGCGTGAGCCCATGCGCGGCGAAGATCTTCTCCGCCGTGATGAACGAGAAGTACGAGTAGTGCTCGTGGTAGATCGTGTCGAACTGGTTCTCGGCCACGAGCTTCAGGAGGTGCGGAAACTCGATGGTGATCACGCCGGTGGGCGCGAGCAGGACCTTCATGCCGCCCACGAAGTCGTTCAGATCGGGCACCTGCGCCAGCACGTTGTTGCCGAGCAGCAGATCGGCGCGCCGGCCCTGCCGGACCAGCTCCTGCGCGGTCTCCACCCCGAAAAACTTCACCAGCGTCGGGACGCCCTTCTCCTCGGCCACCCGCGCGACGTTCGCGGCGGGCTCGATGCCGAGGCAGGGTACCTTCCGGGCGACGAAGTACTGCAGCAGGTAGCCGTCGTTGCTCGCCAGCTCGACGACGAAGCTCTTCGCCCCCAGCCCGAAGCGCGCGATCATCGCGTCCGTATACCGCTCGGCGTGCGCCAGCCAGGAGGTCGAGTACGACGAAAAGTAGGCGTAGTCCGTGAAGATCTCCTCGCCGCCGACGTAGGCCTCGAGCTGGACCAGCCAGCAGCGGTCGCAGACACGCACGTGCAGCGGGTAGAACGGCTCCATGCGGTCGAGCTGGTCCGCGGCGAGAAAGCTCTCGCACAGGGGCGACATCCCCAGATCGACGAACGTGTGGGTCAGAGGAGCGGAACAGAACCGGCACGCCGGGAGCCGGGAGCCCGCTGCCGTACGTTCCGCCGACGGGGCGGCTTGGGTGGCCACGATCAGTTCCGCGCCCGCATGACGGGCTTCAAGGGCCGGCCTTCAAGGTAGGGGTCGGTGCCGTCCTCCAGCGCCCGCGCGTAGACACCCAGCGCACCGTCCACCGCGTCGATGGTACGGTCGATGTCGTCGTCGGTGTGCGAATAGCTGACGACGAACGAGGGACCGAGGATGCCCCGCTTGATCAGCTCCTGCATGAAGAGCGCCCGGAAGACTTGCGAGGGGCGGCCGTCCCGGTCCCGGGTGGCGAACACGAGGTTGCAGGGGCGTCCCAGCACCTCGACGGACGCCGCGACGCCATGCGCGGTCGTCGCCTCGCGCACGCCGCGACGGAGGCGATCACCGCGCCGGTACATCGTGTCGATGACGTCCTCCTGCTGATAGATCCGCATGGTCTCGAGTCCCGCCGCGAGGGCGGATGTCTCGGCGCCGTGGGTGGTCGAGAGCAGAAAGACGCGATCCTGGTTGTGATCGAGCCCGCCGAGCCGCATCACGTCCCGCCGGCCGACCAGCGCCGAAAGGGCAAATCCGTTGGCGAGCCCTTTGCCGAAGCACGACAGGTCCGGCGTCACCCCGTACAGGCCCTGCGCGCCGGCGTTGTGCCAGCGGAAGCCGGTGATCATTTCATCGAACACCAGCAGGGCGCCGTGCTCGTGACAGAGGGCGCGGAGACCGGACAGAAATCCCTCGGCGGGCTCGACCGAGGTCGCGGCCTCGAGCACGCAGCAGGCGATGCGCGAGGGGTGCGCCGCGAAGAGCTTCCGGACGCTCTCGAGGTCGTTGAACTTGAACGCGACGGTCAGGTCCCGGATGGCCGACGGGATACCGGCCGCCATCGGCGTGGTCCCGATGAACCAGTCATCGGTGGAGAAGAACGGCTGATCGCCGCAGATGGCGACCAGGTCGCGGCCGGTGAAAGCCCGGGCGAGCTTGACCGCTGCCGTGCTCGTGTCAGACCCGTTCTTCGCGAACTTCACCATCTCCGCGCCCGTGATCAGGCCCAGCAGGGACTCTGCGCACTCGACCTCGAGCGGCGAGGGGCGGGTGAAGTTCACGCCGTCCTTCATCGCC
>DATEGY010000024.1:0-16871 GCA_035279865.1 Gemmatimonadales bacterium | reverse complement strand
TGGCGAGGAAGCCCAGATGCCCGGAGTGTCCAGTGAAACGAAGATGCAGGGCGAAAAAGCTAGACGCGTAGACGCACAGATGGGTTACAGAAATCCGTTGTCAGGTCCTTCCTGCTCAACCGGCTCCGGTTCACCATCTGTGCGTCTGTGCGTCTGTGCGTCTGGTCTATGGCGTCTGTGCGTCTAGTTGGTTACCGCAAGACTGTCCCCGCAATAAGGGCTATCAGACCCAGCGTCCCGGCGATCGTCCCGAAAATCGCCTGCCTCTTTCGCAGGCCCAAAAAAGCCTCCGGCAAATCCCCGCGCGGATCGGGAGCGAGTCTGCCCAGCTTCGACGCGGTGGGTACCACGACGACCAGCACGATCAGTGCGCCGACGAGTCCCGCGGCCATCATGATCCCCAGCCAGGCGGGGGGAGCGACGTCACTGCCGACCGACTGGAGCATGAGCATGATCCCGGTGCCGAGGACGAGAAATGCGCCCGGTGCCACGATCATGCGCGCGAGCGCCGAGAGGCCGCGGTAGACGGCGAGGCGCTCGTCGGGGGCGAAGTGCTTCGCCGCGACGCCCGCGACCATGGCGGCCATCCCGCCGCCGAGCCACCAGGTGAAGCCGAGTATATGGAGGAACAGCAAGAGTCCGCGCATGCCGGCTCCTAGTGGGTCGTGACGACCGTGGGGATCTCCTGCCGCCCCGCGAATCCCGCTTCCAGCTCATGCCAGTGACGGATTTCGTCTTCTCCCAACTTCCAGCACCAGAGGATGTCCCGGCCATCGAGCTTGCCGTAGAAGTCGACCAGCCCATCCGGGAATCCCTTGAACACGCACCCCACCTGCTCCAGCTCACTCAGAAAGTCGTTGATCTGCTGTGCCACGCCGTCGATCTGCCGCTTGATGTCGAGCTGCTCGGGGAGCTCGCCGGTTTCGGGCTTGGCCTGCGCGGCCACGATCTCGTACCGGTAGACCAGGTCGCGCCATTGGGGATAGAGCCCCGCAATGTCCGCGACGATCCGCTTCACGAGAGGGAGGGTGCGGTTCGCTTCGGCGAGGGTGAAGTAGCGGGGCATGTGCCTAGAAGGGTCCCTTCTCCTGAACCCCCAGCTTGCGCTGGGGGTCATGTACACCAATGGCCGCCATTGTCTTTCATGACCCCGGGCGAAAGCCCGGGGTGAGAAAAAGCTAGCTGACCACCAGTCCTTCTATTTCCTCAGGGTGCGGAATAAAGCCAACGACCTTCTTGCTCGAGTCCACCACGACAATCGTGGCCCGGACGTGGTGGTCCGCCGCGTCGAGCTGCTTCTTGACCTTGAACCCCTTCAGCTCGGTATCGGGAGCCACCACGATCGTGTCGTGCCGCGCGTGGTCTTCCACGGGACAATCGCGCGGATCGTGGCCCTGCCCGACGCAGGCCGTGACGATGTCGCGGTCGGAGATCGTGCCCTGATAGCGCCGGTCCTTGGGGTTATCGACCACCGGAACGACCGAGATGTTCTTGATCCGCATCAACGCCGCGATCTCGGCGCACGTGGCGCCGGCGGCGGCGACCACAGGGTCCTGGATCATCACTTCGGATGCCTTCATAGGATTTAACCTAAAGCCCTTTTCGTTTCTTCGTAGCCCTGCCTGATGAACCGATCGGCCTGATCCATCGCGAAAGTGGCGTCTCGCTCGTGTACCGCCCGGACCACAATCAATTTGGCCGCATCGGCCGGCCAGTCCTCGAGATCTCGCTCCGTCTGCGCGGCCATCATGATCCGCTCGGCGTCGCCATGAGCCTTGAGCAAGCCCGGCACCTTGGCCTTCGATGGGCCTTCATCGAATCCCGGTCCCACACTGATCGCCACGATCAAGTCGGCCGGGATGCCCCGCGCCACCTCCACGGGCAGCACCGCCCTGAGGCCTCCGTCCGCATAGCGCCGGCCTTCGATCTCTACAGGCTGGTAGTACAGGGGCAGGGCACATGACGCCGCGAGGGCCAGGTTGACGGGCACGTCCCGGCCCCCGGCGCCGAAGAGCACCAGATCCCCCGAGTCCATGTCGGTGGCCGTCACGGTGAGGGGAATCTTGAACTCGGAAAACAGGGAGACGGGGATCAGCTTCGCGAGGGTATCGGCCCAGACCCCCGGCTTGAGCAAGCTCTTCGCGAAGATGCCTTTGACGAAGGCCAGGAGATCGGTGGGAGCGACCTCGGGCCGGGAGAACCCTCGCAGTCGCGCCAGGAATTCAGGCCCGGACATCCCGGCGGCGAGCCCCGCGCCGACGACGGCGCCCATCGACGTGCCGACGATGTGGGCCGGGGTGAGACCCTTCTCCTGCAGCGCCCGCCAGGCGCCGATGTGCGCCAGTGACTTCACCCCGCCACCGGAGAATACAGCGACCACGCGCATTGCCGATTGCGGATTGCGGATTGCGGATTGATTCAAGGGCGGTCACCCAATCCGCATTCCACAATCCGAAATCCGCAATTATTCACCGCGCCCCTGATTGAACCTGTTCTCCATGACGCGATTGGCGCGACGCTGCTTGGCCCGCTCGTACCGCCGCTTTTCATCGGGAGTCTCGGGCTCGACGGGCGGGACCTCGGTCGGATTGCCCTTGTCGTCCAGAGCCACGTACGTCAGGTAGCAGGAGTTGGTGTGCCGTCGCTCCCCGGTGGTGAGGATCTCCGCCATGATCTTCACGCCGATCTCCATGGAGGTCTTGCCCGCGAAGTTGACGCGTGACATGGCGGTCACCAGCTCGCCGACTTTGATGGGCTCGCGGAAGTCGACCTTATCCACCGACACGGTCACGCACTGGTGGCGCGAGTGTCTGATCGCCGCGACGGCCGCCACGTGATCGGCCAGCGAGAGAATCACGCCGCCGAAGACGTTGCCCATGATGTTCGCGTGATGGGGCTCCATCAGCTGGGACATCACCGTCTCGGATTCGCGCGGGTGCCGTGGCTTCATGTCAGTAGTCCACCGGTCGGAGGTAGAATTCGCCGATCGCCGTCTGGGAGAGCATCGCCACCGTGGGGAGCCGGCGCTTCCAGTGCGTGGCGTCGAGCCGGCTCCGCACCCGTTCCACTTCCTCCGCCGTGAAGCCCTCCGCCTGGACCTCCGCGGGCTTCCGTCCGGAGATGAGGCCGTAGAGGATCCGGTCCGCCTTCGGGTACGAAATACCAAAGTCCCCTTCGTCCGTCTGTCCCGCCACCAGGTCCGCGGTCGCGGGCTTCGACACGATCACCTCGGGCACGCCCACGTGCCGGGCCAGCGCCCACACCTGGGTCTTGAACAGGTCGCCGATGGGGTTCACGGGGGGAGTGTCGTCCGCGTGCCAGGTGAAGTAGCCGAGGAGACGTTCGGACTTGTTGCCGGTGCCGAGGGGGAGGGCTTTGTGGCGCTCGGAGAGATCGAAGAGCGCGATCATCCGCTCGCGGGCCATGACGTTTCCGCGGCGCCCCGGTCCGGCATCCTTCGCCTGGGCCAGATAGCCGTCCACCGCGAGCGAGATGTCGACCGTCTCGCACGGGATGCCGAGCTTGTCGATGACCAGCTGGGCGTGCTCGAGACTCTCGGCGCTCGAGGTGCGATAGGGCAGACGGACGCCGATCACGTTCTCCTTGCCCAGTGCCTGCACGGCGAGGAAGGCGGTGAGCGCGGAGTCCACGCCGCCGGAGAGCGCGACGATGCCCTTCTTGAATTTGCGACGCACCGACACTTCATCGCGGAGGAACGCGACGAGCCACCGGTTTACTAACTCCGCATCAATTGCCAGCGGATCTCCCGGTGCCGGGGGAGCTCCGTGAACGCGGAAGGCGGATTGCGGAATGCGGATTGCGGATTGTTTGCCTTTCGGGGGATCGAAGTCGGCAGCCTGCTTTCTCTTCTCGCCGATCTTGAGGTGCGGGATAGCCACTTCCAGATCCGCCAGCAACGGTGAATCTGCCCGAACGTGAGTGATCTGATCCAGGTCGACGTCCGCGACCACCAGGCCTTCGTCGAAGAGCGGAGCGCGGGAGACGATCTCCCCAGACGGTCCCACCAGGACCGACCCGCCGGGGAACCCCTTGCCCCCTTCGAAGCCGACGAGCGACGCGAGCGCCACGTACACCCCGTGCTCGCCGGCCATGCCCCGCACCACCTGCTCCCAGCGGATCATGCTGGCGGGGAGGCGGGTGCCCTCTTCGTCCACGCCGGTTCCCCGCGCCGGCGACGCACTCGGCACGATGATCAGCTGCGCGCCGTCGAGCGCCGCGATGGTCCCGGCGATCGAGTGCCAGGCATCCTCGCAGATCAGGACCGCCGCCCGGCCGCCCCATCCGGTATCGAATGCGTGGACGCCCTCGTTCCCCCGTTCCACGTAGCGCTCCTCGTCGAACACTCCGTAGGTGGGCAGGAAAATCTTGCGGTGGACGTGCCGGACCTGTGACTTCTTCTTGTCCTGGCCGTCGAGCGTGGCGTACAGACAGGAGTTGTGGAAGCGATTGCGGAAGACCTCGTAGAAGCCTACGGCGACGTCGATGGGGGGACCCTGGTAGACCTCCACCAGATCCTGGAAGAGCGTCCCGGCGGTCACCGCGACATCGCGGACCCCGCCCTCGAGGAAATACCCGGAGGTCGCCGTCTCCGGCGTGATGACGAGATCGACTTTGGGTTCGAGCTTTGCGGCGTCGGCGAGAATCGCCCCAATACGCGCCACGTTGACGGCGTAGTCGCCCTTCTTGGGGCGGAACTGGGCGATGGCGATCCGGGGCACAAAGAAAAGATAGACGGTTAGTCGGTTAGTCGGTTAGTATTAGGGCAGGCGATGGAGTTCGCCTTTAACCGCCCAGTGGGGCTGATGACTCCTACCAGGACCGACACTCTTGGGAGGAGTCTTTTTATGGGCGGTACGTTGTCCCTCGTCTACGTCCTCGCCGGCGGCGCCGCCGGCACTCTCGCCCGCTGGTACCTGAGCCAGTGGATTCAATCCACCAGCGGCGTCCGGCACTTCCCGCTCGGCACCCTGCTCATCAATCTCAGCGGCTCGTTCGTCCTTGGGTTGGTGGCCAGACTCGGGGCCGATGCCACCGCCATGTCTCCTCAGGTGCGGGACGGACTCACGGTCGGGCTCTGCGGCGCGTTCACGACGATGAGCACATTCTCCTATGAAAGCCTCCAGCTGCTCGGCGAAGGCGACTACGCCCGCGCGGGGCTCTACATGGGAGGCACGGTGGTGGGATGCCTGGCGGCCGTCGTGGTGGGGTCGCTCGTCGCGAGCAGGATCCTCTAGAAGGGCGCAGACAGCAGAACGGCAGTCCGTTCCGAATCGGAGCGAACTGCCGTCTGCAAGACTGCCGTACTGCTGCTTAGCGATTCGGCCTGCGCCCACCGCCGCCGCCCCCGCCGCCGCCTCGCGGCGCAGGTGCCGGTGCAGACGGACGGAACGACGGTGCGGAGAACGAGCGTGGAGCCGGAGACGACGGCCGGGACTCCATCCGGGGAGCGGGGCGCGACTCGAAGCGGGGCGCTTCCATCCGCGGCGCGGGCCGGGACTCCATCCGGGGAGCAGGGCGCGACTCCATTCGCGGCGACTCCATCCGCGGCGCGGGCCGCATGGGCTCCTGCCGGATCTGCGTGTTGGGACGAGTGAAGGTCTCGCCGTTGTTCCCGCGGCCGCGACGCGGCTCAGGCTGACTGCGACCGCCACCTGAGGGTTGGGCCGGGCGAGCTTCCGGCCGCGAAGGCGCGTTGCCACGCGACGGCGCTGCCCCACGCGACGGCGAGCCACCCATCGATCCACCGCGACGACCCTCGCCGAACCCGCCCCTTCCATCAACCCCGCCGCGCGCCACAGTCGATCCCCCACGGGGAGTGAAGCGACTCCGGACGCCCACCGAGGTCACCGTCGTGGTCCGCGGGACGCCGAACGGAGGACGATAGGACGGCGCGAACGGGCGATAGACGCGGGGGCCCGAGAACGCATACCGCGGGTGGAAGTAGCCGTACCCGTAGTAGGGGCGATAGTAGTAGGCGCCGTAGAACGGCACGTCGAAGCCGTCGCACCAGAACGGGTCGTAGTAGCAGCTGTTGTAATAGCCGTAGAACGGGTGACCGAACCGGAAATTGACGAAAATTCCCGAGCCACCGTACCAGGGCCCGCAGCCCCAGCACGGATAGTAGGTCGGATAATACGACGGCGCGGAGTAGTCTCCGCCTCCGTCATACGCGACCTGGGTCGAGACGGTATAGGTCGTCACGTCGTAATCGAAGTGGTTCTGCCCCGCCATGTTGTGGACGAGGTCGACCATCGCGGCTTCCGGATCCGAGCCCAGGTCTTCGTTGCCCAGGACTTTGTAGTCCCAGTGGTCGCCGAGGACGTAGCCGGAGAAGGTGAAGGGCTGGGCGGAGACGGCGGCGAAGATGGTGCCGGTCCCGTTCTGATCGTCGACCTGGAACGCTTCGCGATCACCGCGGCCACGGACCTCGAACGTCTTACCACCCTTCACGAAGTTGTCGGTGCCGGGGTCGAGCGGAAACAGGACGCGGAGATGACCGTCGCCGTCGGCCCGCAGGACGACGACGTAGCCGTCATCCGAAAGCCGGATTTTCAGGGTAGCGCGGTCGCCGGGGTGATAGGAGTCGCCGTCGAGCCAGACGCGGATAGGGGGATCGTCCGAAGCGGAGACAGCCGGGACGGGCTTCGGAGGCGCGACGACGGCAGAGTTGAGTACGAAGGCAAGAGCGCTGAGCAGCATAGACCCCCCTGGTGTCAGATAATACACCTCACGCTCCTCAGTTGCATCCTTTGTGCCGGACTGGAAACCCGCTTAATTACAAGGAAATCCACCATTTCGAGGGTCGCCCGTGTCCCATCTGCTGGACGCTGTAGGGGACGTTCCGAACGCATACGAGCTGTCCGAGGGGTTTGTCACCGGCGGGCAGCCCCAGGCGGCCCATTTGGCAGCCCTGAAGAAAGCCGGCTGTCAGGTTCTCCTGGACTTCCGGGAGGCCATGGAGGAGCGCCCCTATCGAGTTCCGGACGCAGTCACCGCCGCGGGTCTCGAGTACGTGAATGTCCCGGTGGGTCATGGTGCGCAGTCCGATGAGACGTTCACCAAGGTGAGGGATCAGGTTCGGAGCCTGATGGGCAGGAAGCCGACGTTTTGCTGTTGCAACTCGGGAAACCGGGTGGGGGCGGCGCTGCTTCCTTATCTGATGCTCGACAAGGGAATGGATGAGGAGGACGCGACCATGGTCGCCATGAAGATCGGCATGCGCAACGCGGAATTGATGGAGAGTGCATTGGAGTACGCGCGCCGACAGTCTCACTAACCGACTAACCGTCTAACAACTAGGGTTTCGAGTCTTCCCTGTTCCCCGAGTACCGGTGCCAGTACATGCGCATCTCGGTGATCTTTCCGTCCTTCGTCTCGCAGAATATCGCGCCCCGCGCGTCCACCTTCTCGCCGGTCCGGCGGCGCCGGAACCGGGCCTGAAACTCGGTCGCGAACCAGGGTCCCGCGGCGTAGATCTCCCCGGCCTTGAAGCTGATCTCGGCCTGATGCGTCGGGACCTCACTCCAGTAGGCCCGGATGGCCTGGATTCCCCGGTCCGGGGTACTGAATGGCGTCTCAATGAAGACCGCGTCGGGGGCGAACACCGAGCAGATCGCTTCGGTATCGCCACGTTCCCAGCCTGCCCCAAAGGTCTCTAACAAGGCTCTGTAATTGTCACCCATGACGCGAGAATATACTCCTAATCCGTACCCTCTCGGAGGTCCGTCACAATGCTGAAGCCGATGCTCACCGCGGCCGCGCTGGCCCTGTTCTCGATCCCCCTCACCGCTCAGACGCCGGCCGCCGCCCAGGCCGGTGGTGACGAAACGATGACCGGTACGGTCGTCGACGTCAGTTGCTACTCGACGATGGGCGCGACGGGTGCGGGCCACAAAGCCTGCGCGCAAACCTGCGCCCACTCGGGGTCGCCGCTCGCGATCATGGTGGACGGGGTGATCTACATGCCGGTCAGCCCGAAGCCGAACAATCCGCAGAACGCCCGGCTGGTGGATTTTGCCGAGGGCAAGGTGAAGGTGACGGGCACAGTGAAGGAAGTCAGCGGGCTGCACACGATCGTCATCAAGTCGATCGCAGCCGCCAGCTGATGCGTTTCCGGGGGGCTGCGCTGCTGGCGGTGGCGCTCGCCGCCTGCCGACAGCCGGCCCCCGGATTTACCCTCCTGTTTCTCAGATCGTCTCCCGCTGCCCGGCTCGACGGCCTGTCGTGGGCCCCGGACGTCTTCGGCGGAAGAGTCCTCGGGTTCGACGGACATCTGCGTCCCGTCCGGCAACTGGCGGAAGGGCTGAACCAGCCCGTCGCCGTTGCGGCTACCTGCCACGATCGCCTCATCGTATCGGAATACACGGGAGCGGGAGTCCTCATCCCCGTGAAGGCGACGGGACACGGTGAGATGTCCACCCCGTTCCCCGCGGCGATCTTCGCGAGCGCCGGCTGCACCGTCATGCAAGCCCGGTCCCCCTATCTCGTCCAGGCGTTCGCTCCCGATTCCCTCCCCGGTCTCGTGTTCGAACACGACCACCTGCCCGAAGCCGGAGTGGTCCTTGGCGAGCTCCATCCGGCCCCCCTCCCGTTCCTCACGGACGCGATGAATGCGGGAGCGCTTGCGGTCGACTCGTCGGGTTCCTTTTACTTCGCGCCGATGGCTCGCGATGAAATCGTGAAGTACAACCATGGCGGGACGAAGTTATGGACCGCGAAGCGCGGCCTTTACCAGAATGAACGGGAGCCGCGCTTTCTCCCCAACCGCGGGACGGAGATCCCCCTGCTCCTGGCCCGCTCCGGCATCGCGCTCACCCTTGGCCCCGACGGGCGCCTGTATTCGCTCGGCGCCGACGACTCGACGGCCTCCAGGCTCCGCGTGGACGTCCTCGACACCGCGACGGGAGCAATTCTGGCGACCCGGCACCTGGGTCAGCAGGAGACGGCGGTGGCGCTCAGCGCTCAGGGACAACTGGTCACCTTCGACGCCGACAGCCTGCTCCGGGGAGCGGGAGCCGGGAGTCGGGAGTCGTTCGCCTCTTTTGCCCTTCCCGATCTCCGGGGTGACACGGTCCGGCTCGCGCATTACGCCGGCAAGGTCACGCTCGTGAACTTCTGGGCGTCCTGGTGCGACCCGTGCCGCGAAGAGTTTCCCCATATGGCGACGCTGTATGCCCGCTTTCCGCGGGCGGACTTCGATATCGCGGCGATTTCGGACGACGTAGACCCCGCGAAAATGCGGGCGTGGGTCGACACCTTTCATCCGCCGTTTCCGATCCTGGCCGGCGGCGGGCGAATGCGGGCGATGTACCACTACCGCGGGCTGCCCTACTCGGTCCTCCTCGACCGTCACGGGCTCGTCGTCAAGCGCATCCTGGGGTTCGGCGGGGCGCCGGAGTTCCAGGAGCTTGCGGCCGCCATTGCCAAGGAAATCGCCGCGCCCTAGCCTTTACCTCGTGCCGCTCCCCGTAGTGATCGACTCCGACCCTGGAATCGACGACAGTCTCGCACTCCTGCTCGCCCTGGCCTCACCCGAGCTGGACGTGCGCGGCATTTCAGTTTCCTACGGCAACACCGTGGTCGAAAACGCCATGCGGAATGCCGTGGAGCTGGTGCGTCGCGCCGGCAAACGCGTCCCGCTGGCGATGGGCGCGCGGCGTCCCCTGAAGCGCGCCCTGGCCGTAGCCCTGGAGACCCATGGAGTCTCCGGTGTCGGCGACGCCAAGGTCCCGCCCGCGGGCTCCGTCATCGATTTCATGAAGCCCCTCGAGCGGCTCCTCGCCGACCAGCCCGAGCCCGTCACCCTGGTGACGCTGGGCCCGGTGACCTCCCTCGCGGTCGCGCTGAAGCGCGCCCCCGAGGTAGTCCGCGAAAAGGTGTCCCGCCACGTCGCGATGATCGGCAACCTCGACGCCCGCGGGAACACCACGCCCTACTCCGAATTCAACGCCTGGTGCGACCCCGAAGCCCTGGCGCAGGTGCTCGGCGCCGAGCTGCCGACGGACCTGGTCACGCTGGACGTGACGCGGGAGATCGTCGTCACCGGCAGGGAAGTCGGCGCGCTGGCCGAAGTGGAGGAGCCGCAAGCTCAGTGGCTATCGGGCGCCCTCTCGTTCTACCACCGGTTCCATCAGCAGTATGAAGGACTGGACGGGTGCGTCGTGAATGACGTCCTCGCCATCGCGGCCCTGATCGATCCCCCGGTCCTGACCTTTCAGCCGTCGCGCCTCACGGTGGGGCTGGAGGATGGGGACGAGCGGGGCCGCACGCGGGTGGACATGGATGGATGGAAGGCGCGGGTCGCGACCACCGTAAAACCTGAGGCGGTACGGAGCATGCTCTTCGAGCGGGTGCTGCCCTGGCTGGATGTGGCAACGGCGGGCCACGGAAAACGCCGGTGACCCAGATCCCCCGGAAGGTCGCCATCATCGGTGCTGGAGATATCGGGTGCGGCTGGGCGGCACTCTGCGTGACGGCGGGGTGGCCGGTCACCATCTTCGACACCAACGCCCGGGCCATCGATCGCGCGTCCGAGCAGATCCCGCGGCGGGCCCGGGCGCTCGTCGCCCTCGATCGTGCCGGAGCCGGCCAGGTGGAGCGGGGGCTCCAGGAGCTCCGGCATGCGCGGAGTCTCCTGCAGGCGGTGAACGAGGCCGACTGGATCATCGAAGCCATCAGCGAGGACCTGTTCGCCAAGCAGCGCCTCCTCAGCTCCATCCAGGACGTCGCCGGGCCCGAGGCCCTGGTGACCTCGTCCTCGAGCGGCCTCTCGCCGCACGACATCTTCGGCCGCATGACCTCGGCCCACCGCACCCTGGTGGTGCACCCGCTCAACCCTCCGGAGCTGATCCCGCTGGTCGAAGTCGTTCCGTCCCCACGCACCGAGGATGCAGCCATCGGCCGCGCGAGCGACTACCTGCGGCAGCTGGGTCGCATGCCGATCGTCCTGAAGAAGGCGGTCCCCGGCTACGTGGTGGGACGCATCGCGGCCGCGGTCTGGCGGGAGTGCATCGATCTCGTGCTGCAGGACGTGATCAGTGTGGAGGACCTGGACCGCGCCGTGTCACTCGGACCGGCGCTGGGCTGGGCCGCCGCGGGCCCGCACCTGACCTACCACCTCGGCTCCGGGGATGGCGGGGTCAATCATTTCCTGCAACACCTGCTCGGGTCCTTCGAAGGCTGGTGGGGCGAGCTCGCCAAGTGGCAGAAGCTCGAACCCGAGCAGCAGCGGGACCTGATTCAGTCGATCGAGAAAGCGTATTCCGGAAAGGTCGACATGCTGCGGGCGGCGCGGGACCGGCGGCTCTCGGCGATTCTGAAAGCGCTGGAGCAGGCCCGGGGGAGCTAGCACCCTCGCTCGTCCACCCCGGGCTTGCGCCCGGGGTCATGTACGGCGACTACAATGGTGGTGTTGGTTTTCATGACCCCGGACGCAAGTCCGGGGTTTACGGCAGGCGAGGCAAGGGGTGTATTACTCCCTCGGCGTCCTCCGCCTCTCCACCCGAACCATCAGTACCGGAATCATCGACAGGTGCCGCACTTCGTTCGCGACACTCCCCCGCACCACATCCGCCAGGCCTTTGTGTCCGTGGGTCGCCATCGCAATCAGGTCGCAGTTCTCGCGCTTGGCGGCCAGGGCGATCTCTTTTCCCGGTTCGCCCGCGGCCAGGACGGCGTCCGCGTCGAAGCCCGACTCGCGGAGGGCCGCGCACTCCTTCTCGAGATAGGCGAGATCGTCCCGCATCTCCTGGGATTCGCGGAGATCGAGCTGTTTCAGGTTGCGGGCCACCCAGCCGTCGGCCACGTGGATGAGCACGAGCGACGCGCCGCACTTTTCGGCGAGCTGCTTGGCGTAGGCGAGAATGGTGGCGTCGGCCCTGGTGTGCTCGAGGGGAATCAGGATTTTCCGGAACATCAATTCCCTCCTTTCACCACGAGCACGATCAGCCAGGCGTTGAGGGCGAAGATCGCCACCGCCGCCGAATAGGCGATGGCCTTGAGCCAGGGCGCATTCACAAAGGCGCCCATTTTGAGCTTGTCGGACGTAAAGCGCACCAGCGGAAACACCGCGAAGGACAGCTGCAGCGAAAGAATCACCTGACTGAAGATGAGGAGCTTCGCGGTCCCCGATTCGCCGAAGAAGATAGCCGTGAGGGCGGCGGGGACAATCGCGACGGCGCGGGTGATCAAGCGGCGCAGCCAGGGCCTGATCCGGATGTCCAGAAACCCTTCCATCACGATCTGGCCCGCCAGCGTGCCCGTCAGGGTCGAGTTCTGGCCGGAGGCCAGAAGGGCCAGTGCGAACACGGCGCTCGCGCCGGTGACTCCCAAAAGCGGTGACAGCAGCCGGTAGGCGTCCTGGATTTCCGCCACTTCGGTATGTCCGGACGTATGAAAGGTCGCCGCCGAGACGACGAGAATCGCGGCATTGATGAAGAGGGCGAAGCTCAGGGCCAGGGTCGAATCCCAGAACGCGAACCGCACGGCCTCCCGCTTGCCCGAGGCCGTCTCCTCGTACGAACGGGTCTGCACAATAGAGGAATGCAGGTAGAGGTTGTGCGGCATGACCGTGGCGCCCAGGATGCTGATGGCGATGTACAGCTCGTCCTGGCGGGTGATGGTCGTGGCGCGGGGCAGGAATCCCGCGGCGACCGCCCCTAGATCGGGGCGGGAAATAATCAGCTCGAAGAGAAAGCATCCCGCGATGCTGACGATGAGAGCGACGACGAGGGACTCGAGGAGACGGAAGCCCTTGTGCTGGAGATAGAGGACGATCAGCACGTCGAGCGCCGTGATGACGATGCCGAGGGTGATCGGGACGCCGAAGAGCAGGTTGAGCCCGATGGCCGAACCGATGACCTCGGCCAGGTCGCAGGCGGCGATGGCGATCTCGCACAGAATCCAGAGGAAGACCACGGTGGTGCGCGAGTAGTGATCGCGGCACGCCTGCGCGAGATCCCGGCCCGTGACGATGCCCAGCTTGGCGGCCAAGCCCTGCAGGAGGATGGCCATCAGGTTCGAGACCAGGATGACCGAGAGCAGGGAGTAGCCGAACTTCGATCCCCCGGCCAGGTCGGTGGCCCAGTTGCCGGGGTCCATGTAGCCCACGGCGACCAGGTATCCCGGGCCCGCGAATGCCAGCACTTTGCGCCACCAGCCCCCGGACACGGGAACTGACCGGTAGACCTCGGCCAACGACGGCGCGATGCGCGCGCGTCGCCAACCTGGATCGGGTTCGGGGATGGGCTGGGTGGCCATCAGGTCTCAGTTCGCTTGCACAGCAGCAGGAGGGCGAGCTCGCGGCCGATCACGCGGACGCCTCCGGGCACGAGCGTGAGTGTCACGGGTCCATTGAAGGGCTGGCGGGCAGTCACCGTCACGCCCTTCCCCGGGATGAGCCCGTGCTCGGCGAGGTAGCGCAGCCGCGCCGGGTCTTCCGTATCGACCTGCCGGAGCTCGTAGGGGACGCCCAAGTCGGCATCGGCCAGAGGGACCAGCACGGCTTCTTCGATTTCGCCGGCCGCGGTGGGAATGGGTGCGCCGTGGGGGTCGTAGCGAGGGTTGCCGAGCGCCTGCGCCATGCGGTCGATCAGCCCGTCCGACACGGCGTGCTCCAGTCGTTCAGCTTCGTCGTGCACGCCGTCCCAGTCGTACTGGAGGCGCTCAGTAAGATAGAGCTCGAGGACGCGGTGCCGTCTGATCATGCGGAGTGCGGCGCGGCGGCCCTGATTCGTCAGCTGGACACCGCGGTAGGGTACGTGCTCGATCAGGCCGGAATCCGAAAGCCGGCGGATCATGCCCGAGACGGATGGGGGCGCCACGAGGAGCATGGCGGCGATGTCCGACGTAGTGGCGAACCCACCCTGGCTCGACAGGTGATAGATCGCCTTGAGGTAGTCCTCGACTGAGCGCGAAAGTGGAACGTCCGCCAACAAGGCGCTCATGTATGCCTCCCGTATCGTGCTTGCGGCCTGCGGGTTGCCCGATTCGGGACATATTTTAGTCTAGACTAATTAAAAATACAATCCACAGAAATATCTGATTTATTCGCCACTATTTTGTCAGGCCGTAATGCGTTCCAAGAAGAGCCTGACAATGCGCTCAGTCATGCCCCAGATGATCTCACCATCCACCTTGTAAGCGGTGAAGGTCCTGGGGACACCCCGCAGCGTCATGGTCACCTGCGTGCTGGTGGCGGGATCGATGAGGGTCTTGAACGGGATCCAGAACGAGCGCTGCACCTCGGCAGGGCTGTTGGTGTGGGGTGGGCGGTGGGAGACCGCGAACACGAAGGGGCGAACGACGATGGGGGGCAGATGGGGGGAGCGGGGATTGATGTCGTCGAGGGTGCCCAGCGTTGCCGCCCGGGTCAGGTCGATCCCGGTCTCCTCGCGTGCTTCCCGGATGGCGGTCGACAGGAGGTCGCCGTCACCTGCTTCGAACCTGCCGCCGGGGAACGCGATCTGTCCGGACCACGGGTCTCCGGCCTGCTCCGATCTCTTGATGAAGAGGGCGGAAATCTCGTGCCCCGCGTTTTCGTGGAGAATGACGGCGACCGCGGCGGGCCGGGCGGCGGGATCGTGATCGGCGACGCCGGCGCGGGAGCCGAGTACGCGGCGGATGTGGTCGAGGCTGGTCATGAGGCCTGCTCCGTGAACCAGCCCGGCAGCTCGTCCCATTCGGAAGTCACGCGTCGCCACGGGATCTGTCTGGCATCGAGAATTTTCGAAACATCGGCCGCCGGGGTTTCGACCAGCGCCACACGCACCGGAGCTGGAACACTGGCGAGGGCTGCCGCCAGGTCGGGAGGCGTGGCGTGTTCGGGCGGTGTAAGGACCGCCAATCCGCTGCGGGCCAGGCGGTCGAGGATCGAGTCGCTCGGGGCCCGCGCCCCCCAGACGATCAGGGTCGGCCTCGAGCCTCCGGCGCTCCTGAGGGTCCAGGGAGCCGAGGCGTTCGGAATGACGAAGTCGGTCTTTCGAGGAGTGGCCACGTGGGGCACCTTGTGATCCGGCAATTTACTAAGGACAGACGCGGTTGATCTGGATCATTCCCGCCGGATATCTCCTGGCCCTTCTGGTCATCGCGAGGTTCTACCTGCTTCGCACGCCGGATCTCAAGGATTACCAGCCGAATCCGGACGGCCCCCCCGTCACGGTGATCATCCCCGCCCGGAACGAGTCCCGGAATATCGAGCCTTGCGTCACTTCCATCCTGGGGACGCAGTACCGGCGGCTCGAGGTCATCGTGGTGGACGACCAGTCGACCGACGATACGGGGGCGCGGGTCACCCGTCTCATCACGCTGCCGGGGAACGGTGATCGACTGCGGCTCGTCAAAGGGGCCCCCAAGCCCGACGGATGGTTCGGCAAGCAATGGGCCATCGTACAGGGATTCCGGGCCACTCGGTCCGGCAAGAGTGATCTGCTGCTCTTTGCCGATGCGGACACCAGACACACCCCGGAGCTGATCCCGCGTGCGGTGGCGGTCCTCGCGAAGGAGAAGGTCGACCTGGTCACCATGCTCCCGCGGCAGGCGATGGAGACGTTCTGGGAGCGGATCATCCAGCCGCAGGTGTTCTTCGCGCTCGGCCTGGGGGTCGGGGACTTCCGGCGGGTGAACCGCACCAGGCGTCACTGGAAGGGGATCGCGAACGGGCAGTTCATCCTCACGCCGCGGAAGACCTATGAGGCGGTCGGGACGCACGAAGCGGTGAAGGACACAGTGGCGGACGACCTCGCACTCGCGCAACGCTTCATCAAGTCCGGGCGCGACATCTTCCTGGTCCACGCCGTGGAGTTCATGACGACCCGGATGTACGCGAGTTTCCGGGAGATTTACGACGGGTGGTCGAAGAATCTCGCCTCCGGCGCACCGCAGATGATGCCTCCCATCAGGCTCGTGCGCGCCGTCTTCCCGTGGGTGATGTGGACGCCGAGCCTGGTGTGGCTCGTGCCGCCGGTGATGCTCGCAGTGACGGGCGGAGTCCCGTGGCTCGTCACGGTGCTCTTGTCACTCGCGATCTGGGGCTTCATCACCGTCAACGAGAAGGTCCCCGCCTGGTATGCCCTGCTCTATCCCCTCGGCGCGGCTGTGATGATCGCGATCATGATCCGGTCGGCCGCGAGAGGACGGCACATTGAATGGAAGGGCCGGGTGTACGGGACCTGACATCCCCCACTTTGGTCCATCCCCGGACTCGCGTCCGGGGTTATGAAAACCGAAACGGCCATTGGATTGCCTTACATGACCCCGGGCGCAAGCCCGGGGTTGGGTAAGACGACCCAACGCATGGTTTCTTGTTCCTGACCCCGGCTCGTGCTTTGGCGGCGCGAGCCTGGGTTGGCCTAGAAATAGATCCCGCCTCCGAAGGAGACCGCGCCTCCATTCACGGATATGAACCAGGCGCGGTCGCCGCCCGGGGCGGAGTCACGTAGGTACTGTCCGGACAGCGATGCGGTGACCTGACCGCCGATCGACAGGCGGGAAGTGAGGAAGTACTGGGCGCCAAGTTCACCAAAGATGCCGGCGTTGGCGGCTACGCTGCATGCGTTGGGACCGCCGAATGGTGCCCCGCAGGATCGGTTGGCACCACCCAGAATGCCGAGAGTCTGGTAAGCAGCGACGTCGTGACGCACGGGCTGGTAGAACCGGCGGCCGATGCGGGCGGTGAATGCGACGTTGGTGTTCGAGCTCGACAACGTCGTCCCGGGACTCGGCGAGAACGACTGATGCGAGTGGTTGGCGTCGATGCTCAGGTTCACGATCAAAGCGCGATTCGGCGCGCTGAAGTGCAACCCACCGAGTCCCAGGAATTGCGATCCGCCCGTGAACAGGAACGCCCACTGGTG
>DATEGY010000023.1:0-9409 GCA_035279865.1 Gemmatimonadales bacterium | reverse complement strand
ATTGTCGTCGTGACCGCCAGGAGCGCCATGATCCAGAAGATGAGCTGACCAGACGGCCCCGCCCCGAAAAACAGCGTCGGCGCTCCCAGCACCAGGAACCGCTCGGCCCGCTGCGCGATCCCGATCTTGGCCTCCATCCCCAGCCCTTCGGCGCGCGCCCGCGTGTACGACACGAGCAGACTGGCCGCCAGCGCCACAATGGAGAGTCCCACCGCCAGATCCCGCTGATCGACCGGCACGCCGCCGTGGATGAACCAGATGGCGAGCCCGAGGAACACCGCCGACTCACCCACCCGGTCCAGCGTGGAGTCGTAGAACGCGCCGAACTTTGTGGACAACGCGCCGATCCGCGCCACCTGGCCGTCCAGGATGTCGAAGAGCCCGCTCGCGAGCAGCAGCGCCCCGCCCCACCGCGGGAACCCCTGCCAGTACGCCACCGCCGAGCCACAGACGACGGCGGCTCCGAAGGTAGTGATGACATTGGGCGTGAGGCCGGCCCGGATGGCACCCCGGGCAATCGGTCCGACGGCTCTCAAGAACCCGTCGCGGATCGACTGGGGAATGAGGATCATGGCCGGGGGGAAGGTAATGAAGGCCCGAGAGGGATGGAAGGAGGGAAACGGGACTGAACCCTCAATAGAGCAAGTACTTGGCCCGCTCCTTCCGGAAAAGCGCGAGCCTTCCGGCCCAACCCCTCGTCAGGACCGACAGGGACTGTCCCTTTTCGATTCCTTGCCGCACACCGTCGCCCGCCAGGCGGTCGAATTGCGTGGGGCGGAACGCGAACTGGGCCGGATACAGACGGTGGAGCGTGGCGAGCAGCAGGATGGCGTACCGGGTCGGGTCGTACGTCCGCCGGTTGGTGACGCGGAGCCGGAGCCCGTGCAAGGCGACCCCGTCGTCCTTCCCGTCCGTCGGGTGCAGTGGAATGAACGTGACGGTGTCGGCGGCGACCCCAGGGGCGCGGCCGACGGCCTCCCGCAGCTTCACGGCGTCGATCCAGGACGCGCCGATCACCTGAAACGCAAATGGCGTCCCCCGCCCCACCGAGAGATTGGTCCCTTCGAAGAGACAGAGCCCGGGATAGTGATACGCGGATTCGAGGTCGGGCATGTTGGGGGACGGCTTGATCCACGGGAGGCCGGTGGAGTCGTAGGGCATGCGCCGGTGCCACCCCGCGACGGGAACGACGGTCAGCCGCGCATGGATGCGCAGCAGGTCGTTCGTCATCCTGAGCAGCTCGCCGAGCGTCATCCCGTGCCGCATGGGGACGGGAAGGAACCCGACGAACTCGGAGTCGGGGTCCCCGATCCGGGTACGGACGTTCCCCTGCACCACCTCTCCGCCGATGGGGTCGGGGCGGTCCAGCACCACCACCGGTTTCCCGGAGGCCGTTGCCTCCCGCAACAGACTGGTCGCGCTCGCCGGGTAGGTGTAGTACCGGGCGCCGATGTCCTGGAGGTCGATGAGCAGGACATCGATGGTGGTGAGCGCGGCCCGCGTCTTTTCCGCCGAGCCGCCGTAGAGACTATAGATTGGAAGACCCGTGGCCGAGTCGACGGCATCGGGGAGGCCCGGCCGATCTTCCTTGCCCTGAAAGCCGTGCTCCGGACCGAAGAGTGCGGTGACCTGGAAGCCGTGGGCACGCAGCACGTCCACGTCCCGGTCGCCGTGCCGGTCCACGCCGGTCTGATTGGACAGGAGGCCGAGCCGGCGGCCGGCGATGAGGCGGGCCGAGTCCGTCACCAGGACCTCGATGCCGGGCCGCACCTGCGCCGAGGCGGTGGCGGCCACGACCAGACTCACGACGATTGAGAGATGATGCGCGCGCATAGACCCCTGTTCCTGATTGCCGTCGCCGCCCTGGGATGTCAGCCGGCCCACGCACCCGTGGCGACCGCGCCGGCTCCGGCTCCCGTCTCCGCCCTCGCGGCTCCTGCGAAGGACCCGACCGATTCCCTGATGGCCGCCATGTCGGTCCACGACAAGGTCGGCCAGTTGATCGTGCCGTGGCTCCCGGGGAATTACACCGCGCTCGATGATTCGTCGTTCCTGGTCTCCGCCCGGTGGGTCGACAGCCTGCACGTCGGGGGCATCATCATTTCGTACGGCTCCCCCTTCGACATCGCCGCCAAGCTCAACGTCCTCCAGCTTAGGTCACGTCTCCCGCTCCTCATCGGCGCCGACCTCGAATATGGCGCCGGCATGCGCCTGGCGGGGGGGACGTCCTTTCCCGCCATCATGGCGGCGGGCGCCACGGGGCGGCCCGAGGACGCCTATACCATCGGACGCGCCGCCGCGCGCGAAGGCCGGGCCGTGGGCATCCACGTCGATTTCGCCCCCGACGCCGACCTCAACAACAACCCGCTCAACCCCATCATCAACACCCGCTCTTTCGGTGAAGACCCGGCCCAGGTGTCCAGACTCGTGACCGCATTCGTGCACGGGGTGCAGGACAACGGGATGCTCGCCACCCTCAAGCATTTCCCCGGGCACGGCAATACGGGCATCGATTCGCACATCGGACTCCCTTACATCGGCGCGGGATACCGCCAGCTCGACTCGCTGGAGCTGGTGCCCTTCCGGGCCGGCATTGCGGCCGGTGTCGCCGTCGTGATGAGCGCACACATCGCGCTGCCGGCCATCACCGGCGGGGATGATCCGGGCACGCTCTCCAAGGCCGTGCTCACCGGCATGCTGCGGGACTCGCTCAAGTTCAAAGGCCTGGTGGTCACCGACGCCCTGACGATGGGCGCGATCGTGAGCAAGTACGGCGCGGGGGAGGCGACGGTGCGGGCCTTCCTCGCCGGCTCGGATCTCCTCCTGATGCCCGCCGATCCCGACTCCGCGATGACGTCGATGACGCAGGCGGTCGTGTCGGGCCGGATCACCCCGGCACGGCTGGACTCCTCCCTCCGCGCGGTCCTCGAGACCAAGTACAAGCTGGGCCTCTTCGCGCGGCGCACAGTGTCGCTAGACTCGATCATGGGCATCGTCGGCAGCAAGGCGACGCAGGATCAGGCGGACGACATCGCCGCCAGAGCCCTCACGCTGGTGCGGGATACGACGGGCACCCTGTGGTCGGTGAGACGCCGGCGCTCCAAGATCGCCCTGATCGCCTATGGGGATGAGCTGAACAGCTCCGTCGGGCAGTTGTTGACCACCGAGCTCCGCGCCGGTGGCGACACCATCGAGTATTTCCGGCTCTGGCCCATGTCGGGACCGGCGAGCTACGACTCCGCGCGCACGGTGATGGCCCGGGCGAACACCGTCGTCTTCACGTCCGTCGTGCGGCCCCTCTCAGGGCGCGGCACCATCGCGCTCCCCGACTCACTGGCCCACCTCATCGCCGTGACCGACTCCGTCAAACCGACCCTGCTCATCTCGGTCGGCAGCCCGTACCTCCTCGATCAGGTTCCCACCGCGCATTCGTACCTCCTCGGCTGGAGTGACGCTCGAGCCGTGGAGCGTGCCCTCGGGGATGCCCTGCTCGGGAAGACCGCCATCGGTGGGCACCTGCCCATCCGGGTCCCGCCGTACGCCGTCGGTTGGGGAATCACGCTCGCACCGGGAATGCCATGCGATTGTATGCGGCGTTGATCTTCGCGGGGGCCGTCGCCTGCCGCGCCCCGGCCGTGCCCGAGCCAGTGAGCACCGGGATTCCCGCGGCATCCCCCGCGAGTCTGGGGTTCGACAGCGCGAGGCTCGACAGCGTGGTGGGATATCTCAGGTCGCAGGTCGACAGTGCCTTTCCGGGCGCCACCGTCGCGATCGGACGCCATGGACGGATGGCGCTGGTCGCCGCCGTCGGCCACTACTCCACCACCGATCCCCGGCCGGTGACGACGGCCACCCTGTATGATCTCGCGTCGTTGACCAAGGTCGTCGGCTGGACCACTGCCTGCATGCAGCTGGTCGATCAGGGGCGCCTCGACCTCAACGCACCTGTATCCTGGTACGTGCCCGAATTTCGCGGGCCCCAGAAGGACCAGGTGAGGATCCGGAATCTGCTGACCCACACGGCCGGATTTCCCCCCGACCTCCCTCTCTGGCAGGACACCAGGACCCGGGACCAGGCCTTCGCGCTGGCGGATACCGCCCCCCTGGTCAACCCGCCCGGCACGACCTACGTGTACTCGGATGTGAGTGCGATCATCGGCGAGCAGGTGGTCGAGCGGATCACCGGGGAGCGCCTGGACCAGTACCTGGCGGGGCACGTTTTCGGGCCGCTGGGCATGGTAGCGACCCGCTATCTCCCGCCGTCCAGCTGGAAGTCCATGATTGCGCCGACCGAAATCGACACGATCCTGCGACACCGCCTCATCTGGGGCACCGTGCACGACGAAAGCGCGGACCGCCTGGGCGGCGTGTCGGGGAACGCGGGGCTCTTCTCGAACGCACTCGACCTCTCCCGCTTCGCGGCCATGCTCCTCGCGGGCGGTGCCTGGGATTCGCTCACCATCGTGCACGCCGAGACGGTCGACGAGTTCACCCGCCGCCAGAACCTTCCGCCCGGGTCCTCGCGCGCGCTCGGCTGGGACACCCCTTCTCCGCCTTCGAGCGGAGGAACCCAGATGACCGACCGGGCGTTTGGCCATACGGGGTTCACGGGAACATCCATCTGGATCGATCCGGGACGGGATCTCTTCGTGATCCTCCTGACCAACCGGGTGAACCCGACCCGGGCCAATCTCCGGATCGCAAAAGTGCGCCCCCGGGTAGCGGACCTCGCCGCGGAGGCGTTGACGCACCCGGAGTTCTGAGGCGTTGACACCCCAGTGCCGCCTTCCTAAGTTGCGGCAGGACAGGAGGAAACACCGACATGACCACGACGCAACAGACGCCGGTGACCGTCACGCTCACCGACCGGGCGGCCGAGGAAGTACGGAAGTTCATGGCCGAAGAGAAGGTACCGGCGGAGACCGCGGGACTGCGGATCGGCGTGATGCCGGGCGGATGCTCCGGCTTCAAGTACAGCCTCAACATCGAAGAACGTGCCGCCGGGGACGACATCACGATCGAGTCGGCCGGCGTGCGCGTCTTCGTGGACACGTTCAGCGCGCAGTACCTGAACGGTGTCACGCTGGACTATAAGAGCAATTTCCAGGAGTCGGGGTTCGCGTTCGAGAATCCGAACGCGACCGGCGGCTGCGGCTGCGGATCGTCGTTCACCGTCTGACGCGTTAGTGCGTCGACTCCAGAGAGTCTTCGAGGCCCGCGAATGTCGCGGGCCTCTTTTCTTTCGCCCCGGCCCGGCGTGCGCCCCCTCGACGTAGTCGTCATCGCCGCCTATTGCGCGGGCGTCGTCCTGTTCGGGTTGCTCCGGGCCGGTCGCCAGCGGGACGCCGCCGACTACTTCCTGGGCCATCGCGGCCTGCCCTGGTGGGCCCTGATGTTCTCGGTGGTGGCCACCGAAACGTCGGCCCTGACGGTGATTTCCGTCCCCGGCATCGCCGCCCGGGGGGACCTCACCTTTCTGCAGATCGGCTTCGGCTACCTGGTCGGGCGGATCGGTGTCGCGGCCTTGCTCCTCCCCGGCTACTTCGAGGGCACCCAGGACACGGCCTACCAGCGTCTCGAGCACCGCTTCGGCCCCGTCGCGCGCCGGGTGGCCTCCGGAGTCTTTCTGGGCACCCGCGCCCTGGCGGATTGCGTCCGGATCTTCGCGACGGCCATTCCGCTCGCGATCATCACGCACTGGAGCCTGCCCGCCGGGATCCTCGCCATCGGCGTCGTCACACTGGTCTACACGTGGGTCGGCGGGCTCAAGGCGGTGGTGTGGGTGGACGTCATTCAGCTCGGCGTCTACCTGATCGGCGG
Source organism: Gemmatimonadales bacterium (assembly GCA_035279865.1). Lineage (GTDB taxonomy): Bacteria > Gemmatimonadota > Gemmatimonadetes > Gemmatimonadales > GWC2-71-9 > 40CM-2-70-7. Next base: position 3,589 of record DATEGY010000023.1, on the reverse strand, counting down.
GGTCGCGACGCTGGTGGTCGCCACCCACGCGGCCGGCGGTGCCGCGGCGTTCATCGGCGCGGCGAACGCGGGCAAGCTCAAATTCCTGGACTTCACCCCGTCGTTCAAGACCCTGTACACGTTCTGGGGAGGCGTCGCCGGCGGCGCACTCCTGTCCGCGGCCTCGCACGGAACCGATCACCTCATCGTCCAGCGCCTGCTCGCCGCCCGGAATCTCAAGGACGCGCAGCGCGCCCTCGTGGGCTCGGGCGTCCTGATCATCCTCCAGTTCGCCCTCTTCCTGCTGGTGGGAACGAGCCTCTGGCTCGCCGGCGCCGCCGGGGGCCCGGGCCGGAGTGACGCGATCTATCCCACGTTCGTGGTCACCCAGCTCCCCGCCGGGCTCTCGGGGCTGGTGGTGGCCGGAATTCTGGCCGCCGCGATGAGCAGCCACGCCTCCGCGGTGAACTCGCTGGCGTCGGCGTCGACCCACGACTTCTACGTCCCGCTCAGCGGCAGGACGGAGCCGGGGCGGTTGCTCGCCATCGGACGCTGGTTGACGTTGTTCTGGACCGCCGTGCTCGTGGCGGGCGCGATGGCGTTTCAGGATCAGAACACGCCCGTGGTCCAGCTCGCCTTGTCGGTCGCCTCGATCACCTACGGCGGACTCCTGGGCACCTACATGCTCGGCGGCACGAAGCGGGTCCGGCAGGTAGACGTGATCATCGCGATGTGCGTCAGTACGGTGGTCATGCTGCCGGTCGTGCTGGGGGTGCCGTGGCACTGGCTGCCGGGACTCGCCTGGCCGTGGTATGTGCCCCTGGGAACGGCCATCACGGTGGCGACCGGGGCCTTTAGCGCCCAGAGTCGGTTAGTTCTTAGTCGGTTAGTCAGTTAGTCACCCCGGAGATTTGGAAATGCCCACGGAGCCACTAACCGCCTATCCGCCTAACGGCCTAACAGCTCTGCTCGGAGTCGACGCCGGCGGCTCCCATACCACCGCCGTTCTCGCGGATGCGACCGGCAAGGTGCTGGCGCGGGTGGACGGCCCAGCCTCAGCCATGCGTCCGGGAGGAGGCGCCAAGTCCGCGGCGGTCATCGCGGACACCGTGCGGCGCGCGACGGCCCAGGCGTCCCAGGCCGGCGTTGAGCTCCCGGTCCGGTGGATGGGCGTCGGTGCCGCCGGCGCCGGCCGCGACGTGGAGCAGGAAGAGCTCCGGGAAGCGTTGATGGCCACCGGGCTGGCGGAAGAGGTACGGGTCGTCTCGGACGGAGAAGCGGCGCTCAGGTCCGCGTTCGGCACGGAGCCGGGCATGCTCATCTCGGCGGGCACAGGATCGATCGCCTACGCGCGCGATCCCAGCGGCCGGTTGCATCGCGCCGGCGGATACGGCTGGCAGATGGGAGATGAAGGCGGTGGGTATTGGCTGGGCCGGCGGGCCCTGGCCGCCGCCGGAGCTCAGCGGGACGGGCGGGGCGAAGGATCCACGCTGGGCTCGAGGCTGCTGGGGGCGCTGGGGCTGCGGGACTTCGACGACCTGGTGCGCTGGGCGGCCACCGCGACTCCCGGACAGGTCGCGAGCCTGGCGCCGCACGTATCGAACGCCGCCCAGGAGGGTGAGCGCTTGGGGCAGACGATCATCGGCGAGGGTGCCGCGGCGCTGGGAGACCTGGTGCGTGCCCTGCTGACCCACTTCAGGGGCGAAGGCCCGGTCTCCCTCGCCACGGGGGGTGGGCTCCTCCGCCCCGACTCTCCGCTGCTCACGGCCTTACGGGTGAATCTCGCCTCCGACCCCGTCGCGCTGGCCCACCGCCCGGTGGACCCGGCGCTCGGCGCCCTGACGCTGGCGCCGAAGCCCTAGACTCCGTCCTTCAGCCGCCCGCGGACTTTGCTGTGGCGGACGCTGTAGAGGAAGTAGATCGCCGCCCCCAGGGCCAGCCAGCCCACGAACCGCAGCTGGGTGATCGTCGGCAGGTTCCAGATCAAGTACACGCAAAATCCGATCGAGATCGCCGGCAGGACCGGAACCCACGGTGTCCGGAATGGGCGCGGGCGTTTGGGGTCGACGCGCCGCAACACGATGATCCCCAGGGCCACGAGGATGAACGCGAACAGCGTACCGATGTTCGTCAGCTCCAGCACGATGCCGATCGGTGCGAAGGCGGCGAACACGCCGACGAAGATCCCGGTCACGATCGTGGTGATGTGCGGCGTCTTGTACCTGGGGTGGATCCTGGCGGCCCAGGGGGGGAGCAATCCGTCGCGCCCCATCGACATGAAGATGCGCGCCTGGCCGAGCTGGAAGACCAGGAGCACCGACGTCATGGCCGCGACCGCGCCGAGCGACAGGATGCCCGTGGCCCAGTCGGCGTGCACGTAGTGGAGCGCCACCGCGAGCGGATCGGGAACATTGAGCTGGTCCCAGGGGATGAGCCCCGTCAGCACCAGGGCGATGGCCACGAAGAGCAGCGTACAGATGATCAGGGATGCGATGATGCCGATGGGGATGCCCCGCGCGGGGTCCTTCGCCTCTTCCGACGCGGTACTCACGGCGTCGAAACCGATATACGCGAAGAAGATGATAGCCGCGCCCGCGCCGATCCCCTTCAGTCCGTTGGGGGCAAAGCTCGGGGTGGTCCACTGGGACGTGTGGATGAACCCCAGGCCGACGATCAGGAACAGGAGAATGATCCCGACTTTCACGGCCACCATGAGGGTGTTCACCCACGCGGACTCCGTGGTGCCGATCACGAGCAGCCAGGTGATCACCGCCACGATCAAGAAGGCCGGCAGATTGAAGGAGATGGGGATGCCGAGCAGGTGCGGGACCGCGGCGTGGGTGCTGACCGCGGTGAGCGTGTCGGTCACGATCCACCGCGGCAGCGTGATGCCCAGCCCGCGAAGCAGTGAGTCGAAGTAGCCGGACCAGCCGATGGCCACCGCGATGTTCCCCACCGCGTATTCGAGGATCAGGTCCCACCCGATGATCCACGCCACCAGCTCGCCGAGGGTCGCGTAGGCGTAGGTATAGGCGCTGCCCGCGATCGGGATCATCGCCGCGAATTCCGAGTACGTGATGGCCGCCAGGGCGCTGGTGACGCCGGCGACGAGGATCGAGATGACGATCGCCGAGCCCGCCCCGGGGTGAGCGCTGTCCCCCGTGATGGCCGAGCCGATGGCGACGAAGATTCCGGCGCCGATGATGGCGCCGACGCCGAGCGCGGTGAGCTGAACCGCCCCCAGCGAACGTTTGAGTCCGCCCCCGGATTCCCCGTCGGCGATGCACTGGTCCACCGTTTTCCGGGCAAAAAGCGACATACGCCTCCTCGAGGGGCGGGACACCGCCATCACCGCAGGGTGGGGTGACCTAGTGAACTACCGTGGCGTCGTACTGGACTGCTACTGGGATGCCGCTCCGGGTCTTTGCTGGTAAGAACTTGTACTCGTACGCCCGCTGCTCGAACTCCCGTTGGCACTCGCCATTCTTGATCCGTGGCTCGGTGGCCACCTTGCTGATCGCACCCGTTTCCGTGATCCAAAAGTGAATCGTGTAGCGGCCTCGTGGCAAGCAAGTCGGCGCGAGCGGCCAGACGACCACATAGGGCAGCA
>DATEGY010000022.1:0-5748 GCA_035279865.1 Gemmatimonadales bacterium | reverse complement strand
CGGGATCACCTGCTGGGAAGGCTGGCGGGCGTATGACGCGGCTGGTAGACGTCCCGTCGCAGTTCGACGACCGCAGCTTCGAGCAGTTCGCCCTCTCATTCGCGCAGGGCGCGGCGGGCGGCGAACGGCTGCTCTTCGACGCGCACGCGACGGAATGGGCGTCTCCGTACGGTTTCGTGGCGCTGCTCGTCGCGGGACAGGCCGTGCAGGGCGCCGGACGTGAGCGACCGCTCCTCACCATTCCCGCCAATCCGCGCGTGCTGAGTTACTGGACCCGCGCGGGATTTTTTCAGCAGGCCGCGTCGCTGTTTGAGATCCACGGCAAAGTCCCGAAGCTGAAGCCGGCGGAGGAGAGCGACGTGCTGCTCCCCGTCACCGCGGTGCGCGCGGCCGAGGATGTGCACCAGGTGGTCAGTCACATTCAGCAGCGGGCCACCGCCATCCTCACGTCGCAACTCGGGCTGGATCCCAAGGCGACCGTGGGCTTCGCTATGGCGCTTTCGGAGGCGTGCCAGAATATTGTAGAACATGCGGGCACCGGTGGCTGGGTCGCGGTGCAGCGCTACGAGTGGAAGCGGCGGTTGTCCAAGAAGGTCGTGGTGATCGCCGTGGGAGACGCCGGGGTCGGTTTCCGGCACACCCTGGAACCCACGCAGTCGAAGCGGTTCGGGGACCGGTGGGGCGACGGGGCGGCGCTCGAAGCGGCGCTGATCCAGGGCACCAGCCGGTTCCGCGATCCGGGCCGCGGCCAGGGGCTGAAGGGCATCCGGAGTTATGTGAGCCGCTGGGACGGCAAGATCGCGATCCGGAGCGGCACCGCCCGCATCGCCATCGCCCCGTCATGGGACGACGACGCGCCGCTGACCGAGGGATTGAGTGCCTTTCCGGGGTCGCAAGTGCTGTTGATCATTCCTGAGCAGGGGTCCGCTACCTCGTGATCGCACCGATCGACGTCCACGCCGTGTTGCAGGCATCCGTGCCCGGCCCCTATGCCGACCTGGTCACGCGCCCCACCGGACGGGCCGTCCGCGAGCGGATCGAACGCGCCATCGCCGACGCCCCGGTTGCGTCAATGGACTTTTCCGGCGTGCGCTGCATCGACTATTCGTGCGCCGACGAGATCGTGGCCAAGCTGCTCCGCAGCGTGCAGGTCCTCCTCCTCCAGGGCATCACTGAAGCGCACCGCCTGGCCATCGAACCGGTCCTGCAGGGACACGGCCTGGCGGTGGTGATCCAGACGGGCACACTGCTGGAAGTGCTGGGCCCGCCGGACGCCGTCGAGGTGGTCTCGCAGCGGCTCCTGGAGCGCCGGCTGGCGGAGCGCACCGCCGGAGGCAGTCTCGCGTTGACGGCCGCGTGAGCCGCCGCCGATTGGGTCTGTCGACCCATGCGATTCACGGCTCTCCGGAGCCGCGCCCCGACTGGACTCCGGTGGCGACGCCGGTCTACCAGAGCAGCACCTTCACCAACCCGATCGGCTCCACGCAGGAAGTCCTGTACACCCGGTACGGCAACAATCCGAATCAGATCGCGATCGCCAAGCGTCTGGCGCTGCTGGAGGGGGCCGAGGCCGCGATCTTCGTGGGGTCGGGCATGGGCGCCGCCGCGCTGGCTCACCTGGCCATCCTGCGCCCCGGCGACCACCTCCTGTCCTCCGAGTGGATCTACGGCGGCGTGTACCGGCTGTTCACCCAGGAGTTCGGACGGCTGGGCATCGAGGTGTCGTTCGTGAACCCGCTCGAGTCCCGCTCCTGGAAGCGTGCCCTCAAGAAGAACACCCGGGCCGTATTCGTGGAGACACCCACCAACCCGGTGATGCGGGTGCTGGACATCGATTCCATCGGCACCCTGTGCAAGGCCGAGGGGCTGGCCCTCCTGGTCGACTCGACCTTCGCCTCCCCCGTCAATTTCCGCCCGCTCGAACATGGCGCCGACGTCGTGATCCACAGCGCGACCAAGTACCTGAACGGGCACACCGACGTCATCGCCGGCGCCATCGCCGGCACCGAGGCGGTGGTGGAGGAGGTCCGGAAGCTGATGTGGGTCTACGGGCAGGCCCTGGACCCCATGGCCGCATGGCTCATCGAGCGCGGCATGAAGACGCTCGCGGTCCGGATGGAACGTCACAACCGGAACGGCCAGCAGGTGGCCGAGTGGTGCGCAAAGCACAAGGCGATTGCGGCCGTGCACTATCCCGGACTTCCGACCCACCCCGATCATCAATCGGCGAAGCAGACCATGCAGGGCTTCGGCGGGATGCTCGGAATCGAGCTGAAGGGCGGTGTGCGCGCCGCCGAGCGCTTTCTGCGCGGCCTGACCATCGCCGCCCACGCCCCGTCCCTCGGCGGCTGCGAGACCCTGGTGTCCGAGCCTCGGCTCACCTCGCACGCGTCGCTCACGGCCGAGGAGCGCGCCAAGGCCGGCATTCCGGACGGTTTCCTGCGCTTCTCCCTCGGCCTGGAGGACGCGGACGACCTGATCAGCGACTTCGCGCAGTCGCTGGCCCAGCTGTAGTGATCAAGTTCAGGAACGTCTTCAAGGCCTACCCCAAGGGCGGGCTCGCGCTCAAGGACGCGACCTTCCACGTCGCGAAAGGCGAGTTCGCGTTCCTCACCGGACATTCCGGCGCCGGCAAGTCCACCATCCTCAAGCTGATCTACGCGGAAGAGCGCGCCACCGAGGGTGAGGTGCGCGTCTCCGGATTCAATCTGGCCGACCTGCCCCCGCGCCAGGTCCCCTATCTCCGGCGGCGCCTGGGTATCGTCTTCCAGGATTTCCGTCTCCTCGAGGACCGCACGGCCGAAGAGAACGTCGGGTTCGCACTGCAGGTCACGGGCGCGCGGAAGGCGGGGATCGAGGCGCGGGTCATGCGCGTGCTCACGCAGGTGGGTCTGGCCGCGAAAGCCACCGCCTACCCCCGCGAGCTCTCCGGCGGTGAACAGCAGCGGGTGGCCATCGCCCGCGCGCTGGTCAACGAGCCCACGGTCCTCCTCGCCGACGAGCCGACCGGCAATCTCGACGAACGCGCCACGCGCGGCGTCTTCCAGCTGCTCCGGGACATCAACGCGTCGGGCACCGCCGTGGTCATGGCCACGCACGATCTGGACCTGGTGCGGCAGGCCCCGTACCGCGTCATCGAGCTGCAGGACGGGGCCCTGGTGTACGACTCCGCCGTGGACGAACCCCGCGGGGAGCAGTCCGGAGGGGCGGGATCGCCATGAACTTCGTGCTGCGGGAGGCGATGCTGACGTTCCGCCGGGCCCCGCTCCTCTCGGCCCTGTCGGTGACGACCATCGCGTTTTCCCTCTTCGTCGTCGGGCTCTTCGGCCTCGTCGCCGTCAACGTGCAGCGGGCGCTGAGTCAGGTGGCCGAACGGGCTGAGGTCGTGGCGTATGTGCTGCCCGGAACGCCCCTCGAGACGATCACCCACGCCCTGAAGGACATCGAAGCGTTCCCCGAAGTGACGAACGCCGCCTACGTCTCGGAGGACTCGGCGCTGGCCCGGGCCCGCCGGGAGCTGGTGGAGCTCCAGGGCCCGCTCCGCGAGCTCGAGCGGAATCCCCTTCCCGCGTCCATCGAGGTCACCCTGAAGCCCACGGCGCGGGACGCGGATCACGTGGGCGCCGTCGCGGACCGGATCCGGGACTTCTCGTTCGTGGACGACGTCCGCTACGGCCGGGACTGGATCGAGAAGCTCGACAAGCTGCGGTCGGTCCTGGCGGCCGTGGGGCTGGCGGTGGGGATCGCGTTCGCCGCGGTGGCGGTCATCATCATCGGCGCTACGATCCGGATGACGGTGCTCCAGCGGGGCCGGGAGATCTCGATCATGCGGCTGGTGGGTGCCACGGACTGGTTCGTGCGCTTCCCCTTCCTGCTCCAGGGCATCATCAAGGGCGCGGCGGGGGGACTCCTGGCCGTCGGTCTATCGTATGCCGCCTATCTCTTGAGCAACCGCTGGCTGATGGTGCGCACCGAGTTCTTCAATCCCACCCAGGCCGCGGGCATCGTGATCGGCGGGATGGTCATCGGCCTCTTCGGCAGCTGGATCTCGGTGGGGCGGCAACTCCGCAAGGTATGAACTGCGTCAAGAAGCAAAACGTCAAGAAGCAAGGCGTCGAGAGACAAGACGTCGAGAAACAAGGCGTAAGCCCACGGTGTGCTTCTCGACGGTCTGTTTCTCGACGGTGTTTCTCGACGGTGTTCCTGCTACTCGCCACCGCCGCCCCAATCGTCGCCCAGAAGCCTGGGAACTTCGATCAACAGATGCGGGAGAACCAGCAGCGGCTCGACTCCATCCGCCGCACCCGGAACGAGGCGGAGCAGGAGCTCGAAGCGCTCCGGACGAACGTGCACACCATCGAAGACGAGATCGCGAACCTCGAACGCCAGAAGGAAACCACCAATCGGATCGTCAACGAAATCGACCGCCAGATCGGCGAGCTGGGAGGCCAGATCGGGCAGACGACGGTCGACCTGATCCTGGCGCAGGACGCGCTCGCGGAAAAACACGCGGTGCTGGAGCGCCGGATCGTCGACATCTACAAGCGCGGCCCGCTCTACGACTGGCAGGTCCTGCTCTCGTCCGAAAGCTTCGGAGACCTGCTCTCCCGCTACAAGTACCTCTATCTCGTCAGCCGGCAGGACCGCCTCCTCGCGAACGACATGCAGAAACTCCAGGACCGGGTCGCCCGCGACCGGAGCAATCTGCTCGACGCCCGGGACGCCCTGGGCCGCCGCCGCACGGAGCGCGCCGACGAGCTGAACCGGTACTCCGACCTGGAGGCCCGGCGGACGCAGGACCTGCGGGAGACGCGCCGGGGAATCCGGGCCGCCCAGCAGCGCGTTACCAACAGTGAGAAGGAAGAGAGCCGGCTCACCGACGTGATCGCGCGGCTGGAGCGCGCGCGGCGTGAGGCCCTGGCCCGCGGCGCCGCGACCGCGCGCGCGACCATCACCACGGCGAGCCTCGGTACCCTGCCCTGGCCCGTGGATGGCAAGCTGCTCTACCGCTTCGGCCCCGCCCCCGGGCCCGACAACACCGAGATCACGTGGCACGGTGTGGGCATCGCCTCACCCGGAGGGACACCGGTGCATGCGGTGGCGAGCGGCACGGTCGTGGACGTCGGGGAACGGGGGACCTACCTGACGACCGTGATTCTCCAGCACGGCGGCGGCTATTACACCATCTACGCGACCCTCTCCGATGCCACCGTCCACCTCGGCGATCCGGTGGTCGCCGGCGAAGTGATCGGGCACGTCGGCGGCACGTCGACCGATCAGGGCTCCCACCTGCACTTCGAGATCCGGGGGCCGGATCAGATCGCGCTCGACCCGTTGAACTGGCTGCAGAAAAAACAGTGACGCGTCCAACCGCACCGTCGAGTCTGAGGCACCTCCGTGCCCTCACGCTGACGCTCGTCGCCTGCACGCCGTCGCCCTCGACCTCCCGGATTTCCGGGACGGTCGAGATTCGTCAGGTGCGCCTCGCGGCCCTGACTTCCGGGCGCCTGGTGCGGCTGCTCAAAGACGAGGGAGACTCCGTGCATGCCGGGGACACTGTGGCGCTCCTCACCCAGCCCGGTCTCCCCTCTCTCATCGAGGAGCAACGGGCCCATGCGGCCGGTGCGACGACCCGCACGGCCGAGATCGGAGCGGCCGTCGCGGACAGCATCCGCGCCACGAACGACCTGGTGCGTGCCGGACCGCTCCGGGAACAGGGGATCGTGTCCGCCCAGCGCTACGACGCCC
>DATEGY010000021.1:0-8972 GCA_035279865.1 Gemmatimonadales bacterium | reverse complement strand
TGCGGTCGACTGGCCGCCCAGGTCCGCCCGGGCGCGGAGAATATTGTAGAAAGGATTGTCGGTGCCGGAGGCGGAGAACGCCTGGGCATCGAGGCCCGACAGCACCCCGATGCCGATGTTGCCGACCTTCCCGGTGACTTTCACCGCGCCGACCGGCTGCACCAGCGCCCGGGTGTAGACCAGGTTGTTCGGCGTCGCGAACTGCTCCAGGCCCTCGAGAAAGAAGGGGCGCTTCTCGGGGAAGTAGAGCGCCTGGCGCGGGTCGAACACCAGCTGGCTCGCATCGGCCTCGACCTGCGAGAAGTCCGGATTCACGGTCCCCGTCAGGGTGAGGTTGTTCGTGACGCCCCACCGGAGGTTCCCGCCGACGTCCGGATGGAGATGGTGGTAGCCCCACCCCGTTCCTGACGGCCCGCCGTCCACCTTGCCCGTGATCTCCGGATTGAGATCGAGCACCAGATCGCGATGAAGATCGGCGAGACCTTCGAGCGTCCCGGACTGTCCCAGGAAGGAGGTCGCGCGCCGCCGGGTGGCGGTCCACGTCTGTACGTGCCCCGAATGCTGCACGGTGCGGACGACCTGCAATCCCCAGGTTTGCGTCGCCGTCGTCTGATAGCGGATGCTCTTGAACGGGATCCGGACCTCGACTTCGTAGCCGTAATCGGTCACCCGGCCCTTGGACTGATAGACGAAATCGGTGGAGAGATCCACCGTGTCGCTCGTGCCGGCGTGGGTTTCGTTCAGCGTGCCGTCCGCCTGCACGCCCAGCGGATTGACTCCGAACGCGATGGCCTGCCGGTGGTCGTTGAAGGTGTCGAGGAGGATCTCGACCATGTCATCGGTCGAGATGTGATCCCGCGTGGGCAGCGTTGCGTGCACCGGCCCATGGGACTCGAAGGCGCGGATCCCGAAGTACATGGCGGTCGCCGAGTACCAGACCAGGATCTGCGTCGAGTCCTCGGCCGGACGCCCGTCGACCGGAGAGTAGTCGGAGAACCCGGTGAGGAGCGCGGCCTTCTGCCAGGGTGGCTCATCCAGGGAGCCGTCGATGTTGGCGGAAGCGTCGATTCGCGGCGTGGCGACGCCGACATTGCCGGCGATGCCGGAATAGGGGCCCGCCGGAGGCTGGGTGGGTGGGGTCGGGGGATTCGAGGGATGATTGACCGCCAGGAGCCAGAGCAGGGGAAGCATCGCGGGACGACTCCGGAGTGAGGGCAGATGGGCCTGACGACCCCGACGGCTGCGCGCAAACATGCCGCCTACGGGAACGTGGCCGGTCGGGTTTCGGATTTCACCGCGTCCGGCCCGCGATTGAGCGCTAGTTTAGACGACACCCGCTACCGGAACGCGAAATGCGACCCTGGATGCCTGCCGCCGCTACGTTGTGCCTGCTGACCCTCCCGCTGGTGCTGCCCGCCCAGGCTCCCTTCACGCTCGGCGCCGACGTCTCGTTTCTGGCCTCGCCGCCCACACGCCAGCGGGCGCGGCGGACCTACCAGGAGAACGGCAAACCCTCTGACGAGCTTTCCATCCTCATGCGGCACGGCTGGACGTCGTTCCGTCTGCGGGTGTTCGTATCGCCGGTCCGGGAGGCGCCGGACAACAGTCTGGCCAACACCATCGCGCTCGCCCGCCGGATCAAGGCCGCCGGGGCCACGTTCCTGCTCGACATCCACTATTCCGACACGTGGGCCGACCCCCAGCACCAGGAGATCCCCGTCGCCTGGCGTGGCCTCCCGTTCGACTCCCTGGAAGCCCGCGTCGAATCCTACAGCCGGGAGGTGATCCGGACCCTGAAGGACTCCGGCGCGATGCCCGACTGGGTCCAGGTGGGAAACGAGATCACGCGCGGAACGCTCTGGCCCCTGGGGCAGGTCCACGTGCCCGGGGCGACACAATACAACCCGCCCGAGGGCTCCGACAGCACCGTCCAATGGGATCACCTCATCAGGATTCTCAAGGCCGGAATCCGGGGGGTGCGGGCGGGCGCGGGGAGCACGCCCCCCAGGATCGCCATCCACATCGACCGCGGCGGTGACTGGGCAACGACCGAGTGGTTCTTCGACCACCTCGAGGCGGCGCACGTCGACTACGATATCATCGCCCAGAGCTTCTACCCGCCCTGGCGCCATGGCACGCTGGACGATCTTTGGAAAAACATGACCGAGTGCGCGCGGCGTTATCACAAGCCGTTTCTCGTCGCCGAGACGGGGTACGAGCCGTCGCACGCGCCGGACAATCCCGACATGCTCTGGCCGGTGACCGCCGAGGGGCGCCTCCAGTTCATGGTCGACCTGGTCAATACCGTGAAGAAGGCGGGCGGGATCGGCGTGATGTACTGGGCCCCCGAATGGGACCTCTGGAATGCGGATGGCACTCCCGGGCCTGCCGTGTTCACGCTCGACCACCTGAAGGATCTCTCGGCACGCCCGGGGAGCCACGCTCCTCCGGAGGTTGCCCCCTGACCCCTGACCCCTGCCGTTACTGCACGTAGCGCAGGATGTCGTAGATGAAGTGCGGGCCGAACTTCAGGTTCTCGAGACTGATCCGTTCGTCGTTGCCGTGGACCCCGCGCTGGTCATCGTCCAACTCGACCTTGAACGGATCGAGCCCGTAGGTAACGATGTTCAGGGCACGATACGCAGGGCGGTCAGTCGCGCCGGTCAGCATGACCGTCGTGATCAAGGCCTTGGGATCCCGGTCGTGGGCGGCCCGTTCGATGGCGCGGAACAGGTCGGTCTCGATGGGACTTTCGAGGGCCGGCTTGGGCGGCAGAATCGTCGTCCAGTGCACCGCCGTGTCGTTCACCACCTTGACCAGCTCGGCCTTGAACGCGGCCGTGTCCTGGTCGGGGAGGAGCCGGATGTCGAGCTCCGCCGTCGCTTCAGCCGGAATCACGTTGGTCTTGTTCGAGCCGGAGAGACCGGTTTCGGAAATGGTGTTCCGCAGAATCGCATTCCACTCGACGTGTCCCAGTATCCAGTCTCTCGCGGCAGGCACCTTCAGGGCCGAATCGACGTTGGCGAGCCAGGACGCCTGTACGCCCGTGAACTGGGTGGAGAGGTCGTGCAGGTACTTCCGGACGCCCGGCGTGACGCGAAGGGGGGTCTCATAGTGCGCGATCTTGTTCAGGGCCTGGACGAGCCGGGGGACCGGATTGTGCTTGGTCGGCCGCGAGCCGTGCGACGGGATGCCGTGGACGGTCAGGCGCTGCCAGAAGGTGCGCTTCTCGCTCACGCTGACGCCGTAATAGAGGAGGCGTCCCTGGTCGAGCGGGTTCGCGCCACCCTCGGTGATCAGGAATTCCACGTCCTTGAGGAGGTCTGGGTGCCGGGTCACGAAGGTCGCGGCGCCCGTGCCGCCCAGCTCCTCATCGGCGTTCGCGATGATCACGATGTCCCGGTTCAAGGGGACTCCCGACCTTTTGATCGCGAGCGCGCCCAGGAGCGCCGCGATTCCTTCACCCTTCATGTCCAGGGCGCCGCGGCCGTAGAGGAATCCGTCTTTCACGACGCCGCCGAAGGCATCCACCGACCAGAACGCGGGTGTCACGGGCACCACGTCCATGTGGCTCACCAGGGCGACGGCCTTTTTCGAGCCGTTGCCCCGGATCCGGGCGTACAGGTTCGCGCGGCCGGGGCCGAGCTCGGTTGTATCGAGGATCTGTGATTCGATCCCGTTGTCGGCGAGGAGCTTCTGTAAGTATCGTGCCGTCTCGAGCTCGTTCCCCGGCGGATTCGTGGTGTTGATCTGCAAGTACGCCGCGAGCACCCGCTGGGTCTCGGCGCCCAGGGAATCCCAGTTGACGGGGGTCTGGGCGGCGAGTGGGGCGGCGGCGAAGAGGGCGAGTCCGACGGCGAAGCGCTTCATGGAGACGGCCCGGGTCGAGGAGGTCATAGGGTCCCGTCTGCGGGCCGTCGTGTCAAGCCTCTGGCCTGTGAAGGGTGGGGCCGGTACAATAGCCCCTCACCCTTCGTCCCTCGGGAATCATGCGTCCCATACTCGCGCTCTTGCTCGCCGTCCCCGGTCTCGCCTTCGGCCAGGCCCGGGCCAGGAAACCCTCTCCCGCTTCGAAGCCCGGGGCCACCCCGTCTGCGGCATCCGCTCCCCGGGCCGACAGCGGTGGACTCTCAGGCATCGTCGGCGGCTTCAAGCTCAGGTCTATCGGGCCCGCCCTCACGGAAGGCCGCATCGCCGACATCGCCGTGGATCCTACGGACAAAGCCGTCTGGTACGTGGCCACTGCCGCGGGCGGCGTGTGGAAGACCATCAACGACGGCACCTCCTATACACCCGTGTTCGACGACGAGGGGTCGTGGTCGATCGGTGCCATCACGATCGACCCCAACGATCACAACGTGATCTGGGTCGGCACGGGAGAGAACAACGCCCAGCGGGTGGTGGCCTTCGGCGACGGCGTGTACAAGTCGCTCGACGGCGGCAAGAGCTGGAAGAATGTCGGGCTCAAGGAATCCCAGCACATCGGACGGATCATCGTGGATCCCCGGAACTCGGACGTCGTGTATGTCGCCGCGCAGGGCCCGCTCTGGAGCGGGGGCGGGGATCGCGGGGTCTTCAAGACCACCGACGGAGGCGCGACCTGGACCAAGGTCCTGTCCGGCGACGACTGGACCGGCGCCAACGACGTGCAGCTCGATCCGCGCCACCCGGACGTCCTCGTCGCCACCACCTGGCAGCGCGAGCGACGTGTCTACGGATTCATCGCCGGTGGACCGGGGTCCGCGGTGTGGCGCTCCACCGACGGCGGCAAGAATTGGGTGAAGTCTCAGTCCGGTTTCCCCAAGGTGGATCTGGGGCGCATCGGTCTGGCCCGCTCGCCGGCCGATCCCGACGTCATCTACGCCATCGCGCAGGCCGCGGACGACAAGGGCGGGCTGTTCCGGTCCCGTGACGGGGGCGCGAGCTGGGAGAAGATGAGCGGAACGCAATTCGGCGGGAACTACTACAACCGGGTCTTTGCCGATCCGAAGAGTGTGGATCGTGTCTACGCGGTGAATGTCCTGTTGCAGATCTCGAACGACGGTGGGAAGACCTTCAGCACGCTGGGCGAGATCAACAAGCACGTGGACAATCACGTGGTGTGGATCGACCCCGACAACACCGATCACCTGGTCGTCGGCTGCGACGGCGGGGTCTACGAGACCTGGGATCTGGGTCACACCTGGCGGTTCGGTGCCAATCTGCCGGTGACCCAGTACTACCGCGTCGCGACCGACAACGCCGAGCCGTTTTACAACGTGTACGGGGGGGCGCAGGACAATTTCTCGGTCGGGGGACCCAGCCGCACCCGGACGAACAACGGCATCCGCAACGCCGACTGGTTCATCACGTCCGGCGGCGACGGGTTCGGCAGCGTGATCGACCCCACCGATCCCAACACCGTCTACGCCCAGTCGCAGTTCGGCAATCTGGTCCGCTTCGACCTGCGCACGGGTGAGCAGGTCGGCATCCAGCCGTTCGATCCGACGACCGGAGAGGCGCTCCGCTGGAACTGGGATGCGCCGGTGATCATCAGCCCGCACGATCATCACCGCCTCTATTTCGCCGCCCAGCGGGTGTACCGGAGCGACGACCGGGGGGATTCGTGGCGTCCCGTGAGTCCGGACCTGTCGCGGCAGATCGATCGCAACGCGCTGAAGATGATGGGACGCGTCTGGGGCGTGGGCGCGGTGGAGAAGAACGTGTCCACCACGCTGTTCGGCACGATCTTCACCCTCGCCGAGTCGCCGCTCAAGGAAGGGCTGCTCTTTGCCGGCACGGATGACGGCCTCATTCAGGTCAGCGAGGATGGCGGTGCGCACTGGCGGGCCGCGGAACACTTTCCCGGCGTTCCCGACACGACGTTCGTGACGCGGGTGGTCCCGTCGCAGACCGATGTGAACACGGTCTACGCGGTCTTCAACGGGCACTGGTCGGGAGACTTCAAGCCCTATGTGCTCAAGAGCAGCGATCTCGGGCACACCTGGACCAACATCTCGGGTGACCTGCCCGAGCGCGGCGACGTCTGGTGCCTCGCCGAGGACGGGGTGGACCCGAACCTCCTGTTCGTCGGCACCGAGTTCGGGCTCTACTTCACGGTCGATGGCGGCAAGCAGTGGACGCGTCTCAAAGGTGGCCTGCCCACCATTCAGGTCCGTGACCTGACCATCCAGCGGCGCGAGAACGATCTGGTTCTCGCCACGTTCGGCCGCGGCTTTTACGTGCTCGACGACTACACGCCCCTGCGCGCTCTCACTCCGGCGACGCTGGCGCAGCGCGCGGCCACCTTCCCGGTGCGTCCGGCGCCCCTCTATGTGCCCTCGAGTCCTCTGGGGCTCCCCGGCATTTCATTTCAGGGGGCAGGGTACTACTCGGCGGAAAACCCGGCGTACGGCGCGGTGTTCACGTACTACCTGAAGGACGCATTCCTCTCCCGGAAGGAGCGGCGCCAGAAGGCGGAGGCCGCGGTGGAAAAGCAGGGTGGCGATGTCGGATATCCGTCGTGGGATTCGCTCAAGGCCGAGGACCGTGAGGAGGACCCGGCCGTGGTGGTGACGGTGAGCGACTCGACGGGCACCGTGGTGCGCCGGTTCACGGCGCCGGGCGCCAAGGGCATCAACCGGGTGGCGTGGGATCTGCGGTTACCGTCCAGCAACCCGGTAGATGCCCCACCGTTCCGTCCGGATCCGAACA
Organism: Gemmatimonadales bacterium; assembly: GCA_035279865.1. Classification (GTDB taxonomy): domain Bacteria; phylum Gemmatimonadota; class Gemmatimonadetes; order Gemmatimonadales; family GWC2-71-9; genus 40CM-2-70-7. The sequence goes on along the minus strand of DATEGY010000021.1, from coordinate 2,279 downwards.
ATCCCTTCGGGGGCGGCCCGCGGGGGCCGTACGCGCCCCCGGGCACCTACCAGGTGTCACTCTCTCTGCGGAGCGACAGCACCTTCACGCCGCTGGGGACCCCGCAGCGGTTCCGCGTCGTGGATATCGATAGCGGCCTGCCCGGCCGTACCTACGCCACCATCGGGGATGAGGAGAAGGCCGGGGCGCTGCAGCGCGAAGTACTGGGTGCGTCGGCGCTCGTCAACGAAGCGCTGACGCGCGTGGGATATCTGAAACGGGCCGTCGACGAAACGCCGGGTGCGGACCCGGCGCTGGCAGGGCGGGTTCGCGAGATGGAGAACCGGCTGCGTGATGCCCGGGAGCTCCTGTCCGGCGACCCGACGCGGGCGCGCCGACAGGAGCCGACACCGCAATCCCTGTTGGATCGTCTGCGCGGCGCGGTCGGAGGGCGCTCCGGGAACTCACTCGCTCCCATGAACGCCGCGGAGCGCGCACAGATCGATTACGTGCGCGGGCAGTTCGATACGGTGCTGCCGAAAGTGAGGCAGCTGATCGACGTCGAGCTGAAAGGTCTTGAGGACGCGGCGGAAGCGGCCGGCGTGCCGTGGACCCCGGGACGGATGCCCAAGGCCCCCTAGGCGCGCCGGAACTGGCGGAACAGGTCTTCGAAGATCGGCGCGGAGCGCTCCAGGCGCTCCGCGTCGTCTTTGTAGGTGCGGGCGATGCCCTCGATCACGAGTGCGAACCCCGCGGCCTCCGGGCGTTCGAACTTTTCGTCTTTCAGGTCCACGTCGTGCACGATTTCGGAGATGTGCCGCAAGGCCCTGTCGTCCAGGGAAAAGCGGGTGAGCAGGGTCTCGAACGTGCAGGCGTCTCCCTCGTGGGTGAACTCTCCCTCATACATGTCGAAGCGCAGCTCTCCCGACGCCTGGCGGTAGCCCTTGGCTGGGACGAACTTGAAGCGGGCTTTCTCGTCGATGAACCGGCGAATCAGCCAGGCGGACGCCATGCGATCGACTTTCGCGCCCTCCCGCGTGACCCAGGTGCGCCCGGTGTAGTCGGTTTCCGTCGCCTGGGGTTCCCCGGGGTGGTCGAACATCGCGGTGATCTCCTTATCGGTGATGCCTTCCAGAAATGACGCCTCGCACACGGTGGCTTCACCGCCGTCGGCCGCGATCTCGCGGGCGAGCCATTTGAAGTCCTCGAGGCCTTCGTCGGAGCGGGGGAGGACGTAGACGGAGTTCTTCAGGAGACGGGCGCCGATTTTCCGCAGGCGCCGATTGACCTTCACCCGGAAGTAGTCCGGTTTGGGCGGAAGCTGGTGGATCAGGAGGAGCCATTGCGGAGGTGATTCAGTTGAATCATTCTTCATAGCACAAATGTATCATTTGACCACGAAATCGCAAGCAACGAGGCCTCCCATGCGAACCACGCTGATTCTCACCGGCCAGGACGTCCAGGATCTGCTCGACCATCGCACCTGCATCGACGCTGTGGAGGGCGCGTTCCGGGCACACGGGGAAGGCGCGGCGGCGCCCGGGGTATTGGCGGTTCCCGCAGCAGGTGGCGGCTTTCACATCAAGGCGGGAGTGCTGGAGCGCGCGCAGTCGCCTCAGGCGTACTTCGCCGCCAAAGTCAACGGCAACTTCCCGGAAAATCCCTCGCGCCGCGGGCTCCCGACCATCCAGGGCGTCGTGGTGCTCGCGGATGCGAGCTCGGGTACGCCCCTCGCCGTCATGGGGTCGGGGACGTTGACGGCGCTGCGGACGGCGGCGGCCACCGCCGTCGCGGTGAAGTACCTCGCCAACCCGGGCTCTCGCTCCCTCGGCGTCGTGGGCTGCGGCGTGCAGGCGGCCTTTCAGGTCCACGCCATCCACGAAGTGAATCCCGTGGCCCAGATACAGGTGTGTGACCGGGATGGAGCGCGGGCGGTGCGGTTTGCGGAGACCGTCACCCGGCGGCTGGGAATTCCCGCCCGCGCTGTCGGCACGCCCCGGGACGTGGCGCGGGGAAGCGAGCTGGTGGTGACCTGCACGCCGTCTCACGAGCCGGTCCTTCGTACCGGAGATGTCGAGCCGGGCACGTTCGTCGCCGCGGTGGGCGCGGATCATCCTGAAAAGGTCGAGATCGCGCCGGACCTGATGGCCCAGAGCGCGGTGGTGGTCGATCTTCTGGAGCAGGCGGCGGCGTTCGGGGATCTCCATCATGCCATCGACGCCCGGGTGATGGACCGGGCGCGGGTACGCGGCGAGCTTGGCGAGGTGGTGGCCGGCAGGAAGCGGGGGCGGTGCGCCGAG
>DATEGY010000020.1:0-6105 GCA_035279865.1 Gemmatimonadales bacterium | reverse complement strand
GGCCCGGGGCATTCCGATCGTCGCCTTTCTCGGCAAATCGGGCGGACCGCTCCGGGCGCTGGCGGACGTCGCGCTGGTGGTCCCGGCGGACGAAACGGCCCGGATCCAGGAGCTGCATCTCGCCATCGAGCACATCATCTGCGACATCGTCGAAGAGAGGATGAAAGGCTGATCGACCTGAAGGGCAAGCGCGCGTTCATCACCGGAGGAACCCGGGGCATCGGGCTCGCGACCGCCGAATTGCTGGTGCGGTCGGGAGCCCGCGTCGCGCTGGGGTACCGGTCGCGCCGCGCCGACGCCGACGCGGCGGTCGCGAAGGTCGGGAACGGGGCCGTGGCCATCGCGGGAGACCTGGGTGAGCCGGCGACCGCCCGGGGCGCCGTGGAAGAGGCGGTCCGCGCGCTCTCGGGACTCGACATCCTCGTCGTGAATCACGGGCTGTGGCCGCCCCAGGATGTCCCGTTGTCCCGGATGACCGACGCGCAGTGGGAATCGACGCGCCGGGCGAACTACGATGCGGCCTTCTACGTCTGCCGCGCGGCCATTCCTCATCTCAGTACGGGGGGGAAGATCGTGCTGGTGTCGTCGACGGCGGGCCAGCGCGGGGAAGCCTTTCATGCCGACTACGGGGCGGCCCGGGGTGGCGTGATCGCCTTCACCAAGTCGCTGGCGGTGGAGCTCGCGCCGGGCATCAACGTCAACTGCGTCGCGCCGGGCTGGGTCGATACCGAGATGGCGGCCGTTCCCTACCTGCGTGACGGCGGGAAGGGCCGGCGGGACATCGAGGCGGGCATTCCCCTCAAGCGGGTCGCCTCAGTGGAGGATGTCGCCGGCCCGATCGTCTTCCTGTGCTCGGACCTGGCGCGCCACATCACCGGAGAAATCCTCAATGTGAATGGAGGGTCGGTGCTGTGCGGCTAGCTCAATTGCGGATTTCGGATTGTGGATTGCGGTTTGGACGCGAGGGTTGTCAATCCGCAATCCGCAACCCGCAATCCGCGATGGCCTCATGACCTTTCCTACCCGGATTCCGGTTCCGGATCCTGTCCTCCGTATCGCCGAGAAGCTCGAGGACGCCGGCTTCGAGACCTGGTGCGTCGGCGGCGCCGTGCGGGACACGCTGCTGGGTCTCCCCCATCACGACTTCGATCTGACCACCGCCGCTCATCCCGAGAAGGTCCGGGCACTCTTCCGGCGGACGGTGCCGGTGGGGATCGAGCACGGGACCATCGCGGTGCTGGACGGAAAAGGCCAGCCTCACGAAGTCACGACCTTCCGCAAAGACATCAAGACGGACGGCCGCCACGCCGTGGTGGAGTTCGGTGCTTCGCTGATGGATGACCTGGCGCGCCGTGATTTCACGATCAACGCCATTGCCTATCACCCGCTGAACCACGAGTGGCGTGACCCCTTCGATGGCCGTGCCGATCTCGACGCGCACGTAATCCGCGCGGTGGGCGACGCGAACTGGCGCTTCCAGGAAGACTACCTCCGCATCCTCCGCGCCCTCCGCTTCAGCGCCCGGTTCGAGTTCCGGATTCACCCGCGCACGCTCGAAGCCGCCAAGGCGAACGCGCAGGGGCTCTCGCAGCTCTCGGCGGAACGGGTGCGGGACGAGTGGTGGAAGGGGATCGCGACCGCCAAGCGGGTGTCGAAGCTCGTGGCCCTGTGGCGCGATGTCGGGGCCGCGCGCATCTGGCTGCCCGAGCTGGCAAAACCGGGAGTGGGGATTGGGGATTCGGGAAAGGTGGACAAACTGTTCCGTGATCCGGTCATCGTTTCGAGCCTCCTGGCGAGCGATCCGGCCTCCCTGCTCACACGGCTCAAGTGCTCGAACAAGGACATCGATCGCGCGCGGGCCATTCGGGACTGGCGCGACAAGTACCCGGACCCCAGGCACCTCCCCGAAGTGCGGAAATGGCTGTCCCGGGCCGGAGAGCACGCGGACGACCTGTTGGCGCTGATTCCGGGCATTGACCCATCGCGACTCCCGAATCCCCTTTCCCGCCTTCGCGATGTGGTCGATGCTGTCCGGGCCGCTGGAGATCCCCTCTCCCTGGCCGACCTGTCCGTGAAGGGCGATGACCTGATCGCCGCCGGGGTACGGCCCGGCCCGGAGATCGGCGAGATGCTGGCGCGCCTGCTCGAGGACGTGCTCGAAGACCCCACCCGCAACACGCGCGACCAGCTGCTGCATCGGGTGGGCTCCCGTGGGTGAGGCCCTCGGCTACGCGGCGGTGGCGGCCCTGGGCAACGTGGCGGGCGCGCTCGCGGTCACGCGGCACGCCGCCCGGAGCCTCAAGGTCATCGAGCACGGCGTCGCCTTCGGTGCCGGGTTCATGCTGGCCGTCGCCCTCGTGGACGTGATCCCCGAGGCGTTCGCGCGCAGCGGCACGCTGGCGATGCCGCTGGTCCTCGCCGGATACCTCGGGGTCCATCTCACGCAGCACACGGTCACGCCGCATTTCCATTTCGGCGAAGAAACCCACCACGTGCACGCGGTGGCCGGAACGAGCGCGCTGGTGGGGCTCCTGCTGCATACGCTCTTCGATGGCGTCGCGATCGCCAGTGGGTTCCTGGTCCGCCCCTCGCTCGGCGTCGTACTCTTTCTCGCCATCCTGTTGCACAAGCTGCCGGAAGGCGTCACCATTTCGAGCCTCATGCTGGCGGGCGGAAGGACGCGGGGACAGGCCGTGGGGGGCGCCGCCCTCCTCGGCGGCGCAACGGTGCTGGGGGTGATTCTCACCGACAGTCTCGGGGTGCTGGCCCGGCATGGGCTCGCGGTGTCCGGCGGAGTCACGTTGTACGTCGCCGCATCCAATCTGGTGCCCGAGTTTCAGGCAAAGAGGAGCTGGGGATTTGCGACCAGCTTCTTCACCGGTGCGGCCGCGGTATTCCTGGTGAGGTTCCTGGTTGGAGCGCTCTAGGGGGATTGGGGATTCGGGATTGGGTATGCCCACCCTGAAGTTTACGAATGAGTCCGACGAGTAACTTGATGGTGCGTTCTGATTCCGTGATGGCGGACTGAGCGTTGGCCGGGTGGCACAGTTCCATGTCCCGGGCGATGCGAAGGTGACATTGCAGCTCCGCGGCAGATCCGAGGGCGATCTTCAAGAACCGTATGAATTGAGGAGTAGTCCCGAGGGCATAGCCTTCAACAATATTGGCTGGGACCGAGACCGCGGCGCGCCGTATCTGGTCGGCGAGTCCGAAGTGCTGCTTCAAGGGCGGCTTCAAGGTCAAGCGATAGGACTCGCGAGCGACTCGTTCGGCACAGTTCCATGCCTCGAGCGTCTTGAGTTGTCTCATGCACAATTAGATGCGGCCTCATTCGGGATCCACATAACCAATTCATTGCACAGGTGGGACACTTGAACGCACGAATCCCGAATCCCGAATCCCCAATCCCGTCTTTCAGTGTCTGAACCTTCGCTCTTCCAGGGCTCTTCCGAGCCTCTCGCCGCGCGCCTCCGCCCGAAAACGCTCGGCGACTTCCTGGGGCAGGAACACCTCCTGGGTCCCGGTCGCGCACTGGGAGACCTCATCCGCCGCGGCCAGGTGGGCAGCTGCATTTTCTGGGGACCCCCCGGCTCCGGAAAGACCACGCTCGCCAAGATCATCGCGAACTACACCGATCGGCACTTCGAGCCGTTTTCCGCCGTCACCGAAGGCGTGGGACGCGTCCGCGAGATCATCAAGGAAGTCGAGGAGCGTCTCAAGTATCAGGGACGGGGCACCATTCTATTCTGCGATGAGATTCACCGGTTCAATCGGGCGCAGCAGGACGCCTTTCTCCCCTGGGTCGAGAACGGGGTCATCACCCTCATCGGAGCCACCACCGAGAATCCGAGTTTCGAGCTGACGGGCGCGCTGCTGTCGCGCTGCCGGGTGTTCGTGCTCGAGCCGCTCGCTCCGGAGCACATCCGCGTCCTCGTGGAACGGGGCGCGAAGGAGGCGGGATTGGGGATTCGGGATTCGGGATTGGTCTTCTCTGAAGACGCCATGCGCGCCTTGGTGGACTACGCGCAGGGGGACGCACGGCGGGCGTTGAACGCCGTCGAAGCCATTGCGCTGGACCTCGGACCCACGCGTCCCGCTCCCGAATCCCCAATCCCGAATCCCCTCTCGCGCGAGCGGGTGGCCGCCCTCCTCGAAACCCCCGTCCCGAAATACGACAAATCGGGGGAAGAGCACTACAATCTCATTTCCGCGCTGCACAAGGCGGTGCGGGGAAGCGATCCCGACGCCGCCTTGTACTGGCTCGCGCGGATGCTGGCGGGAGGAGAGGACCCGCTCTACCTCGCCCGGCGGATCGTGCGGATGTCCATCGAGGATATCGGGCTCGCCGATCCCCGCGCGGTGACCATCGCCAACGCGGCCAAGGAGGTCTACCACTTCCTCGGCTCACCCGAAGGGGAGCTGGCGCTCGCCCAGGCGGTGGTCTATCTCGCCACCGCTCCGAAGTCCAACCGCATCTATGCCGCCTTCAGCGAAGCGCAGAACGCCGCGCGCCAGCATCCGAGCGAACCGGTGCCGCTCCACCTGCGCAGCGCGCCGACGCCCCTGATGAAGGGCCTGGGGTACGGCGAAGGGTACCAGTACGCGCACGATCACCCGGAGGCCTACATCCCGCAGGAGTACCTGCCGGAGCCTCTCCGCGGAGCCCATTGGTACACGCCGTCCGAGTTCGGGTACGAGAAGACGGTGCGCGAGCGGATGGAGTGGTGGGAACGGATCAAGCGCGAGGCTCAACCCGGCACTTGATCTCCCCGCGACGGCCACTCGACCGAGTCGGGGACCTCGTGCGTGCGGTCGCCCGGTGGGTGACCGGTGCCCTCCATCCCCGGCGCCGCGCCCGGGCCCTCGCGTCCCTTCGTGCCGCCGCTCCGCCGCAGACGGTACTGGTGGTCTGTTACGGCAACATCTGCCGCTCGCCGTACGCCGCCGCCGCCCTCCGGCGCCTCCTGCCCCCCACCGCGACGGGGACGCGCATCGAGTCGGCGGGGTTCGTCGGTGCGCATCGCCCGGCTCCTGCCAATGCGATCGAAGTCGCCGCCGCGCGGGGGATCGACCTGCGCCGGCACATTTCACGCATGGTCACGCCGGGAGTGGTATCGGGGTCCGACCTGGTGATCGTGATGGAACCGGGGCAAGCGGACATGCTCGGGCCCTTGGGGCGGACCCGGCGTCCGGTGCTGATTCTGGCGGATCTCGATCCCTGGTCCTCCAAGGACCGGCGGATCCGCGATCCGGTGGACCAGCCGCGGCTGGTGTTCGCGGAGTGTTACGACCGCGTCGACCGGTGTCTCGCGGAGCTCGTGAACACGATCTGGGGTTGACGGGCCGCCTGCTGCGGAAGGCGCGCGAGCGCGCGGCGCGCCCACCAGCCGGTCGCCATTCCCGCCACGGCCCCGACCCACTCCCACCACGGGGTGGCCTGCAGTCCCACCGCACCGGGCACCAGCGCCAGCCCCAGGAGGACGACGGACGAGGCGCCGGCGAGCGTGGGCCGGGAGGTGGCGAAGAACCCGGCCGGCAGGAGGATCCCCCACACCCACGTGGCGTTGAGGAGCGCGCGCGCCCAGGCGCCGAAGCTCTCCGGGTAGATGAGCACCGACCAGCCCGCCCCCGCGGTGAATCCCAATCCGCACTCCCGCAGGCCGTTCAGGGCGACACACAGGCGACCCCCGTCGCGCCACAGGTGCAGATGGAGCGTGTCTCCCCGCCGCACGCCGTCGAGTGCGCCGGCGAGCGTGAGGTAGGGCCGGTCGAGTCCCCAGCTCAGGCTCCGGGTCCAATAGCGGATCACCAGGTCGTGCCGCCGTGGCGCGATCAGCAGGATTTCGCGTTCCTGCTCGTCGTAAATACTGAACAAGGGAGCGAGCCGGGTCGGCGGCGGGCCGGCCAGGGCCGTCACCTCGAGCGGAGCACCCTGGGCGAGGAGGGCCCGGACCTGTTCCTGGTGGTCCAGTTGGCGGGACGGGAGGGCCATGGTTCCCAGGCCGGCGTCCAATACTCGTCCGCGGTACCACTCGAGCCCGCCATCCAGGTCGGGGGTCCACTGGCCGTAGTAGATGGAGCGGGGGTACGAAGGGCGGAGTGCCA
>DATEGY010000019.1:0-9769 GCA_035279865.1 Gemmatimonadales bacterium | reverse complement strand
GGCCAAGATCGTGATGTGCAGCGCCATGGGCCAGGAAAAGATCATGCAGGAGGCTCTGGAGGCCGGCGCGTCCGGCTTCATCGTGAAGCCGTTCACCGCCGCCCGCGTCCTCGAGGCGCTGGGCGACGCCGAGCAATGAGCACCGGCGCGCAGCTCGACCCGGCCGGCATCGAGATCGATGCTCTCCGGGAAGTCGCGAACATCGCGAGCGGGCACGCCGCCACGGCGCTGGGGCAGCTGACCGACCGGGCGGTGTGGATCTCGATCCCGGAGTTCACACTCACCCGGGCCGAGGAAGTGCCACAGGTCCTGGGGTACGCGGACCGGAAGGTCGTGGTGGTCGCCATGCAGGTGCTGGGGGACGTCACGGGATCGCTGGTCTTCCTCATGCCCGAAGAGCGGGCCCGCCGGCTGGCGGGGTTGCTGCTGGGGCAGACGGAACCCGCGGAGGGAGAGTTCGACGGGATGATCAAGTCGTCGCTGATGGAGACGGCGAACATCATCTGCGGGGCCTACGCCGGAGCACTGGCGTCCCTCACCGGACGCATGATCATGCTCTCGGTCCCGACGTTCGGTGTGGAGCCGCCCGATCAGGTCCTGGCCGGGCAGGATCTCACCAAGGGTCAGCTGGGTCTGTGCATCGAGTCGAGCTTGAGCCTGGCGGGAGAGACGGTGCCGTTCGGAGGACACATTCTCCTGCTGCCGCACCCTGCCGCGCTGCGTCTGATCCTAGATGCGTTGCACGTGTTTTAGAGGTAGGTCCCTTCGCTGCGCTCAGGGCAAGCTCTTCGCGCCTTCGGCGACACCTACGGGGCACGACCAGCAGGTCCTTCGCGCCTTCGGCCTGAGCCACGGGGCACGAAAAGCAGGTCCTTCGCGCCTTCGGCGCTCAGGATGACATGCTCACTCCCTCTCATTGAGAAAAGAGAGGGAGCCCTGTCATCCTGAGCGAAGGGCGCGCAGCGCCCGGAGCGAAGGACCTCAATGCTCCGGGGCGAGAGGTTCCACCGACGTCCAGCTCAACAGCGCCCCCCCCAGGAACAGGGCGCCGGCGAGCCGCATCCCCCACGGAAATCCGGCCATGAAGTGCGTCCCGGCCACGAACGCACCCAAGAGGGCGATGCCGAAGACGCCGCAGACCTGACGCGCTGCATTCAGCACGGCCGCGCCGATCCCGGCGCGCTCCTTCGGCGTGTGCTCGATGGCCGTTGCGGTCATCGCCGGCATCGTGAGCGCCGAACCGACCCCCACGGCCAGCATGGGGAGGACGGCCACGGCAAGCGCCGAGGTGGCGGTCAGCTGCCCGAGTCCCAGGAGACCGATTCCACCGATGGTCAGTCCCCACACGAGGGGCGGCCGCGCGCCGTAGCGCGCGGTGAGCCGGCCCGAGGCGAAATTCACCCCGCTCATCACCAGCGTCTGCGGCAGGATGGCGAGTCCCGCACGCAGGGCACTGAAGTGCTGGATATTCTGGAAAAACAGACTCATCAGGAAGAGCTGCCCGTAGAATCCGAACGAGAGCGCGAAGCCTACCGCATTCGCCGCGCCGTACGTGGGGTTCCGGAACAAGTCGAGCGGCAACGGCGGATGTTCCGCTCTCCGCTCGGCGGAGAGCCAGAGCGCGCCCGTTCCGAGCGCCAGCGCGCCCGCGCCGAGCACGGACGGTGACGTCCAGCCCCAGACCCCACCCTGAATCAACGCGAACGTCACCGCGGCGAGCGCCGTGACCGCGAGCATCTGCGTCCCGATGTCGGCGTCCACGGGCGTCCGGGGGACCGGGGGGACATGCTTCAGCGTGAGATACACGCCACCGATGCCGATCGGCAGGTTGACCAGAAAGACGCTTCGCCACGTGAACCAGTGCGTGAGCACGCCGCCTACCACAGGTCCGGCGGCCACCGCGAGCCCCGTCGCCGCGGCCCAGATCCCGATGGCGTACGCCCGTTCCCGCTGGTCGTGATAGTGGTTGCGCAACAACGCGAGAGACGCGGGCACCTGAATCGCAGCCCCGATCCCCTGAATCCCCCGGAACGCGATCAGGCTCCCCAGGTTCGGGGCGATGCCGCAGAGCACCGACGATCCGGTGAAGAGCGCGAGACCGAGGGCGAAGGTGCCGCGGTTTCCCCAGCGGTCGCCCAGGGCACCGGCGGGCAGGAGGAGGCTGGCGAACAGCAGGGCGTAGCCGTCCACGACCCACTGCATGCCGGAGATACCGGTGCCGAGGTTCTGGGCCATGTCGGGCAGGGCAACATTCACGACCGTCGAGTCGAGCACGGCCATGAAGTAGCCCAGGCAGACGGCCGCGAGAATGCGGGGGTTGGAAATCCGCATGTCCGAAAGCTAGGCTACTCGAGGTCGAGTTCGAGCGTGTCTCCGGCGGGGAGCGCGGTCCACCGGTCGAACAGGCGCCCCCGCGCCTCGCGGATGCGCTGGAGGTCCTCGGGCGTGGGGAGCATGGGGACCTTCAGGCCCCGCCGCTGAAAGTACGTGGTCGCGGCCATCCTCCAGTCTTCCGGCGACCATGCGATGCCCGCCGCCCGTTCGGTGTCGAGGAACCCCACGATCACTTCGGCGAGATGCGCCTCCTCGGGCAAGGGACCCCTGGGCCACGGCTTGCCGAAGTCGGTCAGTTCCCAGCCGTCGGCCACCACGCGATAGAATCCGCGAATGGGCAGTACCGACTCGACGGCGAAGTGGGTGAGATCGTGGTAGCGGAAGAACCGTCCCTGCCGGCCGTCCTGACGTTGCCAGGTGACGGAGCCATCGGCGCGGACGCAGCTGAGTGCCGCCGAGCCGTTAGTCATTTTCTTGATGCGGATCTGAATGGGCGATCGACCGCGCACGCACTCAAGTTAGTGGGAGAGCGTGGCGGCCGGCGACCTGCGGCGGGGTCCTACCGGTGCGACGTTGGCGTGAGGATCAGGCCCGCGATCTCGACCTTCCCGGTAAAGCGGCCGTCGGTCACCTGGACCGTATCAGGCGCGCTGGAACTCGTGGCGGCGAAATGGAAGGTGCCCGCAATGGTCGACGTGATCGGAACATAGGTCTGGACGTCGACCTCCCCACTGCAGACGCCGGTCGTGCTGTATTCCGGGAGGCGCGCCGTGTCCAGCTGATCGACCTTGAAGTACACACCGAACAGGTAGCTCGAGGTCGTGCAGGTCCGGTACTGCCCGACCCCGTGGAATCCCCGAACCGAAAGAATCAGGTTTTCGGACATCGTCGGCGACATGAATTGGATCCCGGTGATGGTGAGCCCCATGTCGACCGTGTCGAGGAGGCCGACCGAACCGGTCGGGTACGTCCTCCCAGTGAATGCGGAGCCATTCACCAAAGCGGACAGGGTATCTGCCGCTGGGCCGGTCGCGTCACTGCACGCGACTGCTACGGCAAGCACGAGGAGCTGGCACATCTGAACTGGGCGTCTGGTGACCATGGGAGATCGCTCACGAGGCATTTGCTGTTACGCTGCGCATACGGCCGGTCCGGGACAAGCCCCTCGGCCGTGAGGGTGGTGTGCTGTCCTCGTCAGTGGGCAATAGGTGGAGCGGGAGGAACGGCGCGTGTCGTCGACGCAACGGTACTCAAGTCCTTCGTTCCGAGCCTGGCAATCGCGTCATCCCGGTCGCGCTCGGTGCGATAGACAGCCGCTACCGCGCTCCCCGATCCCGACATGCGGACCCAATACGGCTTCGTGGCCGCCAGCCGCTCGAACACGGACCGGATCTCCGGATGCTTGCCGAACACCGGCAGCTCGAAATCGTTGGCCCCCAGGCGCCCGACGCTTCCCCAGGTCGACAGCGAGTCAGGTTCGAGCACCACCGGTCCCCGGGTCCCGTCGTGCCTGCCGCTCTGATCCCACCACCGGTACGCGTCCGGCGTGGACACCGCGACGTCGCGCGGCAAGGCCACCAGGGCCGGTGCCGCCGGCGGCGGATTCAACGCCAGGAGCCGCTCCCCCCGGCCCCAGCCGAGGGCCGCGGGGATCAGGGCAGCGAAGAAGGCGACGTCGGCCCCGAGTCGGGCCGCCAGATGGTTGAGCTCGTGCCGGGGAACGGCGTTGCCGGCCAGCGCATTGACGGCGTGCAGCGTCGCGGCCGCGTCACTCGAGCCGCCCCCCAGGCCGGCGCGCGTGGGGATCTTCTTCGTGAGCTCGATCGCCACGCCGAATTTGGCGCTTCCCCCCGTGGCGTCGAGGACCGCCTTCGCGGCGCGCACCGCAAGGTTCTCCTCCACCGGTCCCAGGTCGGGGCCATGCACGTCGAGCGTCACGCCGCGGTCGATCCGCCGTACCTCGATCTGATCCGCCAGCTCGAGCAGCAGAAATGCCGTCTCGATCTGATGGAAGCCCGAGTGCTCCCGGGCCAGAATGCGGAGAAAAAGATTGACCTTTGCGTGCGCGGCGACCCGCAGCCGGTCGGGGTTCACCGGGACTCCGAGGCGGCCCCGCGCAGGTCACCCAGCTGCAACCGGACGCGCGACAGCGAATAGAGCCCGAGGACGGTCACCGGGATGAAGGTCGTGAGGTGATAGGTGAGCGCGTATGCCAGGGCGCGGCTCGGATCCACGTGATAAAGCTCGAGGGTCACCTTGGTGGCCGTCTCGAAGACGCCGGCGTACCCGGGTGAGGATGGGATGGCCACACCGAAGCCCAGAATGCCCTGCAGCAGGAATGACCCCACCGCCGGCACCGCCAGACCGAATGCCTTGAAGCACAGCGCGAACGACAGGGCGTTGACCACCCACTGCACCAGGGACCACCACAAGACGGTCAGGAAGCGGCCGGGCTTCTTCAGGACGGCCAGGCCCTCGATGAGTCCATGCAGGAGGTCGTTCACCCGGTGCGCGAAGCGCTCCGGCAGGACCGCGCGGGTCAGGCGATCGGCAAGTCGCAGCCACGGGGCGGGGTGGAGCGCCACGATGAAGGCGACCACCAGGAACCCGCTGAAGACGATGGCGGCGCCGCTCGCCACATGTGAGAGGGAGACGCCGCCGACCACGCTGTTCGCCGGAAAGGACGGCGCCGCGATCGCCACGGCCATGAGGGCGAGCATGAAAAGGCCGTCGAAGAGCCGCTCCACGCCGATGGTGGCGAGCGCGGTGATGAACCGGACCGGCGCCTGGCGCTTCACCACGAAGGCGCGTGCGAACTCGCCGGCCCGCGCGGGCAGGAGGTTGTTGGCCATGAATCCGATCGCCACGGCATGCCACAGGGCCGACCAGGGGATGGGCCCGTCATCGTCCCGGCGGAGCATCGCCCGCCAGCGGATCATCCGGAGCGGGAAGGTCAAGGTGGCGATCGCCACTACTAATAGAAGGAGCGGCACGTTGACCGTGGCGAGGGCGGCGCCGAACTCGTCCCAGTGCACTCCGCGAACGGCCCACCAGAGGCACGCGATCGTGATCGCGAGCCCCAGGAGCCAGGCCCAGGAGGCGGGTCGCTTAGACGGGGTCGGTGGCGAGGTCGACAAGATCGCAGACTTCTTCGACGAGCGCGCGCAACTCCTCGCCTGAGACATTGCGCGCGTGGGCCCTCAGCTCCGCGGCCCGGCGGCGCGCGGCCTCCCCACGGTACAGGAGCGTCCGGATGTCCACGACCTGAGGCTCGGGGGGTGCCGGAGCGGGCGCGGGCTTCGCCGCCGGAATGGGAGCCGGAGCCGGTGGTGCCACCGCGCGGGGAGGTGGAGGAGCCACGGCGGTGGCACCGGCAATGAAGACGTCGAGCGACGCCGGGCCCAGGTCACCCGCGGCGAGGCGCTCGTACTGGGCCCACGACCCGACCAAGTCCGGCGTCTCCTCGATGATGTCCTCGGCAGCGGCGGCCGGGGCGGGGGGCGGCATCGGAGGGGGTACCGCGGGAGGAACCGCCGGAGCGAGGGCTTCGATCGGGACCACCGGAACGGCCGCGGCCGGACCTCCGGCGAGACTCCGAATCTTCCCGGTGACCGCGCTGAGCTCCGAGGCCAGGGGTCCTTCTTCCTCGGTCGACGACCGCGTGAGCACGTCTCCGGCGCGCCTGAGCTCGGCGGAGAAGGCCGCCGCTTCGCGGACCGCCGCGCCATCGCGCACGGCGTCGCGCGCCGCCTCCGCGAACTCCGAGACGCCGGCCGCCAGGGTGCCCCCGCCGGCGTTCATCAGCGCGCGGAACGTGCCCGCGAGCGTGTGGGCCCGCAGCTCGCGCTGGGTGGCCGAGGGTGCCCGCTCGAGTGAATCGGCCGCCTGACGCAGATGTTCGCCGTGACTGACCAATTCGAGCCGGCCGAGGGTGGCGGGGCGAGGAGCCGGCGTCCCCTTCTTCACCACGTGCGGGCCGGCGTCTTCGAAATAGAGACTGGCGATCGGTACCACCCCCGGCTCCGATTCCTTGCTGCCGAGGAAGGCCACGAGCTTGGCGGCGAAGGCCTTGAAGGTCGCTCCCTCGGGATCGGGCCGGCCCTGCTCGGCGACCTCGCGGGCCGCACTCGCGATGGCACCGGCGGCGGACTGGAAGAGCTCGTCCACGCCCGCGGAGGCCCCCGCGCTGCGCTCGAGCTCGGCGATGACCCGCTCGATCCCTTCCAGGACGTCGGGGAGGGGCGGAAGATCGTTCAGCGCCGCGAGCCCGCGGAGGGGCTGCAGGGCCCTGGTCACCTGCTGGAGAGGATCGTGGGCGATGGGATTGGCACGGAGCGCCTGCGAAGCGCGGTCGAGCGCACTCGCGATCGCCGCGCCCTCGCGGGCCACGAAGGCCCGTGCGCCCGCATCCAGGGACGGCACGTCGATCTTGGGGTTGGCGCCCGACATCCGCGGCGCGCCGGCCAGGCGTTCCAGCTCGCCCGACAGCGCCTCGGCCTTGACCGTGTCGGCGTCGGTCCAGGTCAGCACGGCGCGAATCAGGATCTTGAGGTCGTCGACGGCCCGGACCGCGACCTGCTGAGTCTGGGGATCCCAGGTGAGCCGGTTCTCGCGGACCGCGCGCACCAGGGCTTCGAGGCCGGCCGCGGCCCGCGCAATCAGGGCCTTGTTGGCCATGAGGGCGGACCCCCGCAAGGCCCGGGCGAGTTTCAACATCTCATCGACCGGGGGCGGGGTCGTGGCCCCGCCCGCCAGCGCTCCATCCAGACGCTCGAGATACTCCCCCGCCTCGAGGGCGAAGAAGTCCGTCATCCGGTGGGGGCCCGTCGGGGGGGTCGGTGCGCTCATCGGTGCACCAAAGTAGCGCCGTCGACCAACTCACGCATCCGTCTGACCGCTCCCTCAAGGCCCCAGAACATGGCGTTGCTGACGATCGAGTGCCCGATATTGAGCTCTTCGATTTCCGGGACCGCAGCCACCGGGCGGACGTTGAGATACGTCAGTCCATGCCCCGCGTGGACGGCGAGACCGGCGTCCCGCGCGTGCCGGGACGCTTTCTGAATCTGCGTCAGGGCACGACCGCTCTTGCGCCAGGTGTGCGCGTAACGGCCGGTGTGGAGCTCGATCGCCGGCACGCCCAGCGCGGCCGCGCGGTCGATGGTGCGGGGGTCGGGATCGATGAAGAGGGACACGCGGATACCGGCATCCTGGAGGCGGCCGATGGCGCCGGCGAGCCGGCGGTCACGCGCCTTGATGGCGAGGCCACCCTCGGTGGTGATCTCCTGCCGGCGCTCGGGGACCAGGGTCGCCTGGTGGGGGCGCAGCCGGGCGGCGATGCGGATGATTTCCGGGCTCGCCGCGAGCTCGAGGTTCAACGTCAGGCCGGGCCGGAGCGCGAGGGCTTTCACGTCGGCGTCCTGGATGTGGCGCCGGTCTTCCCGGAGATGGACCGTGATGCCGTCGGCCCCGCCGGCGAGCGCGTCGGCGGCGGCGCGCACCGGATCGGGCTCGTCGGTCTTCCGCGCTTCGCGGATGGTCGCGACATGATCAATGTTGACGTAGAGGCGCATGAGTTCTTACCTTCGGTGCAACCCACCACCCGTGAGGTCCTGCAGCATGACTCGACGACTGGCTGTCATGGCGGCGCTGGCCGCGCTCGGGTGCGGGGGACATCCAGCCAGCACGACGCCGGTCCCCGCCACCATGGATCAGGCGCTGACGCAATTCCTGAACGGCGTCAAAGACAACAATAAACAGCAAATGGGCGCGACGTGGGGCACGGAGAAGGGTCCGGCCGCCGAATCGATGTCCTCCAAGGAGCTGGACCAGCGCCTTACCGTCATCCAGAAATATCTCGCGAACAAAGGATTCAAGGTGATGCTCGGCCCGCAGCCGGTGACCGGACACGATGAGCTGCGAACCTATCAGGTCCAGCTCGTGCGCGACCGGTGCCCGCACGTACAGCCGATCGACGTGATCCGTACCCGAGGCGGGGGATGGCTCGTCTTCGACGTGCATCTGGAAGCGGCCACGACGCTTGCGCAGGGGTGCGCGCCGGGAACCTGAGGGCCGGACCCCGCGTTTTATTCCGTGAGTTCCAGCAGGATGCCCGCGGTAGCTTTCGGGTGCACGAAGGCGATGCGTTTGCCCCCGGCGCCGCGGCGCGGCACCTCGTCGACCAGGCGGTAGCCGGCTTCCCGGCAGCGGGCGAGTGCCTGGTCAAGGTCTGGAACCCGGTAGCAGATATGATGAATACCGGGGCCGCGCTTTTCGAGGAAGGCCGCGACGGGGCTCTGCGGGTCGCGGGGGGCGAGCAGCTCGACGTCCACCCCACCGAAGTGGAAGTGCACAATCTCCGCGCCGTCGGCCGTCTCCGGCGCTGAAGGCTCGAGGCCCAGGACCTCCCGGTAAAACCGGCTGGCTAGGGCCAGGTCGCGGACCGCGACCCCCACGTGGGCGATACGATGCGAAGTGTCGTCCATTGCGACAGGAACTTAACGGTTTTGAGGAGAGTGGAGAGCAATGTCGGATCTGACGCAGGTTACGGATGCCAATTTCGCGGCTGAGGTCGAACAGCAAAAAGGCCTCGTGGTGGTGGATTTCTGGGCCACCTGGTGCGGTCCCTGCCGGATGGTGGCTCCGGTCATGGAGCAGATCGCGGGGCAGTATGCGGGGAAAGTCAAGGTGACCAAGATGGACGTGGACGCCAACCAAAAGACCGCCATGCGCTTTAACGTTCGGTCGATTCCGAGTATTCTATTCTTCAAGGACGGGGCCCACGTGGACACCGTGGTCGGTGCCTACCCCAAGCCCGTGTTCGACGAGAAGATCACGCGCCATATCGGGTAACCATCCAGGCGGAGGTCCATGCGAGCCAGCACCGCCCGACTCACGAATTCGCCGGTGCGCCTCGCGGACCTCCGCTTTCCGCAGGTGGATCAGCTCATTCACCGTACCCGCCTGGCGTTCATTCACCTCGACAACCTGCTGGCCTACGCCAAACGCGACCGCGACGGTCGCGTCGACGGCTACCTCTGTGCCCACGTGCCCGACGGCTGCCTCCTCCTCTTCTTACGGAAGGGCGAGGCGGTCAACGCCGCCGCCTTCGAAGCGTCCGGACGCGAGGTCATCACCATCACCGAAGCCTTGCGCCGGATGCGCGCCGAGACCGAGCGCGGGGATCTCACTTACTGCGCCGCTCCCCTGGAACAGCTCGCCTGGATGTATCAGTCGTGCGCGGTGCCACCGCAGCCACGGCTGGTCGATCCCGGTCAGCCGACGGCGCTCTTTCCGGTCCTGCGCGAGGAAAAAGTCACGGGCGTGCTCGAGTTCATCGCGAACGGACGTGTGTCGTACGTGCGGCTCGACGAGGGGAAGTTCGTCAGCGGCTACTTCTGTGAAAAGCCGGCCGACCTGCCGGTGCCGCGGTACTTCG
>DATEGY010000018.1:0-3266 GCA_035279865.1 Gemmatimonadales bacterium | reverse complement strand
TGGGATAGCGCCACCGTCGAAGCGCAAGCAGCAGTCGAGGCCGACCCGGACGATCCGTCGCTCCTGCTCGATCTCGGCGTGATCGACGCCGAGTCCGGGCATCTCCCGGAAGCAGCGGCGACGTTCAAGCGCGCCATTGCCCTCGACCCGCGCTACCCCGAGGTGTACTATCGCCTCGGCCTGGTGACGCAGGCGCTGGGCCAGCCCGGGGAAGCCCGTGACGCACTCACCCATTTCGTCGCCGTGGCCCCGCGCCGGATGACGATTGAGGTCGCCGATGCCAAGAAACGCCTCGACTCGCTGCACTAGGGCCCTGCTCGTCGCCCTGCTCGTGGCCGCGCCGGTGACCGGGGGCGCGGCCCAGCAGCGTACGTCCTATGAGGAGCTCCAAACCTTCTCTCAAGTGCTGACCTACATCTTCCACAGCTACCCGGACTCGGTCAGCTACAGCATTCTGGTCAAGTCCGCGATCGACGGCGTCCTTCGGGACCTGGATCCCCACAGCCTGTTCCTCTCCCGCCTCGATTACGAGCGGTTCGATTCACTCCAGCGCGGTGACCTGGCCACCACCGGCGCGTCCCTCGACGACGTAGACGGCGAGCCGACGGTGCTCGGGATCTACCCGAAGAGTCCGGCGGAAGACGGAGGCGTCAGGCCTGGAGACCGGTTGATCGCCATCAACGACACGGTGATCGCGGGCCTCGAGATCGAAACCGTGCGGCTCCGCATGGCCGGGGCCCCAGGGACCAAGGTTCGCGTCCGCTTCGCGCGCGGCCCCAAACTCGAGCCCGACACCTTCACGGTCACCCTCAAACGGAAGGCATTCGAGGAACGGGACGTGTGGTCGGTGCGGATGGTGGACTCGGTCACCGGATTCCTGCGGCTCGATGAGTTCGGTGAAAAGTCCGCGGATCAGGTGCACGACGCCATCAAGACGCTGAAGAAGCAGGGAGCGAGGCAGATCATCCTGGATCTCCGCAACAACCCCGGAGGCATCGTCGACCAGGCGGTGGACCTGGTCTCCGAGTTCGTGCCCAAGGGCACGATCGTCTTCAGCACCAAGGGGCGGCGGGCCGACGTCGACACGACCTACCGCACGCGCAAAGACGGCGACTTCCGGGATCTTCCGCTCATCGTTCTGGTGAACCAGCTCTCCGCCAGCGCCGCCGAGGCGACCGCCGCCTCCCTCCAGGACCATGACCGGGCTCTGATCATCGGGAGACGGACCTTCGGGAAGGCGCTGATGCAGTCCAACTTCATCCTGTCATCCGGCGAGGTCCTGCACATGACCATCGGTCACGTGATCTCGCCCTCAGGCCGGTATATCCAGCGCCGGTACGCGGGCCTGGCGGTGGAGCAGTACTACGACCTCGCCGGCAAGACGGGGGCGGCGAACGACACGGACAAGGTCTATCACACCGATGCCGGGCGCGCCGTACGGGGGGGCGGTGGAGTGCTCCCCGACATCGTGGACTCCGGCGGCGTACAGCCGGCCGCCTGGTGGGCGGCGGCGCAGGACTCGGGGTGGATTACCGCCGTGGTCGACTCGGTGGCGCTGACTCAGCCTGCGACGCCCGCGGGCATGGCCGCCTTCGAAGCCTCGCTGCCCCGTTGGGGCGACATCCTCATGCCCGGTCTCCTCAAGCGGATCCGCGACCGGCTCCATGTCGAGGCCATGGTCGACTCGACCACCCAGTGGCGCCTGGGCTACGAAGTGGGCCGCCGGGTGGTGGAAAACCGTTGGGGCGTGGACGCCATGTATGATCTGGACCTCCATCACGATCGGGACGTCCGCCTGGCCCTCGGCGCCTTCCCCAGGTTGGGCGACCTTTTGAAGGCGAAGCCCAACTAGGCTATTTTTGAGGCCTATGGCCACCAAGACCTCCCCTCAGTCCCGCGCCCAGTCCAGGTCCGCCAAGTCCCAGCTCTCGAAGGCCGAGCTCCTGGACATGTACCGGCTGATGCTCCTGTCTCGTCGGATCGATGACAAGGAGATTCAGCTCAAACGGCAGAACAAGATCTTCTTCCAGATCTCGGGGGCCGGGCACGAAGCCATCCTGGTAGCCGCCGGGAAGGCGATGAAGGCGAGTCACGACTGGTTCTATCCCTACTATCGGGACCGGGCCCTCTGTCTCACCCTCGGCATGACCCCCACCGAGATGCTCCTCTCGGCCGTGGGCGCCGCCGAGGACCCCAATTCGGGTGGCCGGCAGATGCCGTCGCACTGGGGTCACCAGGCGCTGAACATCGTCAGTCAGTCATCCCCCACCGGGACGCAGTTCATCCAGGCGGTCGGCTGCGCCGAGTCCTGGTATCGGGCGTCGAAGATTGCCGACGCGGACGTGTCGGTGAAGAAGGACGAGGTGGTGTACTGCTCGTCGGGGGACGGCACCACGAGCGAAGGGGAGTATTGGGAGGCTATGAACACCGCGTGCAATCTCAAGTTGCCCGTCGTGTTCCTCGTCGAGGACAACGGCTACGCCATTTCCGTACCGGTCGAAGTCCAGACCGCCGGCGGCTCGGTCTCCAAGCTGGTCACCGGCTTCCCGGGCCTCTTCATCCAGGAAGTCGACGGTTGCGATCCCCTTGCGTCGTATGAGGCGATGCGTCGTGCCGTGGAGTATTGCCGCGAGCGCAAAGGCCCGGCGCTGGTTCACGCGCACGTCACCCGCCCCTACTCCCATTCGCTCTCGGACGATGAAATCCTCTATCGTCCCACCAAGGAGCGCGAGGAAGAGGCCAAGCGCGACTGCGTCATCGTTTTCCCCAAGAAGCTCGTGGCGGACGGCGTCGCCACCCAGGCGGAGATCGAGGCGATCCAGAAGCAGGTCGACGACGACGTCCAGGTCGCGGCCGACATGGCGCTGGTATCGCCTCAGCCGAAGACCGACACCGTCTACAATTACGTGTACTCCCCCGACGTGGACCCCACGTCGGAGCAGTTCGACACCGAGGACGATCCGCAGTTCAAGGGTGAGCCGACGACGGTCGTCGACCTCCTGAACGCGTGCATGAAGGACGAAATGGCGCGCGACCCGCGCATCCTGGTCTTCGGTGAGGACGTCGCCGACGCCAGCCGCGAGGCGGTGCTCAAGGATGTGAAGGGCAAGGGAGGCGTGTTCAAGGTGACGTGGGGCCTGCAGCGCCAGTACGGCGGAGACCGGGTCTACAACTCACCGCTCGCCGAAGCCAACATTCTGGGCCGCGCCATCGGGCTGTCGACCCGGGGCTGGAAACCGGTGGTCGAGATCCAGTTCTTCGACTAC
>DATEGY010000017.1:0-4496 GCA_035279865.1 Gemmatimonadales bacterium | reverse complement strand
GAGCGCCGCGCGGCGCGCCGCGGTCGCGTCCTTAATCCAGCATACCCTCGGTGGGGGAGGACGGCACGGCGACTTCGCGCTTCGGCATCCGGCCCGCCAGGTAGGAGGCGCGCCCGGCTTCGACGGCCAGCCGCATGGCATGGGCCATCTGGACCGGGTCGCGGGCGGCCGCTACGGCGGTGTTCATCAGAATGCCGTCCACGCCCTGCTCCATGGTGATGCAGGCGTCCGAGGCGGTCCCGACTCCGGCGTCGACGATCACCGGCACTCGGAGGCGGCGTTTGATGGTGCGCACGCTCACGGGATTGAGCAGCCCGAGTCCGCTCCCAATGGGCGAGGCCAGGGGCATCACCGCGGCGCATCCCGCTTCCTCGAGCCTGAGGGCGGTGATGAGGTCTTCGTTGGTGTACGCCAGCACCTTGAACCCCTCGGCCACCAGAGTGCGCGTGGCTTCGAGGAGTCCGGTCACGTCGGGGAGCAGCGTCTCCTGATCACCGATCACCTCGAGCTTGACGAAGTCGTTGAAGCCGGCTTCGCGGGCCAGTCGGGCGTATCGGACGGCTTCATCGGCCGTGTAGCAGCCTGCGGTGTTGGCGAGAAGAAAGAACCGCTTCGGGTCCAGGTATTTGAGGATGCTACCGTCGGCGGTGCGGTCGAGATCCACGCGCCGCACGGCCACGGTGACCACGTCCGCCCCGGTGGCCTCGATGGCGCGTACCATCGTTTCGTTGTCCCGGTACTTGCCGGTGCCGATCATCAGGCGGGAGCGGAACGTGCGGCCGCCCACCACGAAGGGCGTGTCCATCATCCCCCTCCCACGAACTGCACCAGTTCGATCTTGTCTCCCGGCTCCACGCGTACGTCCCCGAGGGAGGGGCGGCGGACGATCCTCCGGTTATGCTCGACCACGACGGCCCGGGGGTCCAGCGACCAGGTATCCAGAAGCTCCAGGAGTGTTGCGCCCGCCGTCACGGTGCGGGGCTCCCCATTCACGACGATTTCCACTCGATCTCCTTCATTATCTCCAGCGCCGCGCGAGCGGGGTCGGGAGCGTTCCAGAGGGCACGGATCATCGCCACTCCGTGCGCGCCCGCGGCTACCACATCCCGCGCGTTGGCCCGGTCGATTCCCCCGATCGCGACGACCGGAAGTCCCAGCCCGGTGAATTGGGCCAGTCCTTGCATCCCCAACGGCTCCCGTTCGGGGTGCGTGGGAGTCGCAAAGACCGGCCCTGCCAAAAGATAGTCGGCTCCCCCAGCCTGCGCGGCTGCCGCTTCCCCGGGTGTATGGACGGACACGCCGATCCACCAGTCCCGGTGCAGTGAGCGGGCCTCGCCCGGCGACAGGCCACTGCTGGAGAGCTGCACGCCGTCGGCGTGGACCGCCAGCGCGATGTCCAGACGGTCATTCACGAAGAGGTGGCCGGGCGCGGCGTCACGGAGCAGGCGGGCCAGTGCGAGATGGTCGCGCCCGGTGAGCGAATGCCCGCGGGCATGGAGTGCGAGGGTCCCGGTGGCGCTCAAGGCCTGGGCACGGTCGGCGAAGTCCGGGAGTCGGGCGACCCGTTCGTCGGTGACGGCGTGCAGCCGGGGGAGCTGCGACCTCTCGTGGGCGGTCACACCATCCGCTGTCCGGCCCGAACGCCGCGGCCGCGGATCCAGTCGAGCGCGGAGAGGCGTGGCTTGCCGGCGGGTTGCACTTCGCTGATCGAGAGCGCACCCGCACCGGCGGCGATGACCAGCTCACGTTCGGCCCGGAGCACTTCACCCGGCGGCCCGCTTCCGGCCGCGGGTCGTGCGCCGAAGAGTTTCACCTCGAGGCCCTCGAGCGTGGTCCACGCCCCCGGTTTCGGGTCGAGGGCCAGGATGGTTCGGCGCACCACCGCTTCGTCCCGGTCCCACGTGAGATGCCCCGTCTCGCGCGTGAGCTTCGGCGCGTACGTCGCCCGATCGTGATGCTGCGGCACCGGCTTCAGCCCGTCGCCTGCCATCATCGCCAGGGTTTCGATGAGGGCCTGGGCTCCGACCTCCGCGAGATGCAGGGTGAGCTCACCGCCGGTCACGTCGTCGGACAACGTATGGGGGATCTGATGCAGGATCGGGCCTGAATCGAGGCCTGCTTCCATCTGCATGATGGTCACGCCCGTGCTCGGCAGCCCATTCAGGATGGCCCACTCGATGGGTGCGGCGCCGCGCAGCGCCGGCAGCAGCGAGGGATGCACGTTCACCATGCCGAGGCGGGGAATGGCGAGCAGCTCGGGTGTCAGGATGTGGCCGTACGCCACCACGACCCCGACGTCGGGCGCGAGCCGCCGCAGCTGAGCGATGAACGCGGGATCCTTCGGGCGTTCGGGCTGAAGGACCGGAAGACTCTCTTCCAGGGCGGCCGTCTTGACGGGAGACGCGACGAGGGTGGAGCGGGAGCGCCCCTGCGGCTTGTCGGGCCTGGTGACCACGGCGGCGACTTCGAACCCTTCACCTACCAATGCGAGCAGCGACGGCACCGCGAACTCCGGCGTGCCGAAGAACACGACTCGCACTAGAGCTCGCCCGCCGGCTCCGGAACGACTTCCTTCACGTAGCCGGTCTGTCCCTTCCGCGCCCGGCGCCACTTGGACAAGAGCGACGCGCGCTTCACCGCGGTCAAATGATCCAGGAAGAGCACGCCGTCGAGGTGATCGACTTCATGTTGCACGGCGCGTGCCTTGTACCCGGAGATCTCCATACGGTACGGCTTGCCGTCGCGATCGAGGGCCTCGAGCGTGATCTCGAGCGGCCGCTCGACTTCGGCGAAGAGGTCGGGGATGGACAGGCAGCCTTCTTCCGCGGTCTCGACCACATCCCCGCGTGGCGTCACGATGGGATTGATGAGCACCAGGGGATCGGGGGTCTCCTCTCCCACGTCGACCACCGCCACGCGCAGGGCGACGCCCACCTGATTGGCGGCGAGGCCGACCCCTTTCGCAGCGTGCATGGTGTCGAACAGATCGGCGACGAACTGGCGGACCGTATCGTCAACGGCCGGCACCGGTTTGGCGCGCTCGCGCAGGACCGGGGAACCGAGGAGGTGGAGAGACCTGACACTCACGACTTCTTGGCCCCCTCGCTGTCGCGGTTCAGCACCGCGGTGATGTTGCTGCGCGCCACGAGGAGGCGCGATTCGGCGCTTTTGATGGTCACTTCGTTTTCCTTCAGGAAGATCACCTCACCGATGATACCCCCCGAGGTGACCACCTGATCGCCCTTCTGCAGCGACGCGAGCAGGTCCTGGTGTTTCTTCTGCTGCTGCCGCTGCGGGCGGATCAGCAGGAAGTACAGGATTCCGCCGATGGCGGCGAACTGGATGATCAGCACGAAGAGTGGCTGAGTCCCGGACTGGCCGGAGGGGGCGAACACCGCGAGGATGCCGTGCATCGATTCAGCCCGTTCCCGAGTTGAGGTAGCGGTACCGCCATTCGGCGGCCCACGCGTCCACGGTCCCTTGTCCGACGGCCCGGCGCAGCGCGCCGGCGAGCCGGATCAGGTACCGGACGTTGTGCAGTGACAAGAGTCTGAGGCCCAGGAGTTCGCCCGCCACGAAGAGATGCCGCAAATACCCGCGGGAATACCGGGTGCAGGTCTCGCAGTCGCAGGCTTGATCGAGCGGCGACGGATCGTCCTTCCAGGCGGCGTTCCGGATATTGACCGGACCATCGTCCGTGAACGCCGATCCGTTCCGTCCGTTCCGGGTGGGGGCCACGCAGTCGAACAGATCGATGCCGCGCAGGACGCCCTCCACCAGGTCCTCCGGGAATCCGACGCCCATAAGATAGCGGGGAATGGCGGGGGGGAGCCGGGGCGAAAGCTCCGACAGCGTCTCGTACATCTCGATCTTCGGCTCGCCGACGGACAGCCCGCCGACCGCGAGGCCGGTCCAGTCTCCCCGGGACAGCGTGCCGTCGAGGGAGCTCCGCCGCAGATCGGCGTGGGTGCCGCCCTGCACGATCGGCCACAGGGTCTGTCGCCCCGGGGTGTCCCGGGACAGGGCGGCGTGCCGCGCCGCGCACCGCTCGAGCCAGCGGAGGGTCCGCTCGAGGGCGTCGCGGCTGGTGGCGGCATCCACCCGGCCCGGGGCGACGTGATCGAACGCCATGGCCACGTCGGCGCCGAGGGTCCATTGGATCTCCATCGCGCGCTCCGGGGTGAGCCGGCGCCGGCCGCCGTCCACGTGACTCTGGAATTCGACGCCGTCTTCGTCGACCGTCCGCAGCCCCTCGAGCGAAAAGACCTGGAACCCTCCCGAGTCCGTGAGCAGAGGACCGCTCCACGACATGAAGCGGTGCAGGCCGCCGAGCTTCGCGACCGTGTCCTCGCCGGGGCGCACGTGCAGGTGGTAGGTGTTGGCGAGCACGAGGCAGGCGCCGATGTGCGCCAGATCGAGGGGGGAAAGGGCGCGGACGGTGCCCTGGGTCCCCACCGGCATGAACGCCGGCGTCTCGACGGTGCCATGCGGCAAGG
>DATEGY010000016.1:0-4468 GCA_035279865.1 Gemmatimonadales bacterium | reverse complement strand
CGGTAGTTCTCGATCATCGCCAGCATGGGGCCCTGGTCGATGCCGAGGTAGTCGGTGTCCACCCAGCCGATTCCGGGGACGACGTGGCCCTGGCTCGGGCTCGCGGTGGTGGGGAAGGTCGGATTGATCGCGTCGAGGAATCCGTACGTCGAGAAGAGCGCGTCGCCGTACGTGTGGCGCATGGCGTACAGCGTGGGGATGGCGATCTCGGGGGCGAAGGGCACCGACGCGCCCGCGGCCGTTGGTGCGACGGTGCCGTCGTCCTCGATGTTCGTGAACGACGCGCCCCGGGCGTCATACGTGTGGTACTGACGGCCCGAGACGATCCCGTCCAGGGGTCCATCCGACGCGGTGAGTCCCCAGAAGCCCGCACCGTATCCCGACCAGCGGCCCGGATTGGCGACGGCGTACGCCTGTTGGGCGAGCGTGGCCCGGCGCGAGTTCTCGAAGTAGTCGATGCCGTGGCCGTTCATGTACGCGTCCTGGATGCCCCGGAAGTCGATCCACACGTGCGAGTACTGGTGGCCGAAGAGCGGCGCGAAGCCCAGGTAGGTCTGGCCCTGGAACGAGCCCCACTGATACCCGGAGGTCCACGCGCTCCAGGCGGTCGAGTCCACGGCGTGCGTCGGGGAGCCGAGCGCCAGGATGTAGAGAATCATGCCCTCGTCGTAGCCCTTCCAGTCGTAGGCGGCGAATTGGTGCTCCGGGGTCCACGCCATCGCGACGAGGGGGGCCCGCGCCTCGCTCCAGCGCCAGTCCGCCCGGTCGTACAGCGACTCGGCCACCGCGCGGATCGCGGTCTCGGTGGAGTCCGAGCCGGTAAAGTAGGACTGGCAGGTGAGGACGCCGGCGAGGAGCAGGCCGGTGTCGATCGTGGACAGCTCGACCGTCTGGAACCGCGCGCCCGTGTTCATGTCGAGGAAGTGATAGAAGAAGCCGTGGTATCCCGTCGCAGAGCCGGAGGAATCTTGAGTGGCGTGCAGGAAGAAACGTAGGGTAACAAGCGTACGGGAAGCTGCGTCGGCTCTGGCGACGTATCCACGTTCTGCGCCGATCGGGTACGCCGTGAGGGCGAAGCCGACGGCGGCGATGCTCGAGAAGGACGGGGAGGGGCTTCGGTCCGGCGTCAAGCCGTTGGCCTGATTGGTGAGGTCCCAGAAGTAATGGAAGGTCCGCTCTTCGAGCGTGTCCAGGAAGGCGGCGGACTGGACGGAGTCAGGGGGCGTGGGGGCTTCCGGGTGGTGCGTGGCGCAGCCGAGGAAGGCCCACGCAGCCGGGAGGACGGGCAACAGCCGCCTCCCGGCGCGGAGTGCGTCAATCATCAAGGGAGAATACCCCAGCCCCACCCGGAGGGCCACCGGCGCCGGAGCGCCGGTGACCGCTGTCCGAGTGAGTTCAGAAGTCGTACTGGGCGCCGAGCTGCACGCGCCGCGGGTCCGACGCGAGACAGGTGGCTTGACCATACGTCGGTGAGTTGAAGCCGGTGTCGTAGCAGCTGAAGTTCATTGTGTTGAACAGATTGAATACGTCGAGGGTGACCCCCAGCCGGGTACCTGAGAACCCCGGAAAATCCTTCCGAAGTCTCACATCCATCCGTTCATATGCCCACCCACCGGGAATGAACGTGTTCTTTGGGGTAGGTGTGAAGCCGCCGTTGATGTAGGTCGACGGTCCGCAGAACCTGGACGGACATCCGACGTCGACCGTCGCGCCGCTGCTCAAGGTGAGCAGTCCTGAGAACTGGACGCCAAACAGATAAGGCATGTCCATGACCCAGTTGCCGACGATCCGCTGCCGCTCGTCGTTGCCGTCGAGGTCGGAGTGCTTTGGAATGGCCGACGCATAGGGATACGAACCTGGGAAGGACGACGTGAGGCTACCCATGTTGTCGCTCCCAGCGATGTAGCGGCGGGCGTAGGTGTAGGAAATCCCGCCGCCCCACCCGAACGTCTCGCTGGTCCGCTGATACGGATGATCGAACTGCAGCGTGAGGGCGTCGTACCACGTTTTCCCGTCGTTCGTCGAATAGATGATGTTCGCGAAGCCGTGGGCGGCGATGTTGTAGCCGGGCGTACAGCAGGTGCCGTCGGGCTTGATGACGCCGGCGTTCGCCCAGTTGTAGGTGAACAGGCCGGTGCCGCGCTGACCCTGGTAAGTGACGGTCGCGAGCCACGATCCCATAACGTGCTTGATCCCCAGGCTCCATTGGGTGGACTTGGGGGGCCGGTTGTCGTTGGCGATCAGGAACGCCTCGGGCAATCCGAAGGTGTGGGCCAGCTTGTTCAGCTTCACCGTGTCAGTGGTCATCAAGGAGTCGTTCCACGCGACCTGGCCGGCAGCCGGGGTGGAATCGGGATCGGCGAACCGCACGTTGTAGGTCGGGTGGGTCAACTTCTGGATTTCGTCCACCGAAAAGTCGAAGATCGTCCGGTCATAGTAGATCCCGAAGCCGCCGAACAGCGTGTTCTTGCTGTCCTTGTCCAGCGCGTACGAGAAGCCGAGTCGAGGCTGGAAGGCGCCCTTGAACCCGGAACGGTTGTGGCCGTTCGAGATGTACCGGTTCAGATCCAGGGGTGTGTTCAGGGAGTCGTTGTAGCGCGTGAGCGTATCGACCACTTCCTGTGGTGTGACGTAACCGGAGTTGATCATGTTCGACTCGTAGTCCCACCGCAGCCCCAAGTTAAGGGTGAGCCGGGGCGTGGGACTCCAGTCGTCCTGGATGTAGGCGCCGATTTCGTTGTTGTTGAGGTTGACGCCCGGGATGCCCGTTCCGTAGACCAACTGGTACGGTGAGCGGAAGTTGAAGGCTTCACCGGCCGTATCGCGGCACCAGCAGCCGGGGTTGATCGTGTCGGCGAACTGGTAGAGGGGCGTTTCGTTGTTGCGTTTGGTGATGTCATAGTTCACGAAATCGACGCTCGCGCCCGCCTTGAACACGTGATCCCCCATCCCGTGGAATCCGGTGTAGGTCACGTCGTTCCGAAAACCGATCCGGCGCTGAATGAAATCCTGGATGCTCAGGTTGCTGCCGACCTGAGCGGAGCCACCGAGCCATTGGTATTGCCGGGCGACCAGACCGGGGGTGTCGGGCGTCGGGTTCCGCTGAAAACGCTCGAAGGTGACCAGTGCCTCGTCCAGCCAGGGTCCCGTCGCGTAGTTGTACTTCAGGTTTCCGATGTCGACGATCTGCCGGAAGTTGACGGCCTCCTGGAAGGCGTTGGTGCCCCCGAAGTCGCGCACATCCGACTCCCCCCTGTGATTCCAGCTCAACTCGGCGAACGAGTTCGGGCTCACGTTGTATGAGAGCTTGCCGAAGACCAGGGACTCGCGGAATGGAGACGTGAAGAATCCGTTGTACTGCGCGAAATTCAGCGAATCGAGGGCCGAGCCGAATCCGGTCGGGATGTTCTGGATGTTCACCTGGTCCGAACGATCCTGATAATTCCCCTCGTACGACCCGAATACGAACAACCGGTCCCTGATGAGCGGGCCCCCTCCCGACAGGCTGAGGAGGTTCCGTGAGAAGTCCGGCTTCTGGAAGGTGGTTGGGCTCGCGTCCTTGGCCTTGATCTGGAACGTGTCGAGCGCGATCAGGGACTTGCCGCTGTAGCCAAAAAACGCGCTCCCCATCCACTGGTTGGAGCCTGAGCGGGTCGTGGCGGTGATAATGGCACTCGACGCCTTCTGATACTCCGCTTTGAAGTTCTGCGTGATGATCCGGTATTCCTGGATCGCGCTCTGCGGGAAGGGATTCCCGCGGCTCGCGTCCTGGCCGGCGATCCCTCCCGCCGTGAGGTCGTTCTTCATGCTCGCGCCGTCGATGAAGACGTTGACCTGGTCGGGAGAGCCCCCGCCGGCGGCAATCGTCCGCGTCGACACCGAGTTCACCCGGTCTTCCGTGACGGTGACACCCGGAGCGAGTGCCGCAAAGTCGAGGAAGTTGCGGTCCAGTGTGGGAAGCTGCTGGAGTTGCTGCGTCGAGATGTTGGTGGCGACCTCGGAGGTTTTCAGCTCGAACGTTGGGGCGACGGCATTGACCGTGACCCCCGAGATCTCGACGGCCTGAGACGAAATGGTAAAATTCGCAAGGAGCGTCGCGCCGATTTCGACCTGCACCCGGCGCGTGGACGGAGCGGATCCGATGTGCCGGACCGTGAGATCGTAGACGGCCGGAACGAGGCCGGGCAGGACGTAGGCGCCGTCGTCCCCCGACGTAGTGCGCCGGACCCCGCCGGTGGCGGGGTTCCGCGCCTCGATGTCGGCGCCCGACAGGACGCCCCCTGCGGAATCCCTGACGACCCCCCGGATGGTGCCGGTCGTGGTCTGGGCTCGGGCGGGGGGCGCGGACGCCAGAACCAGGAGCGCCGCTCCGAAGAGCAACGCGCCGAAGTGTCACAAGCCTGCGAGACGGGACATAGCAACTCCCTCCTGTTACGGTGAAGCAGTGGACGCACGGATGATGAGCAGC
>DATEGY010000015.1:0-2831 GCA_035279865.1 Gemmatimonadales bacterium | reverse complement strand
AATCTATCAGCCCGGCAGTGGTGGCGGCTACCGCACGATCGCTGGGCTTAATTGATCCGAAGTACTTCAATCTGCAGGGGGGGCGGCGTGCCCCCGGTCGGGCCTTGCATGTGCAGGGCAATGCCCCCGGCACCAACGTTGGTCGGGAAGAGCGTTACGGACGTTCCGCCCGGAAGCCCGGTCACCGTCTCGTTGAACGTCCCTGAACCGATTCCTGCCATCGACTCGTCCCGCGTCTGCTCGGGGAAGTCCGTGGGGAACGTGGACGGGAAATCCTGATTCATGCCTGCGTAGATGTTCCGCAGGTCCCAGCTTGGAAGCGTGACGGTGGGGTCCAGGGGCGTGAAACCGCCAAGCCCGTCGCTTCGCAACGTGAGCTGCCAATCGGCGCTCAGCCGCGCGAACGATTGTCCGGTTCGAGCTTCGAGATTCGCCACTCCGGTCAGTGCCGGTTCCTGAACCAACGCCCGGATGAACTGCGTTTCGGAGCCGGCGTACTGGTCGATGGCCCAGCGGAGCAAGGACCAGCTGCTTCCATAGAACGACGCGTCGCCGAATGCCGTGGGGCCGAGGGGCGAGTGGGATTCGCTGGCGGCGGCGTACTCGTAGAGGAAGGCGAACGCATTGAACATGGAGTACGGTCGCCCGGTACACTCAGGGAACGTCGGGCGGACATCGCAATAGAGAGTTTGCCGGTACCCGGCGTTTCCCTTCCAGTGGGTACCATAGAACGTTCGGGACCACAGCTCCTCCGCCAGGACCGCGGAGCCTTCCTCGAGCCAGGTCTCCTCTGGCGGCGCGCGCTGGGCCAGATGCGCGGCGAAGGACGCAATGTGCTTGGATTCGTGGATGAGCGCGGATCGAATTTCCCATTTCCAGGCGTCGGGTGTGAACGATCCGAACCCCGTTCCGGAGGACGTTGGGACCGGTCCGTAAAACACTTCCGTGACGTTGCTCGAAGGCGCCACGGACTCAGGATAGAAGTCGCAGCCGGTGACGAATCCGAGCGCGCCAGACTGGTTGACCGAAGGCGAGAATACCATCGTGATCTTCCCGACGCCGCTCAACAGCTGGTCCAGCACCAGCGGGTCGCCGAAATTGGTAAGGAGCACCGGATAGTCCAGGGTGTCGTACTCCCGACCCACCGCGGCGAATACGGAATCCATCTGCCCCGCCACCGGTGACGCGACATCCTCGAAGATCTGCGCATGCGTACCCGTGTACACCCGGCGGGCCTCGATGGCGTCGTACGACGAGCAGAAATCCGGCCGGTCGATGTGCGGAACGTGGAACAGGACGGTGTCCCCGATGCGGGCGCCGATGCTCCGGACCGGTCCACTGCTTCCCGCTGCTCGGGCTGCCGCCCATTGCTGTGCCGGCGAACCAAGGTGCCGCATCAGAGCCGCTTCCGCTTCGAGGTGACGGCGATGGGCGAGGGTGATGGTCACGAGCGAATCGAGACGAAGTCCCTGAAAGCTGGTACCCGGCAGCGGGGCTGCGGTCGTCACCGGTCGGTTTACTGGGACTGGCGTGGACGCCCAGGACGCGGCTCCACTGACCTGGAAGGACGCGAGCGCGTCGGGAGACGAGGCCGCGTTCGCGATGGCGATCCATACCGCCTGGCCTGTCACGGTCGCGAGTTCGACACAGCTCGTACCCGCCGGCGCGCGAGCCGTCCCACCGGCGTCCGGTGCAAGCGGATAGCCGACCTGCAAAGGGACACTATCCACGGCCAGCGCGCCCCCGACGCTCACGGTAATCACGGCTTCATGGGTGGGCGTGCATCGAAAGGCCTCTCGGTCGGGCAGGGCGAGGGTCAGGCTCGTGGAGGTCGCCCCGGTGACGGCAACGGGAACGCCGTCGATCGACACCGAATCGTTGACGGGATTCGCATCATATCCCGAGCCGGTGATGGTCGCGGTGGTGCCCGGCGTCAAAGGAAGCGGCCCGGCGGCAGCAATCACGGGTGCCGACTGGGACCCGATGGTCACCACGGCCGTGTCCGTGTGCCCGCCACTCGACGCCCGGATCGTGACCTGTCCCGGAGACAGGGCGGTCAGGCGGGCAACCATACCGGTCGGATTGAATGAGGTACCCTCGGGGTCCAGTCGAACTCGTGCGGAGTTCGAGGTGGTCCACGTCACGGGGTAGAATCGGGCACTGAAGTCGGCTCCGACCGTACTCACGATCACTGGGACCGTGTCGCCCACCTGCATGACCCGCGGGGGCCGAGCCGCCATCGAGACCTGTGACACGGGAACGTTGTCGGAAATCACAGTCCGCGTGGTCGAAAGGGAGTCGAACCGGGCAGTGATCACCGCGAGTCCCGGACGGCCATAGGTCAGGAGAATCGGGGTGGTGTCCTGAAAGCTGACCGAGGCGGGGGAGATCCGCGCGATGGAGGTGTCGCTGCTGGACAGGGTCACGACATGCGCGCTGGGTGGTGGATTTCCGGACGTATCCCGCAACAATGCGAGACCGGGCAACCGTGAGTAGTTCGGTACGACTCCGGGATCGTAGTTCCACTGGAACAGGAGTCGGAGATTGTCGGCGGAAACTACGCGAACCGTCACCGTATCCGACAGCGGGGCGTTAAAGGCAGTTCCGGCCAGCCGAGCCAAGCCGGGTTTCACGCCGATCAAAGCGTTGCCGAACACCACGGCCACCACGGCCGTGTCGAGCGACTGCAAGCTGATTTCCCCAAATCCGTGCGCGCCCCCGGAGGAGTCGCGGAGGACGGTCTCCGGAGTCATGACCTGACCCACAGCGACCGTCAGCGACTCCGGAGAGAACCTTAGAGACGTGACGGGCAAGAAGACGGATACTATGAC
>DATEGY010000014.1:0-5589 GCA_035279865.1 Gemmatimonadales bacterium | reverse complement strand
GCTGCTCCGGGGTGGCACACGGTGCTCGCAATCAACTGGGATGCGCAGCCGGCAGTGGTGCGGATGCGGCTGGCTGAGCTCGGACTCGGCCCGGGGTCCTACGTCGGTTATGACGTCTGGAATGACGTAGCGCTGCCCATTGCCGATCCCCTCGACGTCACGCTCGCCGCACATGATTGCGTCGTCCTGGCCCTGCGGCCTCGCACCGATCACCCACAGGTCATCGGTACCACACGTCACGTGGTGCAGGGGTGCGTGGATCTCGCGGATGAGCATTGGGACGGGAAGGCACTGACGCTGAGCGGGCGCGCGGTGAAACTGGATGCCCGGCCCTATCGCGTGACGATCGCAGCCCGGGGCTTTCTCCCCGACGCGCTCACGGGGGACCGGGCGGGAACCGTGCGATCCCTCGACTCAGAGTATCTGGTGCTCGAATGGCCCGGTGATGAGCGGGGAGACTTCACCTGGCAGGTGGCCTTCAAGCGCGCGCCCGCGGGCCGTCCGCGACGCACCAGCCGCCCCCGCCCGCCCGCGCGATAACACGACCCAGACGGCCGTCGCCATTGCCGGGATGGCGAGGGTGACCCCGAC
Organism: Gemmatimonadales bacterium; assembly: GCA_035279865.1. GTDB lineage: Bacteria > Gemmatimonadota > Gemmatimonadetes > Gemmatimonadales > GWC2-71-9 > 40CM-2-70-7. The sequence continues at coordinate 4,998 of DATEGY010000014.1, read as the reverse complement.
GGCCAGGAGCTCGGGCACACTCAATCCAGAGACGCTCCCGGTGATGTGGAGCGCGAGCCCCTGCTCCGCCACCTCGGGACCTGACCGCCGCGATACGACAAGCGGCCACAGGAGTCCCCGCCACTGCGCCAGGATCGCGAAGCCCGCGACGACGGCGAGTGCCGGCCGCGCCTGCGGCACCACCACCCGCGAAAAGACCTGCCAATGACCGGCGCCGTCGAGCCGGGCGGACTCCTCGAGCTCGCGCGGGAGGGTCCGGAAGACATGATAAAGGAAGAGAATCGCGCCGGCCGAGACCAGGGCAGGCACCGCGAGTCCGGTGAATTCCTCCGACCACCCCCAGGCATCGACCATCACGAACCGCGGCACGAGGAGCACCACGGACGGGATAGCCGCGAGGATGATCACGGCGCGCAGGACGGCCCGGCGCCCCGGAAAGCGCAGCCGCGCCAGCGCAAAGGCCGCCGCGGCCCCCGTGAGGATCTGAAGTGCGGCGGCGAGGATGGCGAGGAGCGCCGTCGTGAACAGCAATCCGCCGAGACCGATGCCATTCCACCCCGACGCGTAATGGCCGAACTGCGGATCCGACGGAAATGGCACGGGCGGCAACGCTCGTGCTTCGACGGGTGTCATGAGTGAGACGGACACTTCATAGAACACGGGGACCGCGAGCACCAGCCCGGCCAGCCCGGCTCCCGCCGCGGCCACCCAGGCCCATCGGCTACGCCTCATGGGTCACGCCCCGTCCCCAGATCCGGATCTGGAACACCGCGACCGTGGCGAAGAGTGCCCCGAGCAGAACGGCGAGCGCGGCGGCAAGATCGATCCGCCCCTGACGCCATCCGAGCTGGTACAGGTCGAGGGAAGCGAGGACGGGGGCCTTCGCACCGGCTACGAACGCGAGCGTGAACCCCTGCACCGCCACCGCGACCCCCGTCACGAGCACGGTCAGCGTGACCGGCCTGAGGAGAGGCTCGGTAACGCGCCGGAAGCGGGACCAGGCCCCGGCTCCATCCAGTGCCGCCGCGTCCGACAGTGCCCGGGGGATGCGATCGAGTCCGGCGAGGAATGCGGGCACCTGATAGCCGATCTGCAGCACGATGGCGATCGCGAACAGGGCGACAAACGCGGGCTCCGGCTGGTCAAACCATCCCCAGCTGGCCAGGCCGTTCTTCCAGATCAGGCCGGCCGCCGCCACCGACGCAAAGGGCGGAGCGACGAGCAGCACGCGGATCAGGGGCGACGGAGCGCGCCGGACCGCAAGCGCGAGCACCAGGGCAATGGCGGCCGCGACCGGCACGTGCAGGGCGAACAGCCCGGTGCGCGCGAGCACGGCCCAGGTGTCGGAACGGGAGACCACGTCCGCGAGGTTTGCCAATCCCACGAATGCGCCGGCACCGGTGGTCAGATCCCACTGATGGACCGCCACGTAGATGAGGACGCCGAGAGGGGCGACGGTCAGGGCGGCGAGATGCGCACCGGCGGGTGCGAGGAACATCCAGGCAGAGAGGGTCTCTTCGATGCGGCCGGGGTGCGCCCGATCGCCCGCCCCCCACGACAGCATGATCAGCAGCACCGCCCCCGCCACCGCCGCCGTGCCCGCGACCGCGTGCCGGACGGTCACCTGCCAGTCCTCGGCAGGGGGCTGAAGCGAGAGCCAGCGCCCACCCCCCAACCAGATGGGGAGCGGCGCTCCGGGACGCGTTCCCGCCAGCGCCCGCTCCAGTACGGGGTCGGATGACGTATCGGGGCCGAGGGTGCCGTCGGCGGCCAGCGCCTTGAACGTCTCCACCAGCGCGGGAGTCGGGGTCCGCGGCAGGCGGCTTCCTGCATCCTCGATGAGGATCGCGGTCTCTCGGAGCCATCGCACGGTGGCCGTGCGCAGGGTCGCGTGCGCTGTGCTGGCGGCGACGCCGCCGAATGCAAGCGCGCTGGCGGCGTAGGCGCCGAGCCACCAGGCCCAGTACCGGCGGCGGAGCTGGACGGCGGCGAGGGCGCCAAGAACCGCCGTCAATCCGAGGAGCCCCAGGAGCCACGACGACGAGGCGTCCTCAGGAAGATGCGGGCGGACGCGTACGACGCCCACCACCCGGCCCTCGAACGGGCCGGTGACCGGAGCGAACGCGGCGCCCGCACTCCATTCGGGAGCTCGGCGACTCGACAGGAGCGCAATGGTGGACAAGGGGATCGTGGGCCCGGTGGGATGCACCAGGGGAGCGGTGCCCAGATACACCTCGACGTCGGGCGACCAGTCCGGCAGCGTCGCGAGGACGCGCGCTCTTCTCAGAAACGCCCCGGGATCAACCGGGGCATTCTTCGGGGTCTGGGCCGTCAGGTAGGCGGCGGCGCTCGCCGCGGTGCGTTCGGCGTAGCGGCGTTCGGCGAACCGGCGGGAGCCGGTGGTCGCGACGTAGGCCGACAGGGCCGTACCCACCGCGGCGACGCCGCCCGCCCACCGGAACAGCGTGACGCGTTTCATCCCAGACGGATTCCCGACGAGTCGAAGAAGTGCAGCTGGGAGACATCGAACGTGACCCCGACCGGGGCACCGGGGGTGACGTCCAGAAAGCCCGGAATGCGGGCGACGACGGTGGCGTCCCCGATATCGAGGTGCAGGAGCGTGTCGGGCCCTGAGGGTTCGACCAGCCGCGCCGCGGCGTCCCCCATCCCTCGCCCCGGCGGTCCGATGGAGACGTTTTCCGGCCGGATGCCGATCAGGATCTGGCCTTCGTATTCCCGCAGGGGGACCGGAACAAGCAGCGGCCCGCACTGCACCTCGGTCCCGCTCTTGAGATGGTGGGCGGTGCCGCTCAATACGTTCATGCCGGGGCGGCCCATGAGCCGGGCCACCTGCGTGTCGGCGGGCGCCAGGTAGACCTCCCGCGGAGTCCCGGTCTGGCGGATGCGACCGGCATCGAGCACCGCCACCCGGCGCGCCAGCGTGAACGCCTCGGTCAGATCCTGAGTGACGTGGACGGTGGTCACCGGACGCTCCGCATGCCACCGCGCAATGGCCCCCGCGAGATCGGACCGGGCGGCGGGATCGAGGTGGGCGAGGGGCTCATCGAGCAGGAGCACCTTGGGGTCACGGACCAGCGCGCGGCCCAGCGCGACCCGCTGCTGCTCGCCTCCGGAGAGAAGCCCCGGTCGCCGGTCGAGAATCCGGTCGAGCCCCAGTCGCTCCGCCACCGAGAGCACCTTCCGCGAGATCAGCGAGCGCGGCGCGCCCCGCACCTCCAGCGGGAACGCGAGATTCCCGCGGACGGTGAGGTGGGGATAGAGCGACTGGGCCTGGAAGACCATGGCGACATCGCGCGCGGCGGGGGGCGTGCGCGTGACGACCTGATCCCCGATGAGAATCTCCCCGGCCGTCGGCTGCTCGAGGCCGGCCAGGCAGCGGAGGAGCGTGGTCTTCCCCGCCCCCGAGGGACCGAGCAGAGTGAGAAACTCCCCGTCGGGGACCTCGAGCGTCACCTGATTGAGAATGGGGGTCGAAGCGGAGTCGAAAGCCTTGGTCACTCCGCGGAGAAGGACGGCGGACATTGGAAGAAACTACCGGGCGCCCGCCGCCCGGCGCCAGTTGGCACCCGGGACGGGACCGGGGTATATCCTTGCACCTGTGCGCTCCGCCTCGCTGCTGATCGTCGTCCTCCTCGCGGCTTGCGACTCTCCGTTCCGGCCGCCGCCGCCGACCACCGGCGGTTCAACCGGCCTCGCCAAGACCCTGACCCTGCGTCCCGACTCCGCGCAGCTCTACGTGGACGATACGCTGCATCTGTTCGTGTCCGTCCGCGACGCACACGGTCAATTGCTGGTGACGCCGGTCACGTGGTCGGTGGATGACTCGCAGGTGGTCACGGTCGACCCGAACGGCCTGGCGATCGCCGTCGACTCGGGCACCACGATGGTTCGCGCGACCTCCGAAGGTCTCCAGGACTCGACCACGCTCCGGGTGGCGTCCGTGACCTATCAGTCGGTGGCATCGGGCGGCCGGCACAGCTGTGCCATCGGCATCAACCAGCGGATCTACTGCTGGGGCTCCGACAACAACGGCCAGCTCGGCGTCGTGCCGGCGGTGCTCGAGCGGCCGGCACCCACGGGCATCGCCGCAGGGGCGGTGTTCGCGTTTCTGGCCGCGGGGGACGCGCACACCTGCGCGACGGGCACCGACCGGCTGATGCGCTGCTGGGGGAACAACGACCACGGCCAGCTCGGGCTCGGCAGCCAGGGCGGCACCGGTCTCCCCACAGGCCTGGTGGCGCCATTCGACTTCTTCGAGGTGGCCGCGGGAGGCAACCATACCTGTGCCTCGACCATCAACCAGACCGTGGTCTGCTGGGGAAGCAACGCGTCCGGGGAGCTGGGCCTGGGCGACACGGTGACGACCCCCACCCCCACCGCGGTGGCCGGGGGGCTGGTATTCCCCGGAGCCGTCGCCGCCGGCGATGCCCATACCTGCGCGACCACCGCCAACGGAACTGCGTACTGCTGGGGCCGGAACAACTTCGGCCAGCTCGGGGATTCTCAGACCACCCGGCAAACGCTCCCGGACTCCGTCCATGGGTTCGGCTTCGATCTATTGGCCGCGGGCGGTGATCACACCTGCGGCGTGAGCTCCGCGGTCGCGTGGTGCTGGGGAGCCAACGACCGGGGGCAGTCCGGCACCGGCCTTCCGGACAGTGCCGTCCTGGTGCCGACGCTCGTCGCCGGGTCCCTCAACATCGAAACGGTGACCGCGGGACGGGCATTCACCTGCGGTGTGGCCGACACCGGAGATGCCTACTGCTGGGGCGCGAACGAGCGCGGGCAGCTTGGCGACAGCACCCGAATCGACCGGTCGCAACCGACCCTGGTGAAGGGTGGGCTGCATTTCCAGTCGCTCGCGGCGGGCGATCAGCACGTGTGCGGAGTGACGGTGGACGGCTTGATTTACTGCTGGGGAGACGGCACGTCGGGACAGCTGGGGGTTTCCCCGCCCCAGAGCATGTCGGCGTTCCC
>DATEGY010000013.1:0-2249 GCA_035279865.1 Gemmatimonadales bacterium | reverse complement strand
GATACCCCCAGGCGGGTGTCCGTAGAGGATTGCTCCACGGCGAGCCGGGCCCTGGAAGGCTGGCTCGACGCCGGGGGCCCTCTGGGTTCGCGGTACGTCCTGGAGGTCTCGAGCCCCGGGATGGACCGGCCCCTCCGCTGGCCCCGGCACTGGGTCCAGTTCGTGGGGCGCGAAGTGAATGCCAAGATCCCGGGACTGGGGCGCATCCGGGCGCGGATTGTGGCGGTGCCCGATGAACGGACCGTCGTGCTGGAAGTGCCGGGGTCGGCCCCCAGAACCGTGGCCCTGGCGGATGTCCGGGACGCCCATTTGGCGGTGGATTGGTGACGGAAGACGTCTGAAAACCGAGGGTTTTCTTCCTTATGGCTAACACAGTCGATGTCGCTGCCGCGCTCCGCGAGCTGACCAGCTCGAAGTCGCTCGACCGGAGCGGGCTGATCGATCTCCTCAAGGACGGGATGCACGCCGCGCTGGTGAAGCGCTACGGCCCCAACGTCCGCTCGGAGATCTCGATCGATGAAATGAAGGGGACGGTGCGCGTCGTGGTCCTCAAGACCGTGGTGGAAGCGGTCGAGGACCCGGGCTCCCAGATCTCCCTGGAAGAGGCGCGCTTCGAAGATCCGGATTTTGCGCCCGGTGACGTGCTGGAAGAAGAAGTCCCGGTCGAGCAGTTCGGGCGCACCGCGGTGCAGGCGGCCAAGCAGCGGATCATCCAGCGCGTGCGCGAAGGCGAGCGCACCCGGATCCGCGAGGAGTTCGCCGACAAGGTCGGCGATCTGCTCTCCGGCGAAGTGCAGCAGATCGAGCGCGGCAAGCTGGTGGTGATGCTTGCCAAGTTCCGCGAGGCCGAAGCGATCATCCCGTACCGCGAGCAGAACCATCGCGAGCACTTCCACCAGGGCGATACGATCCGCGCGGTGCTGAAGCGGATCGAAGAGACGCCCAAGGGCCCGCGGCTCATCCTGTCCCGTGCCGATCCGGCGTTCGTGAAGGCGCTCTTCAAGCTCGAGGTGCCGGAAATCCAGCAGCAGATCGTCGAGATCCGTGCGACGGCCCGGGAGTCCGGGTCGCGGACCAAGATCGCGGTCGCGAGCCGGGACGACGCCATCGATCCGGTGGGCGCGTGCGTGGGGCTCAAGGGCTCCCGCGTGCAGGCCGTGGTCAACGAGCTCGGCGGTGAGCGCATCGACATCGTCCCCTGGTCTCCCGATCCCGAGCGTTTCGCCAAGCTGGCGCTCGCGCCGGCGCGCGTGGCCCGGGTGTTCTCGGATCCCGACGCGAAGACCATCCAGGCCATCGTGGACGAGGATCAGTTGTCCCTCGCCATCGGCCGCAACGGCCAGAACGTCCGGCTCGCGTCGGAGCTCACCGGCTGGAAGATCGACCTCTATTCGAGCCGTGAGTGGCTCGAGCGCGGCGGTGAGGGTCCCCTGTTCGCGCCCCTGCCGCCCGACGAGGAACAGGCGGTCAAGGTGTCCCTGCGGGAAATGAAGGGTCTCTCGGCCGAGCTGGTGGCGGTGCTGGAGCAGAACGGCAAGAAGACCCTGCAGGACATTCTCGACCTGGAGCGCGACGACGTGACCGCGATGGCCGGCATGACGCCGGTGCTGGCGGACAAACTGATGGCGTTCCTGAACGAGCTGACGGAGGAGAGCGGTCCCGAAGACGGTGGCGAGAGCGCTCCGGCGGCGCCGGAACCGCCGGCGGCGTGACCGAGACGGCCGGCCGTCTGGTCAGGCTCCTGGGACTGGGTGTGCGGGCGCGTACCGTGGTGGTGGGCGTGTCGGGAACGCGGGCCGAGCTGCATCGCGGCGGCGTGCGGTGCGTGGTGCTGGCGTCGGATGCCGGTGAGCGGACGCGGGAGAAGGTGGAGCGGCTGGCGCGGGCGACGAATGTGCCCGTGATCGTCGGTCCGGATGCAAGGACGTTGGGGGCGGGGCTGGGACGCCCGCCGGTGCAGGCAATCGGTGTCAGCGATCCCTCGCTGGCGCGAGGCGTGCTAGGGCTTTCGGAGGAGTAGAGTGGGAACGACGCGGATTCACGATCTGGCAGCCGAATTCGGCATCTCCGCCGAGCAGCTGATGGGCATGCTCAAGGAGATGGACGTGTTCGTACGCAGTCATCTCTCGCCGCTCAAGGACGAGCAGGTGGCGCTGGTGCGCGCACGGTGGGAGCGGGACAAACGCAAAGCGAAGGAGCCCGCGGCCCCCACCAAGCGGCGGCGTGCCGTGAAGGCCGCTCCCGAGCCC
>DATEGY010000012.1:0-6661 GCA_035279865.1 Gemmatimonadales bacterium | reverse complement strand
CAAGCGGCGGCGGGACAAGCCGGTCGCGTTCTGGTCCGGCGTACAGGACGCCGGCGCCGATGGCGGGGACTTCACCTTCACGGCGCCCGACTACTTCAACGGCACGCTCCGGATCATGGCGGTGGCTGTGAATGGAGAGGCGGTGGGCGCCGCGGAGGTACGCAGCGTGGTGCGCGGCGACTTCGTGCTGTCTCCCAATGTGCCGTTGATGGTGGCCCCGGGGGACACGTTCGACGTCTCGGTCGGCGTCGCCAACAACATCGCGAATTCGGGCAAGGGAGCGCGGATTCAGGTGGGCCTCGACGTCCCACCCGCCCTCCAGGTGCTCGGTCCACCCTCGACCGTGGTGGCCGTGGACGCGATGGCCGAGGGCGCGGTGGTGTTCCACGTCCGGGCGACGGAGAAACTGGGCGACGCGGATCTGACGTTCACGGCCAGGCTGGGGGACAAGTCGGCCCGCCTCATGCAGAGCCTCAGCCTGCGACCCGCGGTGCCGTATCGCACCGCGCTCACGACGGGAACGGTGAAGCAGGGGAGCGCGACGGCCGCTCTCGAGCGGGACCTGTACCCCGAGCTCCGGTCCGTGCGCGGGGCCATCTCCGTCGTGCCCCTGGGTCTGGCCCGCGGCCTGGCCGAGTACCTCCGGAAGTATCCGTATGGATGCACCGAACAACTCGTCAGTCAGGGCGTGCCCGCCATGGTACTGGCCCGCCGTCCCGAGTTCGGCATTACCACCGTCGAGGCGGCGACGAGCTTCGGCAAGGTCGTCGACATGCTCCGGTCCCGGCAGAATGAGGAGGGTGCCTACGGACTCTGGGCGGCGAACGCGCACGTCGATCCCTACGTGTCGGTCTATGCCCAGCATTTCCTGCTCGACGCGCGGGAGCGCGGGTTCGCCGTCCCGCCGGAGGTCCTGGCGAACGGCTGGCGGTATCTCATTCACCTGGCGAGTACCGAGGGGAACAGCCTCGCGGAGGAACGGGTCCGGGCCTACGCCATCTATCTGCTCACCCGCTCCGGCATCGTGACCACGGGGTTTGCGACCGCGCTGGACCGGCGGGTACGCACGAACTATGCGAATCAGTGGAATCAGGACCTGACGGCTGCGTTTCTGGCTTCCACGTATCAGCTGCTGAAACAGGAGGGGCTTGCCGCGACGATCATGGACGGCGTGCACTTCCAACCGGCCCGCGTGCCGGCGTACGAGGACTACGATGATGCTCTGACGCACGACGCGATGTTGCTGTATCTGCTTTCGCGCCACTTCCCGTCGCGTCTCCCCGCGCTTCAGGCCCAGGCCATTGCGGGGATCGTCGGACCCATTCAAAGCGGCGCGTTCAACTCCCTCTCGTCCGCCTCGGCCATCCTGGGCCTCGATGCCTACGTCACGGCGGCGGGGCCACAGGCCGCCGGGCGCTTCACACTGACGGAAACGATGCCGGACGGGTCCCGGCATCCTCTGGTGCTCTCCGCGGGAACGTTCCCGGAGGCGTCGATCACCCGCGGAGCGAGGAAGGTGACGTTCGGCAGTGAAGCGCCGGGCCCCGCGTTCTATCTGCTCAACCAGTCCGGATTTGACCGGACCGTCCCGGCCAAACCGCTGACCCAGGGTCTCGAGGTGCTCCGCGAGTACACCGACATGAGCGGGGCGCCGGTCTCCAGCGTGAATCTCGGCGACGAGATCCAGGTCCATCTCAAGTTCCGGGCGCTGGGGAAGACCTGGGGTTCGTCCGTGGCGCTCGTCGATCTCCTTCCGGGCGGGTTTGAGATCGTGGAGGATGGCGCCCGGGCCCAACAGCCGGCGGTGGTGATGCCACCCCCGCCGGATTCGACGAACGCCGGGGAAGCGGACGGGGGCGAGGGTGATGCAGAGGGTGGGGAAGGGGCGTGGACCCCGCCGTTCGGCCAGGTGGTGGGGAATTGGTCTCCGGAGTACGTCGAAGCGCGGGAGGATCGCGTCGTGGTCTATGGATACGCGCAGCAGGCCGTTCAGGAGTTCGTCTACACGGTGAAGGCCACGGCGGCCGGGTCGTTCGCCGTGCCGCCGGCGTTCGGCGAGGGCATGTACGACCGGGGGGTCAGGGCCTGGTCCCAGTCGGGCCGGATGGTGGTGAAGCCACGGTGAGACGACTGGGCCGAGGCGTCCTGATCGTCTTTGCGGCGCTCCTCCTGTTCTGGGCCATGCCGCGAGTCGTCCCACACGCCCCTCTCCGGGCCCGTGTGCCGACATCGACGGCGGTGTACGACGCCGGGGGACGCCTGTTGCGGTTGACCCTGGCGCCCGATGGCCAATACCGAGTCTGGGTGCCCGTCGAGCGGATCTCCCCGCTCTTGATCGACGCCACGCTGCTGCAAGAGGACCGGCACTTCCGCTGGCATCCGGGCGTCGACCCGGCCGCACTGGTTCGCGCGGTTTGGCACTCGTATGTCGCCCGCGACCGGCGTGAAGGCGGATCCACGCTCACGATGCAGCTCGCCCGGATCCTCTACGGGATTCAATCCTCCTCGCTCAGTGGCAAGGTCGACCAGATGGCGCACGCCTTCTGGCTCGAGCTGCGCTACACCAAACGGGAGATTCTCGAGGCGTACCTGAACGTCGCCCCGTATGGCGGGAACATCCAAGGTGCGTCCGCGGCGAGTCTCATCTACTTCGCGAAAGACCCGGGGCGCCTCACGTTGGCGGAGGCGCTTACCTTGGCGGTGCTTCCGCAGAACCCGGTGCGACGGGGACCCGGGGCAGGTCCGCTGGCGCAGGCGACCCTCCGGACGGCGCGTGACGATCTCTACCGCCGGTGGCGGCGGCATCATGCCGCGGTGCCGGGAGAGGCTGAAGCCCTGCGGCTACCGGTGCGGATCGGGGCGCCCGCGGATCTCCCCTTCGGCGCCCCGCATTTCGTGAACACCGTCCTCACTCAGGATGCCGGGAGCGCTGAGATCAAGACGACGTTGGACCGGCGCCTGCAGAGCCTGCTGGAGCGGCAGGTGCGTGCGTACGTCGCCGGGCAGGCTCGTCTGGGAGTGCACAATGCCGCGGCGATGATCGTCGACTCCCGTACGATGACCGTCAAAGGCCTCGTCGGATCCGCCGACTTCTTCAATTCTGACATCGAAGGGCAGGTGAACGGGACCCAGGCCAAGCGGTCGCCGGGATCTACGCTGAAACCCTTCATCTATGGGTTGGGGATCGACCAGGGGGTGATCCACCCCATGACGGTGCTCAAGGACGCACCCTCAACGTTCGGCGCCTATAGTCCGGAGAACTTCGATGGGCGCTTCGTGGGGCCGCTGACGGCGCAGGACGCGCTCATTCGCAGCCGGAATATCCCCGCCGTATTTGTCGCCTCCCAGCTCTCGAAGCCCGATCTCTATGATTTCCTGTCTATGGCCGGCGTGTCGGGTCTGCAGTCGAAACAGCACTATGGACTGGCCCTCGTGCTCGGGGGCGGCGAGCTCACCATGGAAGAGCTGGTCACGCTCTACGGTGCCTTGAGCAACGAGGGAGTGGTTCAACCGGTGCGCTATCGGGCCGATGTCCCGGCACGCAGGGGAATGCCGGTGCTCAGTCCCGAAGCCGCGTGGGTCACCCTCGACATGCTCAAGGCCAACCCGCGCCCCGATGCGCCGGTGGCCGCCGCTCCGGGACGGCTCCCCGTGTACTGGAAGACCGGCACCTCGTACGGATTCCGGGATGCGTGGACGGTGGGCATCTTCGGCCCCTACATCCTGGCGGTGTGGGTCGGCAACTTCGATGGCGAAGGGAATCCGGCGTTCATCGGGGTTCAGATGGCGGCTCCGCTCTTTTTCCGAGTGGTTGATGCGGTCGAGGTGCTCGAGCCGTCCCTCGGTGAGCCACCGCGCACGTTTCCCGCCAATCTCACTCAGGTCGATGTGTGCGCCGCTTCCGGGGACCTCCCGAACGCCGAGTGTCCCCGGACCGTGCCGACCTGGTTCATCCCGGGCAAGTCCCCTATTCGAGTCAGCACGCTGCACCAGGCCCTGCTGATCGACGATCGCACCGGCCTGCGGGATTGCCCGCCGTATGCGGCGGACCCCGCCCATCGGGTCGTCTACGAAATGTGGAGCTCGGACATGGCGCGGCTGTTTCAGGAGGCAGGTCTGCCACGCCGCGCGCCGCCGCCATTCGATCCGCGGTGCGAAACGCACGTTGCCGGCAATTCCGCGGGGCTCCCGCCGCAGATCACGTCGCCCCTCCGTGGTGTGACGTACTCGCTGCGGGCGCGCCGTCTGGGCACCGAGGCGATCATGCTTCGCGCGACGGCGAGCGGCGGAGTGCACGCGGTCTACTGGTTCGTGGGCTCCAGCTTCATCGGGACCTCTGCACCCGGAGCCACCGTGGGATGGCGCCCGGACGTCGCGGGGTCATTTGTCGTGCGGGCGGTCGACGACCAGGGGCAGGCGGATAGCCGGATGGTGGAGGTCGCGATCGTTCCCTGACTCCCCAAATGGGCGCATATGCGCGGCGGGCTGTCGCGGCAACCGGACGATCCGCCGAAGCCCGGATTGAGGTCCGCCAGCCCGCCTCGTAGGCTTTGGCAGATGACAATTCCATGTCCGAAAGTGGCCAGCCTGAGGCGGGCTCCGAGGTACCATTCGGGGAGACCATCATGAACCCGATCCCCAACTCGCCGTCCCTCGACCCCGCGGTCTGCGCCCGTGCCATTGGCGCGCGGGACCCCCGGTTCGACGGGCTGTTCTACGTCGCCATCGTCACGACCGGCATCTACTGCCGACCGGTCTGCCCCTCCCGCGCCGCGAGCCAGCGGAACCGCAGGTTCTTTTCGTCCGCGGCAGCCGCGGAGCTGGCGGGATTCCGTCCCTGCCTCCGCTGCCGGCCGGAGCTGGCGCCGGGCCAGGCCGTGATCGATTCCGTGCCCCGGCTGGCGCAGGTTGCGGTCCGCCGGATCGCCGCCGGCGCGTTGAACGGGCGCGGCGTTCCGGATCTCGCGCGCGACCTCGGCGTCAGCGCCCGGCATCTGCGCCGCGCGCTCGAGCGCGAGGTGGGGGCGTCCCCGGTCGAGCTCGCGCAGACGCACCGGTTGCTCCTGGCCAAGCAGCTCCTGGCGGACACGGCTCTTCCCGTCACCCGGGTGGCGTATGCCGCGGGGTTCCAGAGCCTTCGGCGCTTCAACACCGTGTTCCGGGAGCGGTACCGGATGTCCCCGACCACGATCCGGCGCCGGATCCGGACCACGCAAGGCGCACCGGAGCCGGCCGGAACGGACAACGCCGACCTCTTCGGTGACTCCGCGGTGCGCCTGGTCCTCGCCTATCGCGCGCCGCTCGCGTGGGACGTGCTGCTCGATCAGCTCCGGCAGGATGCGCTGCCCGGCGTCGAGACGATCGCCGGCATGCGCTATACCCGCGCGGTGCGGGTGGGCGCGCACACCGGACTCGTCGCGGTGGAACCGATGTCCGACCGCCCCCAGGTGCAGGTGACGCTCACCGCGACGCTGTTACCGGTGCTGATGGAGATCCTCGCCCGCCTGCGTCAGGTGTTCGACCTGGACGCCGAACCGGAGCTGGTGGATGAGTATCTCGCCCGCACCGACCTGGCGCCCCTGGTCGCGCGCCATCGCGGGGTCCGCATTCCCGGCGCCCTCGATGGGTTCGACGCCGCCCTGCATCTGGTACTCGAAGGCTCGGGCGCCGGGGCCCGCGTGGCGCGGGACCTGGGAGAGCCGATCGCCGGCGGAGACGAGTCGCTCAACCGGCTGGCGCCCTCCGCCGATCGCGTGGCCGACGCGGGGGCGCCGCGACTCGTGGCGTTGGGACTGTCGCCGAAGCGGGCCGAGACGCTGGCCGCCCTGGCGCGGGCCGTGGCGGACGGCGTGCTGAAGCTCGAACCGGGTCGGGAAGTAGCACCGACGCGGGAAGCCCTGCTGGCCATTCCCGGTGTCCAGGAGCCGTTGGCCGCCGGCATCCTCCTTCGGGCCCTCCACTGGCCCGATGCGTTTCCCATCGCCGGGCCGCAGGAGCTTCTCGTGCGGGCCGAGCAGTGGCGGCCCTGGCGGGGATACGCGGCGCTGCACCTGCGCCTGGCCGCATCGTGAAACCCTTCACCACGGAGTGACCCATGAGTGTTGTTCGTCAGACCAGTCTCCCGGCTCCCACCACCCCTGCGCCCTCGTTCGTCAAGCGCTTCGACACTCCGGAACGGTCCGTCGGCTTTGGCGATGCGCGGCTCGACATCATCACGATCGGCGGGCGGTCCGTGGGGAGGGGATCATTCGCGGCGGGATGGAAATGGACACCGACGTCCGGCACCCCCGCAGCGGCCTTCGCCGGCGTGGTGCTGTCGGGACGGGCAAAAGTGAAGACGAAAAGCGGTGAGAGCGCCGATCTCACGCCGGGCGATTTCTTCGCGGTGACGCCGGAAGACGAGTTCTGGGTGGTGGGTCTCAGGCCCTGCGAGATTCTCTATCTGGACGGCATCGACGCCCTGAGCTGAGCTCGACCGGCGCGCTTCCGCCGCGGAAGCGCGCCGGCCGGGGATCAGTGCGTAATCGAGAAGAACCACGCCGCGATGACGGGACCGCGGCGCCGCGGATCGGGCGTGGTGCCCGGCGCGGGCGCGGGGGCCGGTCCGTATTCCGGCTGGAAGAGGTAGGCGATGTGTTTCACGGGGTCGACCGTGATGGTC
>DATEGY010000011.1:0-16950 GCA_035279865.1 Gemmatimonadales bacterium | reverse complement strand
GGAACGTACACCGCCACCATCAAGGGCACGACCGCGGGGTCCCCGGCCTCGCTTGGCGGCACCGTCAACGGGCAAGCCATCGCGACCACCCTGCCGAGCGTGGTGGTGCTGCACGGGGCGCCTGGTCAGCTGACGGTCTCTGCCGGGGACAATCAGACGGCGCCTGCCGGAACCGCAGTGGCGATTCAGCCGGCTGTAACGGTCGCTGACTCCTTCGGGAATCTCATTCAGAACGACACCGTGTTCTGGGCTGTGACTGGGGGCAGCGGAGTCGCCAAGGGTGACACCACCCTCACGAGCGCAGGCGGTTTCGCGTCACTCACGCAATGGGTGCTCGGGGCGTCTCTCGGCGGGAACATGCTGCTGGCGAGTACCGGCACGTTGAATCACACGTTTCACGCTACTGGGTCCGCTCCGGTCATCAGTGACAGCGTGCCTCTCGGCAACTCGATGCTCGGCCTCCAGCCCCTGGGGGTCGCGATCGACACCGCTCGCAACCTGATCTATGTGGCCGACTCCGGGTCCAACGAGGTCACCATCATCGATGAGGCGACGCTGAGGGCCATCGACAGCGTTCCGGTGGGAGTCGATCCGGTCGCGGTGGCCGTGAATCCGTCCTTGAATCGCATTTACGTGGCGGACGCTGGGGACAGCACGCTGGATGTGATCGACGGGTCCAGCCGGACGGTCCTGTCCACGATTCCGCTGGGGGCGAGTCCCCTGAACATCGCGATCGATCCGGCGACTGACTCGATCTACGTGGCCGCTGGCCCTCTGGTGGTGGTTGATCCCACGCTGAACGCGGTCGCCGGATCCGTCTCCCTGAGTGTCTTTGCCGAGCTGGTGGCGGTCAACGGCACTCAGCATGTCGTCTACGCGGGCGCCTACAATTGGGCCTCCGTGGCGGTGATGAGCCTCTCCAATCGGGCTCCGCTGGCGCCGATCCCGGTGAGCGGGGCCGGGCTCGCGGTGAACCCGGCCACCAACCGGCTGTACGTCGCGGATCAGGACGGAACGGTGCGGATGTTCGACGGTGCGTCCAACGCCCAGCTGCTGTCGGTTTCTTCCCCCCTCAAGCCGTCGCGCGTGGATGTGGATGTCGCGGCGAACCGCGTGTATGTCAGCCATTGTTTCGGAACGGTGGATATCCTCGACGGCACGACGCTGGGCACCCTGGGGACCATTAGTGGGCGCTTGTTTGCCTCGTGCACAAGTGGAGAGAGCCCCATCCGGTTCGCCGTCGACTCCAAACTGCACCTGGTCGTCGGTACGAATCACGGAACGGACCTGGTCGTCATCGCAGATGGTGGTTCGGCGGCGGTTCAGGCAGTCGTGCCGCGGGTCACGTCGATTTCCGGGTTGGCGGTCGATCCGTCGCGAGGTCGCATCTACGCGGCAGCGGCGCCTGCGGGCCAGGTGCTTGTTGTTGATGAGTCCAGCCATCGCGTGATCGATGCCCAGTCGGTCGCCACCGGCCTTGGGACCATCGCCATCGATGTCTCTCGTAACCGCCTGTATGTGGCGAACGGGAGCTCGGTTCTGATGGTCGATGCGTCAACCCTCGTGCCCGGCAGCCCGATCTCCCTGACAGATCAAGTTTTCGACCTGGCCGTGAATCCCGTAACCAATCATGCGTACGCGCGGCGTTCGTTCGCTACGGATGACATTGACGGTGGAACAGGTGGTGTCGTGGGAACCCTGACGACTGGCGGCGCGACGCAAGGGATCGCCGTCGACACGTTGCGCAACCTTGTGTATATCGCGATCGACGGCAGTCCCGGGGCCTCGATCTTCGATGGCGCCACCGACGCTTTTCTCAAGCTGATGACCACACCCGGCTCACAGGGTGGCGGGGCCGGCATCAATCCGGTCACCAATCGAATCTTTGTGATTGATGAGGACAGTCCCGGTCGCGTGGAGGACTACGATGGTGCGGCGCGAGCATTGGTGACCGGCGTCCAGGTCGGGCCGTTTCCTGGAAGGCTGGCCGTCGATTCCAAACTCAACGTCGTGTATGTGATAATCGGCGGGGGAATCTGGTACGTCTCCGGCGGGTTGGACGCCGTCGTTGTTACACTCAGCACTGGAACCGCGACGGCCATCACGGTCGACCCCGTCGCCGGCAAAGCATTCGTGGCCTCCGGCACCGCTCTCGTAACGATTACTCCCTAGTGACGAGGTGCCCTAGACAGCGGGCCCCACCGCCGGAAGGCGATGGGGCCCGTCGTACGTCAGCACCGGGCGGTTACATCGCGGCGAGATCCTTCACCGACTGAATCAGCATCTGCACCTTACGGGCGTCGCTCGACCCCGCGACGTCGCTCTGCAGCTGGGTGCCGAGCAGCGTCAGCATCCCCTGCCGGGAGGCGCCCGACGATCCCTGGGCCTTCTTGAGGGCCTCGCGGACGGCGGCGACCCGGACCGCGGACAGCCCGCCCGACCGCTCGAGCTGATCGACGTACGCGCCGGAAAGCGCGAAGGACGCGGGCCACACGAACTTCCGCTGGCCCTGCGTATTCCAATGATCAAAGTGGACGCTCTTCGCGGCGTCGATCTCGTTCTGCGAGATGAAGCCGGAAGGCTGGAGCGCGAAGATGTCCAGCCCGCGCGAGATCTCCGAGCTGACGATCACGCCGTTGTACCAGTAGGCCGACCAGGTGCCGCCCCCCGCCAGCCGGGTCGAGTCGACCGGGCCGTAATCGAAGAAGGCGATTTCCTGGGGATGGGCCGCATCGGTCCAGTCGAAGATCGAGACGCCGCCCTGATACCAGGACTGCACCATCACGTCCCGGCCCGGGATCGGAATCAGCGAGCCGTTGTGGGCCACGCAGTTCTCGTTCTCGGTCTGGATGGCGGGCATCTTGTAGTAGCTCTGGAACGTGAGCTGGTTGTTGTTGATCGTGAAGATCGCGTCGGCGCCCCACTCCTTCGGATCCTTGGCGCGGCACTTCGGCCCGCCGCCGCCGCCCCACTCATCCGAGAAGAGCACCTTGGTGCCGTCGTTGTTGAACGTGGCCGAGTGCCAGTAGGAGAAGTTCGAGTCATCCACGGCCGCGACGCGGTAGGGATGCGCCGGGTCCTGGATGTTCAGGAGCAGGCCATAGCCTTCGCAGGCACCACCCGCGTAGCCCACCTGGGCGTACACCGTGATGTCATGGCACTGGGTCGGTCCCGGCGGGGGGCCGGAGCCCTCCTTCTGCTGCCGGCGGCCCACCATCTTGTCGACCATGCCCTGGATGGCTCCGCGCAGTTCCGTGCTGTCCGCCGTCGACGCGGCGGTTCGTTCGTGGGTCTTGGCGATGCTGTCGAGCATCGGCTTGATCATGCGGTCGGGCAGCACGAACGGGTTCCCGAAGACCGTAACGACGTACTTGCCCTGGGCCTTGGCCTTTTCGAGGGCGTCCTTGTCGGCCGCCGACATGCCGTGCGTCGGGGGCGCCGTCAGGTCATGGAAAATGCGCGGGGAGCTGACGATCGCGGCCTGCTCGGGATGGGCGAGCGGAACCTTGATGACCTCGATCCGGAAGAGCGACGTGGTCGAATCTTCGCTCGGCTGGGCGTTGCTGCATCCCGCCAGCTCGCGGGGCGAGCGGGCCGGGGCGGAGCCGGAGATGTAGACGTAGACGTTGTCCGGATCTTTCGGATCGGCGAGCACGGTGTGGGTGTGCGAGCCGCGACAGGTCTGGACGTTCGCGATGTACTTCGGCGTCGTGATGTCCGAGATGTCGAAGATGCGGAGGCCCCGCAGGCGCTCCTGGCTCACGGTGTCCTTGATGCCTTCGGCGCCGCAGTCCAGCCGGCCGCCGTTTCCTTCACCCGAGACGAACAGCAGGTTCTTGTAGACCGAGACGTCGCTCTGGGACGCCGGGCACGCCTCTTTGGTGTGGAGGGTGGGCGCCGCGGGGTTGGAGATATCCCAGACCTGGTAGCCGTTGTAGCTGCCCTGGATCACGTAGTTGCCCGTGAAGGCCAGGTCGGAATTGGTGCTGTTCAGGAACACCGAGTCGGAGGAGTGCGTGTGCGACACCACCCGGAGATTCCAGGCCGCTTCGCCCGCGTTCCAGAGCCCGGCCTTCAATCCCTCCCGGGGATCGGGATTCGGGTGCGTGCGGGTCATGTCGGTCGCCGGCACCGGTACGCCGTACGGCACCGGATGCGAGCAGGCCGCCACCAGGCCCAGGACGACGGCCGTGGCGGTCAGACGAGGGGAAAAACGGTGGTGCGTGACGCGCATGGTATTGGTCCTTGGGCTTCGGGTGGATCCCATTGACGGCAACAAACGTCGGCTCACTGCGAATTCCCGCTCAACACGTCGTCGATCACCAGCATCTTCTCCATCCGGGCGATCTCGGTGGTCTGATCGACGTTGATACCGGAGGCCAGCTTGAACACCATATCGTCCTGGGCAGCCCCTTCGGACGCGAACAACTCCTTCACCATCTGCACCGCGCCCTTGTGGTGCTGGATCATGTCCTGCAGGAACAACCGGTCGAAGTCCGGACCCTTCGCGGCGCGGAGGGCGGTCATCTGCTCCGGGGAGAGCATGCCGGGCATCAGCATGTTCTGCATCGTGCCGTTCATCATCATCGGCATGCCCGCCGCCCGGGGCTCCGGGATCGGCTGATTCCGGTCGCGCAACCAGCCCTGGAGAATGCGGATCTCATCTTTCTGCGCGTTGATGATGCGGCCGCAGAGCACCTTCACGGCCGGCCCCGCCTGATTGGAGTCGGCCCAGTTCGCCATCACGATCGCCTGCGCGTGGTGATAGATCATTCCCGACATGAAATCGACGTCGGCTTTGACGTACGGTTTCCGGGCACTGTCGGCGCGGGCGCGGACGATGGCCGCGGCCTCGCCTTGCGGGGGATCGACATTCGGGCTGGCGTGATTGGCGCCGCAGGCCGCCACCGCGGCCAGAGCGAGCGCGCCGGCCAGGCGGCCACTGATCGACTTGTTCATCTCGCTGCTGCTCCTCGAAACGTGGAACCTCGGGGCCGGGGGCGGCACCCGGTCCGTGGCAGACGGAGAAGATGCGTCCTGAGACGCCGGGACGGAAGGTCACCCCGGGCGGGATGGAGGGGGACGGTTCCGTTTCCGGTGGGATGAGGTAGTATCCAGCGGTCGCCATGAACTTCCGTCGCTCACTCCCCGCCTTCATGCTCCTCGCCGGCTGTCTGGGCTCCACTCCCCTCCTGGGGCAGGGGGCTGCGGCGCCGTCGGACCCCTCGCCGGCCGATGTGGCGTTCATGTCCGGCATGATCGGGCACCACGCCCAGGCGGTGCTCATGGCTGGGTGGGCGGAGAGCCACGGCGCGAGCCCGACGGTCCAGACTTACTGCCGGAAGGTCGTCGTATCGCAGGCGGACGAGATCAATCTGATGAAGCGCTGGCTCGAGGATCATCACGAGCCGCTCCCCGACAGCACCCTGATGTACGGCCGCTCCATGCCGGGGATGGGCGCCATGCTGATGCCCGGAATGCTCACGGCGGAGGCGCTTGCGCAGCTGGACAGCGCCCGCGGGCCCGATTGGGATCACCTGTTTCTCGAAGACATGATCCGGCACCATCAGGGGGCCATCACCATGGTCCAGCACCTGTTCAACACACCGGGCGGCGGCAAGGGCCTGGTCTTTCAATTCGCCACCGACATCAGCGCCGATCAGACCGCGGAAATCACGCGGATGCGGCGGATGTTGGTCACGCTCCCGTGACATCCCCTTTCACCTTGGAGTTTCCCGTGCTCTCTGCGTCACTTCTGCGCCGCGCCGTCCTGGCCGCCGGCTGTATCGTCGTCGGGGCTTCGGCCGCGGCGGCCCAGGCCCCGTCTCCCGATCCACGGGTCGGCCTGAAGGCCGGGGTCTACAACGCCCAGGAGGCGTTGTGGAACATGCGGCTGGTGTCGACCACGCCGCGTCCTGCCGGCTTCGTCATCGATACGGCGTACGGCGACTTCAACTACATCGATTCTGATCTGGCGTTCGACGGCAAGTACGTCATTCAGGGGAATTTTCACGGGATTCTCATCTGGGACGTGACCCAGCCGGCCCACCCGGCGCTGGTCACCGCGCTGCCGTGCCCGGGGTTCCAGAACGACGTGTCGGTGTACGGGCATCTGCTGTTCACGTCGGTCGAGTCGACCGACAGCCACAAGGACTGCGGCGGTGAGCACATCGCCGACACCGTCAGCGCCGACCGGGTGCGGGGAATCCGCATTTTCGATATTTCGGACATCAGGCATCCCAAGCTGCTCACCAACGTCCAGACCTGCCGGGGCTCGCATACGCACACGCTGGTCACCAGCCCCGCCGACAAGGCGAACGTCTACGTCTACGTGTCGGGATCGTCCTTCGTCCGGTCGCCGAACGAGCTGGCGGGGTGCTCCGGGATGACGCCGGAGAAGGACCCGAACAGCGAGCTCTTCCGCATTGAAGTGATTCAGGTACCCCTGGCGCACCCGGAGCAGGCCAAGGTCGTCAGCAAGCCCGACATTCTGGCGGGATTGACCCAGGCCCACTCGCATCCTGACGCCGCGGTAGACCAGGCCCGGCAAAAGGCGCGGGTGGATTCCGCGCGCGCGGCGGGCGGCTTCATCGCCCAGGTCGAAGGACGGGATGTGATCGTCGGGGGACGACTCCAGAAGCAGCTGCTCGACAGCATCGTCAAGGCGCGCGGCGGCACCGGGGACGCGACTGCGGCGGACACCGCCACGCTCCGGACCAACCTGCAGGCGATCATCGACAAGATCGTCGGCGCGGACAACACGGCCGGCCCCCGTCCGGGTCCGGTGCAGTGCCATGACATCACCGTCTATCCCGCGATCGGCCTCGCCGGGGGTGCCTGCGGCGGCTACGGCCTCCTCCTCGACATCAAGGACCCGGCGCACCCGCGCCGGATCGCCGCCGCGTCCGATTCGAATTTCGCCTTCTGGCATTCGGCGACGTTCTCGAATGACGGCTCCATGGTGTTGTTCACGGACGAGTGGGGCGGGGGGCTGGCGCCGCGCTGCCGCGCGACCGACGACCCCAAGTGGGGCGCCGACGCGCTCTTCCGGATCAAGGACTCGACCCTCGCATTCCAGAGCTACTTCAAGATGCCCGCCGCGCAGACCGAGCAGGAGAACTGCGTCGCCCACAACGGCTCGCTGGTGCCCGTGCCCGGGCGTACCATCATGGTTCAGGGCTGGTATCAGGGCGGCATTTCGGTGTTCGACTGGACCGACCCGGTCCACCCGAAGGAAATTGCGTTCTTCGACCGCGGCCCGATGGATTCCACCAAGCTGGTGAGCGCCGGCTCGTGGTCGGCCTACTGGCGGAACGGCATGATCGTCAGCTCCGAGATCGGCCGGGGCCTCGACATTCTCGAGCTGACGCCCAGCGATCTGCTCAGCCAGAACGAGATCGACGCGGCCAAGCTGGTCCAGGTCGACCAGCAGAATGTGCAGGACCAGCAGCGGATCGTGTGGCCGAACAGTCCCGTCGTGGCCCAGGCCTATCTGGACCAGCTGGCCCGGTCCGGGATGACCGCGGCGCAGGTGACCGAGACCCGCACCGCGCTGTCGAAGGCCGAAAAGGCCACCGGAGCGGCCCGGAAGACCGCCCTGACCAAACTGGCGTCGCAGCTCAACGCGGCAGCGGCCGCATCCGGCGACCCCGCCAAAGTGCGGGCCCTGGCCTCGGTGGTCAGTGGTCTGGCCAAGTAGTCGGCACTCCGAAGCGTGACGTCGGGACGGCCTCACCCTCCGGGTGAGGCCGTTTCGTTTCGTGCAACAGGACCTGGGCGGGGTCCGTATGACTGTCGGACGGTGCATATTCCCGTGGTTCCCCGAACCTCCGAGGCTCAACGCATGAAGCGCATCATCGCCCTCTCTGTTGCCGTCGTTCTGCTCACCGCTACCCGCGCCGCGGGACCCGACTCCCTGTCGGGACTCGTCTGGCGCAACATCGGCCCCCTCCGCGCCGGGCGCGTGTCCGCCGTTTCGGGCGCGGTCGGTGAGGCCGGCGTGTTCTATGCCGGATTCCCGACGGGCGGGCTCTGGAAAACGTCGAACGCCGGCGTGACCTGGGAGCCCATCTTCGACGCGATCACGAGCACTTCGTCCATCGGTGCGGTACAAGTCGCTCCCTCGGACACCTCCGTGATCTATGTCGGGACCGGCGACATGCCGACGGGCGGCAACATCAATGAAGGGGATGGCATTTACAAATCGACCGACGCCGGGAGGACCTGGCAGCACATCGGCCTCGATGACACCCGCCAGATTCCGTCGATCCTCGTCGATCCGCACGACCCCAACCTCGTCCTCGTCGCCGCCCAGGGAAACCGCTACGCGAAGAACGACCAGCGGGGAGTGTTCCGCTCGACGGACGGGGGCAAGACCTGGAACAAGACCCTCTACGTCGCCGACTCGGTCGGGGTGGAGCGGCTGGCGTGGGCCAATGATGCGCCCAGCACGGTGCTCGCGGCGACCGACCTGCACTACGTCAACGTGAACGGCGGGTTCGGTGGCGGACGCGGCGGTGCCAACGGCCCGACCGCGACCATGTTGTTCAAGTCCACCGATCAGGGTCTCACCTGGCACGAAGTGACGGGTGGCGGACTACCGCGCCTGTTCGGCCGCATCTCGGTGGCCGTGGCGCAGCACACGAACGGCCAGCGGATGTACCTGATCGGCAACTTCGGGCTCTACCGCTCGGATGACGGCGGGACGAGCTGGCGGCAGATGGATGCCACGGACCGGCGGGTCGGGAACGGGCAGGGCGGCTACAACTGCGGCGTGTACGTGAGCTCCACCAACCCCGACGTCGTCATCACCATCAACACCTCGAGCTACATCTCGACCGACGGCGGCAACACCTTCACCGGCTTCAAGGGCGCGCCCGGCGGCGACGATCCACAGCAGCTCTGGATCGACCCGACGGACGGCTCCCGCATGCTCCTCGGCATGGACCAGGGAGCGACCGTGACGCTGGACGGCGGCCGGACCTGGAGCGCGTGGTACAACCAGTCGACGGAACAGGTCTACCACATCTCGGCCGACAACTCGTTCCCGTATTACGTCTATGCGTCCCAACAGGACGCCGGCGCCATCCGGGTGCGGAGCCGCGGCAACTATGGTGAGATCGGGCCCCTGGACTGGAGCCCGGTGGGCGGGTGGGAGTGGGGTACCGACGTCATCGATCCCCTGAACAACAACGTGCTCTACGCGTCGGGTTCGGGGATTCAGAAGATCTCGTTCCCCTCCGAACAGATCGTGAACGTGAGTCCCGCGACGGATCCCGAGTCCCATCTGCGGGCGAACGCCGACAACCCGCTGGTGTTCGCGCCCTGGAATCCGCGGGAGCTCCTGGCGGGCTACCAGTATCTGATGGCGTCCACCGACGGCGGGATGCACTGGCGGAAGCTCGGTCCCGATCTGGGGTGGCCGAAGGGCGTTACGCCGCCGCCCGATACCGCGACGCCCAAGCCCGGGGCGCCCCGCGGCGGAGTGATTCAGAGCATCGGCGCATCGACCGTGGGCCGGGGCCTGATCTGGGTCGGGACGTCGAACGGGTTGATCAAAGTCACCCGGGACGAGGGGGCCACGTGGACCGATGCCTCGATCCCCAACCTTCCGGATTCCAATCGGACGGCCGTGCAGATGGTCGAAGCGTCGCACTTCACCGCCGGCGAGGCGTACGCGGCCCTCGATGCGCACAACCTTGGGGACTACCAGCCCCAGCTGTACCGCACCCGGGACTATGGAAAGACATGGACCAAGATCGTGACCGGGCTTCCGACCGGGCAGATCGGCGGATCGTTCACGCACCTGATCCGCGAGGACACCAAGAAGGCGGGGCTGCTGTTCGCCGGCACCGAGAGCGGGATGTATGTCTCGTTCGACGACGGTGACCACTGGCAGTCACTCCAGTCGAACCTGCCGACCACCTCGTACCGGGACGCGTTCATCAAGGGGAACGACCTCGTGGTCGGAACCTATGGCCGCGGCATCTGGATCCTGGACGACATCTCGCCGCTGCGGCAGATGACGGGCGCGGCTCCGGCGGAAGCGGTGAAGCTCTTCAAGCCCGGCGAGGCGGTCCGGATCCGCCGGAACACCAACCAGAACACGCCGTATCCACCGGAAGTCCCGCACTCGGACAACGCACCCGACGGGGCGTTGATCACGTACTACCTGGCTTCGGCCCCGTCGGGGACGATCACCCTCGACGTGCTGGATTCGAACGGTGCTGTGGTGCGGCACCTGTCCAGTGCACCCATCGCTCCGGTGAAAGAAGCGGCGACGCCTCCCGAGCCCAATTTCTGGCTGGCCACGCCGGAACCTCTGCCGGCACACGCGGGGCTCAACCGGATCAACTGGGACATCCGGTATGACGATCCTCCGGCGTTCAGCCACAGCTTTGAGATCAATGCCAACCCCGGCAACACGCCGGCCTCCCCGGAGGGTCCCCTGGCCCTGCCCGGGACCTATACGATCAAGCTCACCGTGGACGGCAAGAGCTACACACAGACCGTGACGGTGCGGGATGATCCCCGGTCACCGGCCACCGCCATCGCCCTGCGCGAGATGCATGCGCTGCATCTCAAGATCCTCGCGGGGATGACGGAATCGTGGAGCGGGTACCAGCAGGCGTCGGCCGTGCTCACCAGTCTGGCGGCCGATACCGGCTCGAGCGTGGCCGAGGTGGCCGCGGCGGCGAAGACGTTGGTGGCGCGGATCGACACCGTGGCCGGCTCCCCAGGCGCTCCCGGAGGCTTCTTCTTCCGGCGCTCCACCACGCCGAGCTTCGTGGGCGTCAATGGCGCGCTGGTGCGTCAGCTCAATCAGCTGGAGATGGGCGACGGGGCCCCGACCCCGGGCGATCTCGCCGACTATGCGTCCACCTGCTCGGATCTGGGCAAGTCGGTGACGGCCTGGCATGCCATCACGGAAAAAGACCTCGTGGCCTTCAACGCGGTGCTCACCAAGAACAACCTCGCGCCGGTGTCGGGTGATCCGCCGGCCCTGGTGGCTCCGACCTGCGGGGCAGGCAAGGGCGGTGCGACCGTCGCCAAGAAGGCCCGCACCAACGAAGTGGAGCCGGACGCCGACCGGGATCCGGACGAACCGCCGAAGTGACCGCGCGGCAGGAAGCGGAAAGCAAGAACCCCGCCTCGATCGAGGCGGGGTTCTTTTTCGTCGTCCGGTCTAGTAGAGGATGTCGTATGCCAGCCGGAACCCGCGTCCCGGTTGCGGCACGAAGTCCTTGATGACCGAGAGGTTGTCGCGGTACACGGTATTGAAGACGTTTTCGCAATTGAGCGTCAGCTGCGAGACCATCCCGCCCCGCGTGACCCGCATGCCCAGCCCCACGTCCATTACGGCATAGCCCGCCGTCGGGGTGTCCCCATCGCCGAGCCGCGTTTGCCGCGCCGCCAGCCGCCACTCGACCAGGCCCGAATAGACCGACCCCTGGTATCTCGCGCGGAACAGGCCCCGGAGCGGCGGTATGAAAGGCAGGGGGGTGTGCCGACGTGTGTCCTCGGCGTTCACGTAGTCGGTGTGAGCTTCCAGCACCAGCGACGAGGTGGCGGCGACACTCACGCCTGCCTCGAACCCGGCCAGCCGGGCGTCGGTCGCCGCGAACTGACGGACGGGGAATCCCTGAATGGTGTCCCCCCGCAGAAAGCCGTAGATGTAGTTCGAAATGAAGTTGACGTACGGAGACACGTCGAACGCCGCCCGTCCGAACTCTCCATGCAACGAGGCGTCCACGCCCAGTCCAGCCTCCGGTCTCAGCGTCGCGGTGCCGACCGAGTACGTCGCGCTCGGCGCATCGAGCCCGTTGGCGAAGAGCTCCTGCACCGTCGGAGCGCGGAACGAACGGGCCAGGGAAAAGGATCCCGTGAGGCCGGCGCCCAACTGGTGCACGGCGCCGAGGGAGGCCGTGAAGGCGTTGGAGTTGCGGGAGTCCGACAGGTCCTGGAACACGGAATCCGTGGAGTAAGGATCCGGGCGCGTCTGGATGTGGTTGTAGTCGTAGCGCACGCCGGCCTGCAGGCGGGTGCCCGGCGCGGCGAGATACTCCTCGTAGACATATCCCGCGAGGCCCGTGGTGGTGGAATTCGGTCCCAGCGGCTGGTCACCCGAGATGTCGAGCTTCTGGTAGTCGGTCCAGAGGCCCACAGTTCCGCTCCAGCGCCCCGTGGCGGGCTGCTGGAACTGCAGCGTCGCGTTGAGCTCGCGCTTGTGGAAGTGATTCGCCTGCGGATCGGAAACGCCGGTCGAGTCCTGCGCCGTGGGGAACTCAGAGTGGGTGTAGTCGTTGTACGCGGCGTTCAACTTGATCCGCTCGAACAGCGCGCCGCCCGCATTGAGGAGTCCCCGGAGCTCGAAGGTCGATCGCTGCTGGGCGATCCGGGACGTCGTCGGCGGTACCGTGGCCCAGTTCGGGTTCGGCGGCACCCCGGGGATCCCGTAGTTCATAGTGTACCGGTTCCCTCCGATGCCGATGCTGCCGAACGTCCCCTGGTACGAGTATCCCGCGCCACCCTCCGCGGAGTGATCGAACGATTGAGGCATGCGGTCCAGGTCGAAGGACGCGCCCGTTCCTGGATCGGTGTACGTGCCCGCTGGAATGCGGATCGCGCTGGCATGCAGGCCGCCGGCGGACACCCGGAAGGCCGATCCCCCCGAGGTGAAGACGGTGTTCAGATAACCCGCGAACTCGTCGTTGACGCTGTTCCCCTCGAGCGCGGTGCTTCCGGACACCGTGCGGTTGCTGGCGGTGGGCACCACGTTCGTCACGACGTTCACCAGGCCGCCGATGGTACTCGGACCATACAGGACGCTCGCGGGCCCGCGCACGACGTCGATCTGGTCGATGCTGAGGGCGTCGATCGGGGTGGCGTGCGCCGGGTCGTACGTTGCGATGTCGCCCATGCGAAGTCCGTTTTCGAGGACCAGGACTTCGTTGTCGCCGAGTCCGCGGAGAATAGGACGATTCGGTGCCATGCCGTTGCCACGGACCGCCACACCGGGGAGATCCGCCAGCTTGTCGGCGAAGGTCATCCCGCTGCTCCGGGCGAGCTCCAGACGCGATTTCGTCCCGACGGCCTGGTACTGGTCATCCGCGGACCTTGCCACCGGAGCGCCGGATACCACGATCTGGGGGAGGGCGATGGCGGAGGGCCGGAGGGAGAAATCGACGGTGACGTCGGCGCCCATGCTTCGCACGGTGTCGATGGCCGACGCATAGCCTGGGGCGCCGACGTACACCCGGTAGGTGCCCGCCGGCACCTGATCAAAGCGGTAGTCGCCCTGGGTGCCGGTCAGCTGGATCCGATCGAGCTCCAGCACCCGGACGGTGGCGCCGGAAACGGGACGGTGGTCCGTGGTCACCGTTCCGCGGATTGACTGGGCGGCCACCGTGGTGGCGAGAAGAGTGAAAGTGAGTGCCGTGAAGGACTTGCCGAACGCCATCAACCGGTGACTCCGTCGCCAGGGGGAACTTGCTCCTTGTTCTACGGTGAACGGCCGTCAGGCGTTACGCAACCCTTTACGCCGGCCGGCCGTCCTAACGGGGTGGGATGGCCGGCGGGCGGTCGAAGTGCGAAACCTGCCCACCCGGGCCCCCGTCCTCTTCTATAACCCCGAGCCCCTGAGGCGTCGACGATGCGCAGTATCCGGCTGGCATTCCGTACCCTGTTCCGGACCCCCTTCGTCACGACCATCGCCGTCCTCTCCCTGGCCCTGGGCATCGGCGCCAACGCCGCCATCTTCTCGCTCTTCGACCAGATCCTCCTGCGGCCACTGCCGGTCTCCGAGCCCGAGCGCCTGGTGAACCTGGGCAACCCGGGCCCCAAGCCCGGCTCGCAGTCCTGCGGCCAGGCGGGGGACTGCGATGTGGTCTTCAGCTACCGGATGTTCCGGGACCTGGAGGAGCGGCAGACCGTGTTTACGGGCATCGCCGCTCACGACCGGTTCGGCATCAGTGTGGTCTACAACAACCAGCCGCTCACCGGGGACGGCATGTACGTCTCCGGATCGTACTTCCCGACTCTGGGGGTCCGGCCCGCGCTGGGCCGGCTGTTCACCCAGGCGGACGACCAGAGCATCGGGACCAACTTCGTCGCGGTGCTGTCGTACTCGTACTGGCAATCGAAGCTCGGCGGCGACCGCGACGTGCTGGGCAAGTCGATCATCGTGAACGGCCAGTCGCTGACCATCCTCGGCGTGGCGGCCGAGGGCTTCGAGGGCACGACCCTCGGCGTGCGGCCCCTCCTCTTCGTTCCGATCAGCATGCGAGGGCTCCTGACCACCGGGTTCCGGGGATTCGAGAATCGCCGGAGCTACTGGATCTACCTCTTCGCCCGGTTGAAGCCCGGCGTCAGCATCCAGCAGGCGAGCGTGGGGCTGAACGGCCTCTACCACACGATCATCAACGACGTCGAGGCGCCGCTCCAGAAGGGTATGAGTGACGCCACGCTGGCGCGGTTCCGCGACAAGAAAGTCGAGCTCGAGCCGGGGTGGCGGGGGCAGAGCTCGATGCACAAGGAGTCGAAGACCCCGCTGCTCATGCTGTTCAGCGTCACCGGGATCGTGCTGCTGATCGCCTGCGCGAACATCGCCAACCTGCTGCTGGCGCGGGGGGCGGGCCGGTCGATGGAGATGGGGGTGCGTCTGGCGCTCGGCGCGAGCCGCCGGCAGCTGGTGTTTCAGCTGCTGCTCGAGTCGGTGGTCCTGGCCGCACTGGGCGGACTCGCCAGCCTCGTAGTCGCCAAGTGGACGCTGGCGAGCATCGCCTCACTGCTGCCATCAGACGGCAGCGACATTCTGCAGTTCACGCTCCAACCCGCGGTCCTGCTCTTCGCAGCCGGGCTGGCGGTGCTGACCGGCCTGGCTTTCGGGATGTTTCCCGCGTGGCACAGTACCCGGGGCGAGCTGGTCACCACCATCCGCGCGAACGCCGGACACATCTCGGGTGCCCGTGCCGCGGCCCGCTTCCGGGCGACGCTGGTGACGCTCCAGATCTCACTGGCGACATCCCTGCTGATTGCCGCGGGGTTGTTCATGAAGAGCCTGGTGAACGTGACCCGGGTCGACATCGGCGTGCACGTGGACAGCGTGATCACGTTCGGACTCTCTCCCGAACAGGCCGGCTACGACAGCACCCGGGCGCTCCAGTACTACGCCCGGGTTGAGGAAGCACTCGCCGCCGTTCCGAGTGTGACGTCCGTGACGACCTCGCTCGTGCCGCTCATCGCGGGCGACAACTGGGGGAACGACGTCAAGGTCCAGGGATTCCAGTCCGGCCCGGACGTCGACGCCAACTCCCGCTTCAATGCCATCGGGGCGAATTACTTCTCGACCTTCGGGGTCCAGCTGCTCGCGGGCCGCGAGTTCACCGAGGCGGATCGGTTGGGGGGCGCGAAGGTCGCGGTGGTCAATCAGGCGTTCGCGAAGAAGTTCAACCTGGGCTCGGACGCGGTCGGGAAGTTCATGTCCGAGGGTGGGGACACGCTCAACATCCAGATTGTCGGACTCGTTCCCGATGTGAAGTATTCGGACGTCAAACGTCCGGTGCCTCCCGTGTTCTATCTGCCCTGGCGTCAGGACTCGCACATGCCGTACATGAACTTCTACGTGCGGACCCCGCAGCCCGAGACGGTACTGCGCGCGGTGACCGGAATCGTCCGGAAGATCGACCCGGGCGTTCCGGTGGAAGGTCTGAAGTCCATGCCGCAGCAGATCCGGGACAACATCTTCCTCGATCGCATGATCTCGATTCTCTCGACGGCGTTCGCGATCCTCGCGACGCTCCTCGCCGCGATCGGGCTCTATGGCGTTCTGGCCTACTCGGTGGCCCAGCGCACCCGGGAAATCGGTGTCCGGATGGCCCTGGGGGCCGATGCCGGACGGGTGCGCCTCATGGTGCTCCGCCAGGTGGGCGGGATGATGGTGGTCGGCGGCATCATCGGTCTGGTCGGGGCGCTGGGGTTGGGCAAGGCGGCGAGCTCGCTCCTGTATCAGTTGAAAGGCTCGGACCCGGCGGTCTTCGCGCTGTCCGTGCTCGTCCTCATGCTGGTGGCTTTCGGGGCGGGGTATGTCCCCGCCCGGCGCGCTTCCGAGGTGGATCCGATCAAAGCACTTCGTTACGAGTAGCCCTGGGGCATCCGATCGGGTGCCTCGTCCGGCGGGGGGTGGGTGCTTCGGGGCACCTGCCCCCTGTCGATTTCAGGTCGCTTCTTCGGCGATCCCTCAGCGCCGCCCGGGTTCCTCGACGCCAGGGGCGTTGGTGCCTGGGGCCACGGCCCGGCCTCGCGCCTCGGGATGTTGGATCTGACCGCCCAGATTGGCGGTCCAGGCGAGCAGGCCGGAAGCGCCCAGGGCCAAGGCCAGTACCGCGCCGTTCATCCACCGGGTCAGGGCCGGGAAGCGCCGGTCTACGATCAGGGCGATGAGAGCCATGACGCCCGCGAGGCTCGTGGCGACGATGGTGATGCCGGCCATGTCCTCGTGCCGATCGACCAGGCCCTCCGGAACGCTCACCAGCGCGTCCGCCGCAGGTTCTCCCGTCAAATAGACCACGATCGCCGCGAGTCCGGACAGGACAAGGACATAAAGTGCCGGCCGAATCAGATGGTAATTTCTGAGAATCGCCGCGGCCAGGAACGTGGTGCCCACGATCGTGCCGAAGAGCGGAGCGTGGTTGAGCAACAAATGGATGTGAGGCCAGTTCATATCGCCACCTCGATGGGGTATCCAGACGGATCACCCGTAGAACTACTTCGAGACGCGTGAGCCGGGCGTGAAACGGGGAGTAAGAGACGCTCAGGTACCTGCCTGTCGGGTGCCGTCGCCTTCCACTAGTATGGAAACGCGTATGAACGCCCAGATCCCCGCGACGCCGCTGTCCGTTCCTGTGAGCGAGGTACAGGCTGCCGCCTTGCTTGCGGCGATCACGCTTGGCC
>DATEGY010000010.1:0-25184 GCA_035279865.1 Gemmatimonadales bacterium | reverse complement strand
TCGCGCTCGAGCGAGGGGCGGCGGCCGCTCACGCCTGGGGGTGCTCCGTGGCGGCCTGCCCGGCCGTCCCGGCCGCGTCGCCGCGCTTCTCGCGGATCCGGGCCGCTTTGCCGGCCAGCCGGCGCAGGAAATACAGCTTGGCACGCCGCACCCGGCCCTGCCGCACCATTTCGATGGCGGAGATCGACGGCGAGTGGAGCGGGAAGATGCGCTCGACGCCGACACCGGCCGAAATCTTCCGGACCGTGAAGGTCTCGTTGATCCCGCCGCCGCGCCGGGCGATGCACACGCCCTCGAACGCCTGAAGACGCTCCTTCTCCCCTTCACGCACGCGCACCATCACCCGGACCGTATCGCCGGGGTCGAAGGCCGGGATGTCCGTCTTCAGGCCTTCACGCTCGACCGCTCTCAGTCTTTCCATAACTGTCCCCTATCTCCGGTAACCCACTGTGCGTCTGTCACCGTTACCGGCAACCTACGCGTCGAGATGTTTTTGCCACAAGTCCGGCCGTCGTTCCCGCGTCAGCCGTTCGGCCTCGGCAGCCCGCCAGGCCGCGATTTTCGCGTGGTCGCCGCCGGTCAGGACCGGCGGCACCACCATTCCCCGATACTCGGGAGGCCGCGTATACGACGGCGGTGCCAGCAAGCCGTCGTAGTGCGAATCCCCCGCGGCCGATTCGTGATCGCCCAGCGCGCCCGGCAGGAGCCGGACCACCGCATCCACCAGGCAGAGCGCCGCCGGTTCGCCACCGGTCAGTACCGCATCGCCGACCGACATTTCCTCGGTCGCCAATCCCTCGGCCACCCGCTGATCGACGTCCTTGTAATGCCCGCACAGCACTGTCAGCTCGGCCGCCAGGGACCACCGCACCGCGTCGTCGTGCGTCAGCGGCTTGCCCCGCGCGGACATCAGGATCACCGGACTGCCGGCCGCCGGCTTGAGGTCTTCCACCGCCTCGAAGAACGGCTCGGGCTTGAGCACCATCCCGGCCCCGCCTCCGTACGGCGTGTCGTCCACGGAGCGGTGCCGGTCGTGCGTGTAGTCCCTGAGCTGCACCACGCGATACCGTACCAACCCAGTCTCCACCGCCCGGCCCAGGATGCTCGCGTGCAAGGGCCCGGTGAACATCTCGGGGAAGAGGGTGACGATGTTGACCGCCAGCATCCCTTATCCCTCGTCTTCCACCGCCAGGTACTGATCACGCCACTCTTCCACCGCGGCGCGGCTGCTCACGCCTTCGAATCCCACCAGCCATTCGCGGTGATAGGCCCGGCGCCGGCCCAGAATCAGGGGGCCGGCCAGGACCTTCCGCGTATCGTCCACCACATACATCCGCGCTTTCGGCACCAGCAGGCTGCCGGGGTCCGCCACCAGCGGGAAGATCGCGACCTCCCCTTTCTGGCCGTGCGGCTTCCGGAGCCGTGCGATTACGCGGGGCGTTGGCCGAACACTCCCGCCTTCTTCAGCAGGGAGCGCACCGTATCGGTCGGCGTCGCGCCCTTCCCGAGCCAGTAGTTCGCCCGCTCCGCGTCCACCTTGAGGGTGGCGGGCTTGGTCTTCGGGTTGTAGTGCCCCAGGGTCGCCACGAACCGGCCGTCGCGCGGAGACTCCTGATCCGCCACCACGATCCGGAAATGCGCCTCGCCCTTCCGCCCCATCCGCCGCAATCTGATTCGAGTCGCCATACGGTTCCTTTTACATCCTCTTGATGAGCTTGCGCATCTGCTGGAACTGTTCCAGCAGACGGTTGACCTCCTGCACCGACGTGCCCGATCCCTTCGCGATCCGCATCCTTCGCGACCCGTTCAGTATCGACGGATCGGCCCGCTCGGCCGGGGTCATCGACAGCACGATCGCTTCCACATGCTTCAGCCGCTTGTCGTCGGCGTTGACGTGCTTCAAGGCCTTCGCGTTCACGCCCGGCAAGAGCCCCAGCACCTGCTTCATCGGTCCCATCGCCTGCATCTGCTTCAGCGCCACCAGAAAATCCGCGAGGTCCATGCCCCGCTTGGAGCGCGCTTTCTGCTCGAGCTTCTGCGCCGCCTTCAGGTCGATCGCGGCCGCGGCCTTCTCGACCAGGCCCACCACGTCGCCCTGGCCCAGGATTCGGCCCGCCATGCGCACCGGATCGAAGGGCTCGAGCGCCTCGACTTTTTCCCCGACGCCGACGTATACCACCGGCACGCCGGTCACCCCGTGAATCGACAGGGCCGCTCCACCGCGCGCGTCGCCGTCCATCTTGGTGAGGATCGCGCCCGTGAGCCCCACGCCGTCGTGGAACCCCCTGGCGATCTTCACGGCGTCCTGGCCGGTCATGCCGTCGGCCACCAGCAGGACGTCCTTCGGCGACACCAGCTCCTTCAGGGCTTTGAGCTCGTCCATCAGCCCGGCGTCGACCTGCAGGCGTCCGGCCGTATCGACGATGACCGTCCGGCACCGCGCCTTCTCGGCCTCACGCAGTGCATCCCGTACCAGCGTGGGAACGGACGACTCCCGGCGACCGTCAGGGAGTCCTTTAGGGCTCCCGACTCCCGGAAACACCGGGACCCCGACCTGCCCTCCCAATTGCCGGAGCTGCTCCGCCGCCGCCGGACGGTAGATATCCGCCGCCACCAGCCCGGGCGCCTTCTGCTCCAGCTTCAACCGGCGGGCCAGCTTCGCCGCCGTGGTCGTCTTGCCTGAGCCTTGCAACCCGACGAGCAGGATCACCGTCGGGCCTACGGGGGCGAACGTGAGGTCGCGACGCCGGCCGCCGAGCATGCCGACGATCTCGTCGTGCACCAGCTTCACCACCTGCTGTCCCGGCCGGACCGTGTCGATCGTGAGCGCGCCCACGGCGCGCTCCTTCACCCGCTCGACGAAGTCCCGGGTTACCTCGAAGCTCACGTCCGCTTCGAGCAGGTGCCGCCGGATCTCGCGCAGCGCCTCCGTGACGTCCGCTTCGGACAGCACTCCCCGGCCGGTCAACCGCTTCAGCACGCCGGAGAGCTGTTCCGAAAGGGCCGTAAACATAAGCCTTACAAATTACTTAGCGAGTTGCTCGAAACCAAGTGGGGGGTTAAAAATCCACCATGCCGGAACCCCTGTGGTGGCAAGGGCTGGCCCTGATCGGCGCCGGCACGCTGGCCGGTGGGATCACCGCGAGCGTGAACGTCTGGCTGCTCTTCAATCCCAAGGAGCCCCGCCGGGTGGGTCCGTTCACCCTGCAGGGCGCCATCCCCAAGTACCAGGCCCGCATCGCCGAGTCCGTGGAGCGGTGGGTGACCGAGGGGCTGGCCTCTCAGGCCCTGGAGGCAGGAGCCCGTCACTTCATCACGTCCCAGCGGGATTCGCTGCTCCACGATGAGCGCCCGTTACTGGAGCGCCTCCCCCGCGGTCTTCTCGACGCCGTCGAACAAGGGATCACGGACTACCTCCCCGTCGCGGTTGAGCAGTTCGGCGTCACCCTCGAAGATCCGGAGGCCCGCGCCCGCATCACGGAGGCCCTGACCGGTGTCCTGGACCACGCGGTCGCCAACCTCAAAGCGCACGAACGCCTCGTGGCCAGGCTCGTGGTCACGCCCGACCGGGTGGACCGGATGGTGGCAGAGCTCTCGGCCGTGTTCGGGTCGCCGGAGTTCAAGGCCCGGCTTTCGAAGACGGTGAACGACGCCGTGATGCGGTTCCTCCGGACGCCCATCGCCGAGCGCCTGTGGACCCTCGGGCCGGACCGTCTGGATGGACTGGAGCGCGCCGCGTCGGACTACGTGGTGACCGCGCTCCGGGCACCGGAAACCGCGGACTGGGCGTCCGCGCGTGCGCGTGAAGCGGCGGATGCCCTGCGGGACTACCCGATTGGACTGCCCCGCTCCCTGAAGCGGAGCGTGGCGCTCGGGTTCGGGCTGGGAGCGCTGGTGGGCGCGCTCAGTTGGGGGCTGGTTCTGCTGCTGACGTAGCGATGTGGGCCGTGGGGAGGTGTTTCCAGCCTGCCCATCCGGCCGGCGCGTCGACGACCACGGTGGCCGGCTTGCCGTCGAGTGACAACTTGTCCACGTGCCACGTGCGGCCCGGTTCGACCCGGCGTCCCCATCCTTTGGTGAGCCAGGCCGCAAACCCGTTTGCCGCGTCCTGAGTCCGCCAGACCACGTACCACACGAGCGCCTCGCCGTGGGCGCCGAACACGGCATAGCGGTCCCCCGCCCAGCCGCTGGCGAGCGCCGCCGCCTGGTCCGCGGAATCCAGGATCTGCTGGAGCACCAGGCGGGTCTCGAACTCCCCGAGGTCATCCGTCAGGCCGGGGTGCTCCGCGCCGGGAGCGAAGACGATGCGCACCGGCACGTCGTGGTCCGCATAGCGTTCAGGATGGAGTATCTGCGACGTCGACACGGGCATCAGCTTGCCGTACGGTTGCTCACCCGGGTGCTGGGTGATGAACCATTTCACGAAGTCCCCGCCGGCGAGATACGGGAAGATGAGCGTCTGTTTCACCCAGAGCGGCGCGTGGGAGAAATTCGGGAATTGCTCCTGCTGCATCTGCACCGCGCCCCCCATGTCCCACAGGCTGGGGAGATTTTCGATCTTCTGCTCCGGCATGAGCACCCGGATCTGCCCCAGCGTCGCCTGTCCCTCGAAGATCGCCTCGGCCGCGCTCCGGCGGTCGTTCTGGTGCCGCTGGCGGATGACCGAGTCGATGGGGGAGTACTGATCCTGCAAGGCGTGCACCAGCTCGTGGGAGATCACGGTGGTCCGGAGCATGGCGGTGTCGGCATCGGCGGGAATGAAGAGGGCGCCCGAATCGGGATCGTAATAGCCCGCTACCTGCTCGGTCAGGACGTTCACCAGCAGATGGTGCAGGTCCACGCTGTCGGGAATCAGACCCAGGTGCTTGTATGCGGCCTCGTAGCTCGCGAACTCCCGGGGGGGCATGTCCTCGTCCAGCTTGTGAAGGACGTAGCTCCTGATCTGGTCCCGGGTGCGAATCTCGACACCCGGCTGCCGCTTGAACCTGAGCCCCACCGCCTGTTCCACCGCGGGCATCGTCTGGCGCACCAGATCCTCCACCGCGCTCCGCGTCTGCACGGCTTCGGCCCGCTGGCGGCACGCCACCAGCGTGATCAGGGCCGCGGCCACCGGCGCCAGGCGCGTCATCCCGCCCACTCGATGTCCTTGCCGACCGAGGCGCCGACGACGCGCGCCACTTCGCGGCCCGTCACCACCAGTCCCTGCGATTCGAGCTCCACCCGCAGCAGACGGTCCAGCTCCGTCCGGCGGTCACCCAGCGTTTGCGGGGGATGGGCCGCGGGCGTTTCGGGAACGGGGTCCCGGTCCCCGGACAGCATCCGGTCCAGCTCGGCACCGATCCGCTCGAGCATGGGCACGATTTCGGCGGCCAGGTCGGCCGCCGGCTCCCCCGCCGGATCGTCCGCGCTGCCCTTCCGGATGGCCTTCTCCACCTGCCGCCGCTCGCGAATCAGGCGCTCCAGATCCGGGGAAACCTTCGCGGTGGCCTGCGCATGCGCGCACGCTTCGTCGAGCACGTCGATCGCCTTGTCGGGACGGGCCCGGTCCAGCACGAAGCGGTCGGTCAGGACGATCGCGGCCTGCAGGGCGTCGTCGGAGATCGCCACCGCGTGGTGCCGCTCCAGGCGGGGACGGCGGGCGAGCAGCACTTCGCGCGTCTCTCCCGCATTCAGCTCCTCGATGGCGACCGGATGAAAGCGGCGTTCAAGGGCGGGGTCGTTCTTGATCCAGCGATCGTACTCAGCGCCCGTGGTGGCGCCGATGATCCGGATGTCGCCCCGGACCAGCGCGGGCTTGAGCATGTTCCCGGCATCCATCGCCGCGCCCACCGCGGTCCCCTGCCCGACGAGGTTGTGCAGCTCATCCACGAACAGAATCGAATCCGGGTTGGCCGCCAGCGATTCGACCACGCGGCGCAGGCGGCCTTCGTATTGCCCGCGGTAGGACGTGTCGGCCAGGAGGGCGACGTGATCGAGCGCGAGGATCTGAGCGTCCTTCAGGGCCGGGGGCACGTCGCCGGCGGCGATGCGCTGGGCGAGTCCCTCGACGATAGCGGTCTTTCCCACCCCCGCACGGCCCACCAGGGCGGGATTGTTCTTGCCCTGCCGGAGCAGGATGTCCACCACGCGGGCGATCTCCGCATCCCGGCAGCGTACGGGCTCGAGCTCGCCCCGGCGCGCCTGTCGGGTGAGATCGAGGGCGACGCGCGCCATCACGTCGCCTTCACCGAACAGATTGAAGGGACTGCTCACCGCTTTAGGCTCCGTGCAGGAACTGGACGTACCACGACAGGATCGAATCCCGGAAGAGGAAGGTCACCGCACCACCCACGGCGAGGAATACCCCGAACGGCACCAGACGCTTCTTTCCCAGGAGCTGCAGGGGCAGGAAGATCACGGACCCGGCCAGGGCGCCGAGGAACACGGTGAGCAGGACGCCGCGCCACTCCACGAACGCACCGATCATCGCCAGCATCTTCACGTCCCCCCATCCCATCGCCTCCTGCTTCAGGACGTAACTGCCGACCGTGCGGACCACCCAGAGCAGCGCCCACCCGGCGGCGGCCCCGACCAGCGCATTCAGGAACCCGGTCGCACCGCCGAACAGGGCGAGTGCCAGCCCGATCACCAATCCTCCGTACGAGAGTTCGTCGGGAATGATGTAGTGGCGGGCGTCGATGATGGCGATGCCGAGGAGGATGGTCCCCAGCACGCAGCCGTCGATCATGTGCGGCGTCGTTCCCCAGGCGAGCGCGCTGGACAGCCACAGGAGTCCCACGGCGAGCTCGATGACGATGTACTGCGCGGAGATGGGGTTCCCGCACCACCGGCACTTCCCCCGGAGGACCAGCCAGGAGACCACGGGGATATTGTCGTACCACGCGATTTCCCGGTGGCACTTCGGGCACGACGAGGGCGGGCGGACCAGCGAGCGGGCCTTCGGATCCTCGTTCGGGAGCCTGATGATGCAGACGTTCAGGAAGCTCCCGAACACCAGGCCGAAAGCGGCTGCCACCACCAGGAAGAAGCCTTCAACGCCCACGCAGGACCTCGTAGAGGAGAATGCCCGCCGCCACGGCGACGTTGAGGGACTCCGCGCCCCCCGTCATCGGGATCGCCACCCGCTGCGCCGCCACCGCGTTCAACGCCGGCCTGATGCCGGCACCCTCGTTCCCGACGATGACGCCCACCGGACCGGTGCCGCGCTTCGTCTTCGAGATGGGCGCGCCGTCGGCCGCGGTAGCCCACAACGTCACGCCGTTCGCAGTGGTCCAGGCGATGAACGCCGCGTCGTCGAGAGACACCACCGGATGCCGGAAGTTCGCGCCCATCGCCGCGCGCAGGGTTTTCGGACCGAGGATGTCGGCCGTCCCCCGGAGCGCGATCGTGCCCCTCGCGCCCAATCCGTGAGCGGTCCGGAGCAAGGTGCCCACGTTGCCGGGATCCTGGACGCCGTCGATGATCTGCACCACTCCGTCGTGACCGACCTTCAGATCCTCGACGGTCCACCGCCGCGGCTCGATCACGAGCACGATCCCCTGCGGCGCCTCCGTGTCGGCGAGCGGGGCGAACACTCGGGCCGAGACCGCCTCGATGGGCACCCCGTGCTTCTCGAGGTCTTCCCGCAGGGAAGCCCCGCGAGCGGTCCGCTCGAGATCGGCGGCGATCACGGCGCCCTTCATGGGGACCTGAGCCGCGAGCGCCTCTTCGACGAGCCGGACCCCTTCGACGACTGCCAGTCCGCGGCGCCCCCGGGCCTTGCGCCGTTGGAGATCGCGGATGAGAGACTGCAGATTAGTGGCTATGGGCCTCCCTGTCCTTCATAACATCGCCGCCCGGCTCCCATTCGCCAAGCGCGGACGGCCGGGGACCCGATGAAGATCGCCCTCAGCATCGCGGGCTCCGATTCTGGAGGCGGGGCCGGTCTGCAGGCCGACCTCAAGACCTTCCACCAGTTCGGGGTGTTCGGGACCAGTGTCATCGCTGCCGTCACCGCGCAGAACACCAAGGGCGTCGCGGCCTGGGAGCCGGTGAGCCAGGAGCTCATTTCCCGACAGCTCGACGCGCTCATCCAGGACCTGCCCCCCGACGGCATGAAGAGCGGCATGCTCGGATCGGCCGCCACGGTCTCCACGGTCGCGGCGGCGCTCCGGCGCATTCCCACCAAGCCTTACGTCCTCGATCCGGTGCTGGTGGCGACGTCCGGCCATGCCCTCGCGGAGGATGGCACGGCCGCGGCGGTCCTGGAGCACCTGGTGCCACTCGCGACGCTGGTCACGCCGAACCTGGACGAGGCGGCCCGTCTGACGGGCCAGGAGGTGACGAACGCCGAGCAGATGGAGCGGGCCGGTCGTGCGCTCCTCCAGCGGGGCGCGGCAGCCGCCCTCGTCAAAGGCGGGCACCTGACCGGGGATGCGGTGATCGACGTCCTGGTGCGTCCCGAGGGCGTCCGCCGCTTCCTCCACCCGCGCATTCCCTCGACGTCGACGCATGGCACCGGCTGCACCCTCTCGGCCGCGATCACCGCGGGACTCGCCCTCGGCCGGCACCTCGAGCGCTCCGTGGAAGATGGGATCGATTTCGTTCAGCGGGCGATTGCGGCCGCGCCGGAATTCGGCAGCGGGCGGGGACCGTTGAACCATTTCGTGCCGGTGCCGAGGGGGGCACCCTCGGATCTGCTGGACGGGTAGGCGGTTAGTCGGTTAGTTCTTAGGCGGTTAGTTACTAACCGCCTAACCGCCTAACAACTTCTAGAATCAGATCTCCAAGTTTCGCCCCCATCTTCAACCCCACATCGAGTACTTCCTGGTGAGATAGAGCCGCCCCCGACAGTCCCGCCGCCGGATTCGTGACGATCGAGAACCCCAGACACTTCATCCCGCGCGCCCGCCCCACGATCACCTCCGGCACCGTGGACATCCCCACGGCGTCGGCGCCCATCGTCCCCAGCATGCGCACCTCGGCGGGCGTTTCGTAGGAGGGGCCGAGCAGGGCCGCATAGACTCCTTCTTCAAGCGGCACCTTGAGACGCGCGGCGGTTTCCTTCGCGAGGGTCCGAAGCCCGGCGTCGTACGCCTCGGTCATGTCGGGGAACCGCTCCTCCCCCTCGATCAGTGGACCGATGAGCGGGTTGCGGAACATCAGGTTGAGGTGATCGGACAGGAGCATCAGCGTTCCGGCGCCGAAGCCCGGCCTGATACCGCCTGAGGCGTTGGTGACGATCAGGGTCTTGATGCCGAGCCGGGCGAAGACGCGCACCGGCAGCCCCGCCGTCACGGCGTCGTGGCCTTCATAGAGATGAAAGCGACCCGCCTGCACCAGCACCGGGACCCCGCCGAGGTTTCCGGCGATTAGCTCTCCCTTGTGTCCCTGCACGCCGGGCTCAGGAAAACCCGGGATGTCGGCATAGGGCACCCGGGCCGGCCCCTCCACGCGGTCGGCCAGAAATCCCAATCCCGAGCCGAGGACGATGGCGACTTTGGGTTTCCGGGGCGCGATCCGGCGGAGGACGGCGTCGGCTGCCGCCTGGGGAGAAGCGCTCAAAGCAGCATGCCGGCGAGAGTGGCCGAGAGGAAGTTGGCGAGTGTTCCCGCGAGCATGGCGCGGAAGCCGAGTTTCGCCAGGTCGTGCTTCCGGTCGGGGGCCAGGGCACCGATGCCGCCGATCTGAATCCCCACCGAAGAGACGTTCGCGAATCCGCAGAGCGCGAACGTAGCGATGGTGAAGGACACAGGGCTCAAAGTGGCCTTCATCGGGCCGAGTTGTGCGTAGGCGATGAACTCGTTCAACACCATGCGCGTCCCCAAGAGCCCACCAATGGTACCGGAGTCATGCCACGGTACGCCCATCACCCATGCGATAGGCCGGAAGATCCAGCCCAGCACGGTCTGAAGGTCCGCAGGGAACCAGCCAAAGCTCAGGTGCAAGCCAAGAACCGTGAAGTCGAGGCCGTGAATCGCACCCATGACGCCATTTGTGAGTGCAATCAGCGCTATGAACGAAATGAGCATCGCGATCACGTTCAGCATCAGATGCAGGCCTTCGACCGTTCCGCGGGATGCCGCATCGACCACGTTCACGTCCGTGCGCGGGATGTCCACCTTCACCCCGCCCAGCGTCTCAGGCACCTGCGTTTCCGGCTCCAGGATTTTGGACATCATGATCGTCCCCGGCGCGGTCATGATGACGGCCGTCAGCAGGTGCTCGGCCTGAATCCCGAAGGCGATGTACGCGGCCATGATGGACCCCGACACGTGGGCCATCCCGGCGGTCATCACCGTCATGAGCTCGGACTGCGTCATCTTGGGCAGGAACGGCCTGATGGTGAGCGGGGCTTCCGTCTGCCCCATGAAAATCGACGCCGCGACGTTCAAGCTTTCGGCGCCGCTCGCCCCCATCACCTTGTTCATGACGACCGCGAACGCCTTCACCACGACCTGCATGATGCCGAGGTAATACATGATCGCAAACAGCGCGGAGACAAAGATGATCGCCGGCAGCACCTGGAAGGCGAACACCACTCCCATGCTCGAGTTCTGCTCTCCCAGTTTCCCGAACACGAACGCCGAGCCCGCGTACGAGAAGCTCAGCAGCTTGGTGACCACCGCACCCAGCCAGCTGAAGATTTCCCGGCCGATCGGAATGCGGAGCACGAATACGGCGAACGCGAACTGCAGACCCAGCCCCCACCCCACGACGCGCCAGCTGATCGACCGGCGGTTTCGAGACAGGGCGAACCCGATCCCCAGAATCACCGCCATCCCGATCAGACCTGTCAGCCGCTGAGGGATACTGCGCGGGGCGGCGGCCGGGGAGGCCGTGTCGGCGGGCGCCTGGGGCGCGGGCGCCGGTGCAGCCGTGGCCTGGGCATGCGCGGGTGTCTGCGCGCGAAGCGTATTCCAGACCGCCCGTGGCAGCGTGAACACCAGAAGCGAACACAGGAAGGTCACGCCGAACGCCAACAGCACGCGTCGCCAGGTCAAAGAGCCTCCAGGTCGCTTTGGATGCGCGCCACCAATGCGACGCGCTCGTAGTCGGGAAGAAACGCCGCTTCGGCACCGTTCAGGACCACCCGCTCGAGCTCCGCCTTGGTGAAACCCAGCGCGGTGTGGGCCGTGTGGTACTCATCCGTCAGCGTGATGCCGTCCATGAACCGGCCATCCGTGTTCAGCGTGACCCGGACCCCTTGCGCCAGGTACTTCCGCGCTGGATGCGCCGCCAGCGTCTCCACCGTGTGGGTATGCAGGTTGGAGGTCAGGCACATTTCGAGCGGGATCTCCTTCTCGACCACCTCCGCCAGGAGTCCGGCATCCTCCCCCACCCGGGTGCCATGGCCGATGCGCGTCGCTCCGCAGACGTGGAGAGCCTCCCGGACCGAGTCGGCCCCCGCTCCCTCTCCGGCGTGGCAGGTGCAGAACATCCCGTGCCCAGCGGCGTATTCGAACGCCGTCCGATGCTCCCGGGCCGGATGATCCCGCTCGGCGCCGGCCAGATCGAACGCCACCACACCGGCGCTCCGGTACTCCGCCGCCGCCTTTGCGAGCTCGAGGGATTCGGCGGGCGGGCGGGTGCGGATCCCGCAGACGATCACCCCGACCTTGGTCCCCGTCTCCGCCATCGCCCGCTGGAAACCCGCGAGCGGAGCCTCGATCGCTTCCCTCAACGTCATCGCGGGCCGGTGCAGGAGCGGCGAGTAGCGCACTTCCACGTAGCGCACGTTCTCGGCCGCCACGTCCTGCACGAACTCGTAGGCAATGCGCTCGAGCGCCTGAGGGGTCTGCATCACCGACAAGGTGGTGCCGTAGGAGACGAGGTATTCCTCGAGATTCCGGGCGCCCTTCACGGAGAGTTTGGCCGCGAGTGCCTCCGGAGTGTCCGCGGGAAGGGTGACGCCCTGCATGCGCGCGAGCTCGAGCATCGTTTGCGGACGGAGGCAGCCGTCCAGGTGCACATGGAGCTCGACTTTGGGCCACCGGCGGAGCGCGTCCTTCGACAATGCGGCGCCGCCGGGACGGGCCGAGACGACCACGCGGTAGACCGCGCCGGCCTCGCCCACGGGATCGTCCCCCGCCACCTGGATGCCGCGGGCATCGGTGACGTACGCCTCCCCCGCCTGTACCTGATCGGCCAACTGGAGATCGAGGGCGGCGACGGCATCCCGCACCCTGGCTCCGCGGGGCACGGCGACAGGCCGTTCGTTTACGAACGCCCGGAGCTCAGGTTCGGCCATCAATGCTCCTGGTGGAATCGGGCCTCCGCGGGGGCGTCCACGGGCTGCGGCAGGACTCGCAGGTAGGAAATGAGGGCGTCGAGATCCGTGATGCCGGCCGGCTGAGCCGGCACGCCCTTGAGCATGTCGAAGCCGGACCCGCCAGCGGCCAGGAAGTCGCTCACGATCAGCGTGTAGGTCTGCTTGGCCTCGATCTTCCGGCCGTTCAAGAGCCTGGTCTTGGTGATCCTTTTGCCGGGCTGTTTCCGGGCGTCGTACCACACCTCGACGCCACCCAGCTGAGCACGTTCCTGCCCGCCTGCCGCTGCCCACTCGAGGGCGGTCAGCAGTACGTCCCCCTTGATCGAGAGCTTGACGAGCTTGTTGCCGAACGGCTGAACCTGGAACAGGTCACCGTACGTCACCATCCCGGCGGGTAGATCGGCGCGGATGCCGCCGTTGTTCATGATCGACACATCGCCGCGGCCCACGTTCAGCTGGGCATCGGCGATCAGATGACCGAGCGGATACTCGTCCCCCTTGCGGGCGAGCGCGTAGCGGAGGGTCGCCACCGG
The DNA here is from genome assembly GCA_035279865.1 of Gemmatimonadales bacterium. Taxonomy (GTDB): domain Bacteria; phylum Gemmatimonadota; class Gemmatimonadetes; order Gemmatimonadales; family GWC2-71-9; genus 40CM-2-70-7. Next base: position 12,401 of record DATEGY010000010.1, on the reverse strand, counting down.
ACGCCGCGTGAGGGAATCGACTTTGGCCTGCGCCCGCGAGACCAGGCCCGCTTCCGCGGTGTCGGATCCCACCAGGTCCGCGTACGCGTCGATCACCTTCGTCCGGACGATGCAGCACCGGCCCTGCGAGCGGATGAAGTCCGCCATCGCGACGTCGCGGCCGCTGGACGCGGCTTCGATGATCGGGATGCCGTTCACCCGGGTGTCCACCCGGCGATGCGTGTGCCCCGCGACAATGAGGTCGACGGACCCCGAGTCGAGTTGCCGTGCGAGGTCGATGATGTCGCCATGGCAGGCGCCCGAGTCGCAGATCGCGCCCTCATGCGCGAGGACGATCACGAAGTTCCCCGCCTTCCGCGCCGCGGGCAGCTCCCGCTTCACCGCGGTCGCGAGATCGCCGAAGGTGAGGCCCGCGACATTCCTGGGATCGGTACTGGTCGGCGTCGTCGTGGTGGTGAGCCCCAGGATGACGATCTTGAGGCCGCCGCGCGAAATGATGGTCCAGGGTTCGATCCACGAAGGACGCGCGCCCGACGCGTCGGTGATGTTGGCGGACAGGAACGGGTAACTCGCCTCTCCCATCCGGGCCTTGAGGGTGTCGATGCCCCAGTCGAACTCGTGGTTCCCCACGGCGGCCGCGTCGAGCTCGAAGCGGTTCAGCGCCTGAATCACCGGACGCCCGTAGGCGAAGTTGGAAACCGGGGTGCCCTGCATTTCGTCCCCGCCGTCCAGCCGCACGGAGGTACACCCGCAGTCCTTCGACAGCGAGTCGAGCCACACCCGGAGCGCGACGGCACCGCCCACGGGACGTCCCTGTGACCAGTCCCAGGTCTTGGATGCGAGCTGACCGTGGAGGTCGGTGATCGCAAGGACGCGGAGCATCGTCGAATCGGCCTGCGAGACCTGCGGCGCCGCGGGGCCGAACGACTGACGCACGGCCGCATACGCCGGCGAGAGAATGGACCAGTTCCGGTGGTAGTAGGCCGCGGCGGTGACGTTGCCGTCCTTCTTGATCTCCGCCGCCAGCAGGTCGCGGATGTCCTCACCCTTGTCATAGACCACCTTCGCGCCCTTGAGCATGTCGTACCCGCCGCCACCCGACGCCCGGTAGTTCGACAGCGCGATGGTGAAGGTGTCCACGCCCGTCACCGGACGCCCCTTATAGAGGAGGCCCCGGATGCGCTGCCCCTCGGGCTGGCTCAAGTCGATCTGGTAGTCCACGCCCGAGACGATGTCGTAGTTGTAGCCGGGCACGGCCGGGTTGATCAGCGGCTGCCCGGGCGCATAGGTGCGGAAGTACCGGGCGCTCTGCTCCAGATACTCCTTGAGCTGGCGCCCCGTGATCCGCACCGCCATCAGGGTGTTGTCGAACGGATAAACCCCGGCCAGATCCCGCAGGTGGATTTCTCCGGGGAACGACGCGCCCGGATCGAACGACGGCGTGGCCGAGAGGTCCGCGCCCGCATGGCGGCGCATGACCTCATTCACGAAATCGATGAGCGGGGTATCCTCGGCGCGCGAGTATCGACCGTCGAATCCGGACGCGGCGGTCCCGAGGGTCTGGCCGGCCCAGATCCGGACTCGAGATTCGGACGGCGCCAGACGACGCACGAACGATGGCAGCTCCGCCACGGTGGCGAGCGGGATCAGGTCGGCCCGCAGGCGGTCCACCCCCCACTTGCCGTTCTCCCGCTTGAGCCACACGTGCACCACGGACAGCGAGCGGCCCCAGAATCCAGGCTGAACGAAATGGACGCCGTTCAAGATCGAATCCTTGACCTCGCGGTGCGTGTGACCGAACACCACCAGGTCAGGCTTCGGCGTGATCCCGGCCAGCACCTCCGCGTTGTTCTCGGGCCCGACACCCGCGGTATCGTACGACGACGGTTCACCCAATCCGGCGTGCACCAGGGCCACCTTCAAGTCCACGCCCTGACGTTCGAGCTCGGCCATGGCCCGAGGGGCGGCCTGCCCGATCGGGAGCACCTTGAGCTTTCCGGTCAGCTGCAGCCGGTCCCAGACGGCCACTCCGGGCGTCGTGAACCCCGTGATGCCCACCCGGATGCCGTTCCGCACCACCACCGCCGTCGGGGAAAACAGCGGCGTGTCCGACCGCTCGGCCTGGGTGGCCGGGACCATGACGTTCGCGCTGACGTACCGGAACGTGGCGTCGGTCATGGCGGTGCGCAGGGCATCCACACCGAAATCGAAATCGTGGTTGCCGGGGGTTGCCGCGTCGTAGTCCAGACCACCCAGTGCATCGATGATCGGATGGGGACGGGCCGGCGCCACCCGGGCGAAATACGTGGCGAAGAGATTCCCTTCGATCAGGTCACCCGCGTCCACCAGGATAACCTGCCCGGGATACTGCGCCCGCAGCGTGGAGATGATCGTGGCGGCCCGGGAGAGGCCGCCGGGAGCTTCGGCATCCCGGACGTCGTCATAGCCCAGCACTCGTCCGTGGAGATCGGTTGTGGCGACGATCACCAGGTGGGCCGTGTCGGGGCCGGCGGCGGGAGGGGGAGTCGTGGGCTTCGGAGCGGGCTTCGGGGCGGGAGTCGCCTGCAGGATCAGCAGGATGGCGGCAATTGGAGTCATGGTGCGGTCTAAATTGCGGAGGCGCTTCGCTTCGCGCTACCTACGTCACAGTCCTGTCACAGGCATCCGGCAATCCCGCCCCGCCCCGATATCTTCATGCCCTATGTCCACTGACCTGAGCCGCTGGTGAACCTGTCGGCGCGTGTCCTCGTGGTCGACGACGAGCCCGACATTACCGCCCTCGTCGCCTACCACCTGGCCAAAGCGGGCTACCGCGTCAGCACGGCCGCGTCCGGAGTCGAAGCGCTGAACGCCGTGCGCGAGGAGCGCCCCGACCTCGTGGTGCTCGACCTCATGCTCCCCGGCCGTTCCGGGTTCGACGTGCTCGCCGAGCTGCGCGGACGCCCCGAGACGAAAGACGTCGGCGTGGTCCTGCTCACCGCGAAGAAGGACGAGCCCGACCGGATCAAAGGCCTGTCGCTCGGCGCCGACGACTATCTCGCCAAGCCGTTCTCACCCCAGGAGCTGGTGCTCCGCGTCGGTGCCGTGCTGCGCCGGTTGACCGCGCCGGCCGTGAGCGCGGGTGGCGTGCTCGCGGCGGGCCCCGTGCGGCTCGACGTGGCGGCACACAAGGCGGAAGTGGACGGCGAGGCCGTCGATCTCACGGCCACCGAGTTCCGGCTCCTGCGCCTCCTCATCGAACGCGAAGGCCGGGTCCAGGACCGGACCCAGCTTCTGGAAACGGTCTGGCGGGCGCAGCCCGACATTCAGACCCGCACCGTGGACATGCACGTCCAGCGCCTCCGCACGAAGCTCGGGCGCGCGGGCCAGTGCATCGAGACCGTGCGCGGCGTGGGGTACCGCTTCCGGACTCCGACTCGCGAACCTGCGACGCGCGGCAAGAAGCACTGATGCGGCTGGCCACCCGTTTCTTCCTCGCCACCAGCGCCCTTGTGACGGTCGCGGTGGTGACGCTCACCGTTTCGGCCGACCACACGATGCGCGACGAGCTGGTGACCCGGCTGGAAGGCGCGCTCGAGAGCGACGCCCGGCTCATCGCGGCGCAGGTCCCCGCGGATTCCCTGGCGTGGTCCGAGGTCGCCCACCGGCTCGGGGCCACCATCGGCCGGCGGGTGACCCTCATCGACCCGACGGGCCGCGTGCGCGGCGACGCCGACTTTCCGCCCGAAGCCCTGTCCCACCTCGAGAACCACTTGATGCGGCCCGAGGTCCAGCAGGCACTGAAGGAGGGCGTCGGGACCTATCAACGCCTCTCCGTTTCGACGAATGAGCGACAGCTCTATGTCGCAGTCCGGGGCGGACCCTCGGGACTCGCCATTGTCCGCGTCTCCGCCACGCTCGCGAGCGTGGACGCGGCGGTATGGGAGACCGAGCGCACCATCATCGGGGTGGGAATCCTGGCGGTACTGGGAGCGGCACTCGTCGCCTGGATCATGGGCCTCTCCTTCTCCCGGCCCCTCGTTCAGCTCGCCGGCTCGGCCCGCGCCATCGCCGCCGAGGGCGAGCCGGTCTTCCCCGATTCGCGGATCCGCGAAGTGGCCGACCACGTCCGCGTGCTGCGCGCCATGCACGAGGAGCTGCAGGACCGGTTCGCGGCGCTGCGACGGGAGCGGGAAGAATCCCGGACGCTGGTCGAGTCGATGACCGACGGCGTCATCGCGGCCGATTCCGCCGGGCACATCGGTACCTGCAATGCCGCCGCCCGCCGCATGCTCGGCTGGAGCGCCGGCGAATCGATTCCGGAGCTGGGGGTGCTCTTCCTCGAAAAGAGCTCGCGGGATTTCGTGCGGGATGTGCTGGCGGGTCGGGAAGTGGACGGGCGCGAGCTGACCATCGGTGGACGCGTATTGCTTGGCACCGGCCGCATGCTCCCCGACGGCGGCACGTTGTTCGTCCTCCGTGACATCACCGCCCTGAGGCGCCTCGAGACTGTGCGGCGCGACTTCGTGGCGAACGTGTCCCACGAGCTCAAGACACCCTTGACGTCGATCGCCGGATACGCGGAGACCATTGCCGCCGAGGCGGAGGCCGGGTCACCGGCGCGGCATTTCGCCGGCACCATTCTCGCGAACGCGAAGCGCATGCACCGGCTGGTGGAGGATCTGCTCGATCTCTCCAAGATCGAATCGGGGGGCTGGCGGCCGGTGCCCCGCGTAGTTGAGTTGAGCGCGGCGGCGCGGGACGCCTGGAGCCCGTTCGCCGAAGCGGCCGACGACCGTGGCGTCTCCTTCGAGCTGGAGATCCCGGCCTCCATCTCGCTGGCCGTGGATCCCGACGCCCTCCGGCAGATTCTCTCGAATCTGTACGACAACTCGCTCCGGCACACGCCGCGGGGCGGCGCGATCACCGTCTGGTCCGCTCCCGCGGGCGAGGGCGTGGTGATCGAAGTCCGGGACACCGGTTCGGGCATCCCGGCCGAGCATCTGCCGCGCATCTTTGAGCGGTTCTATCGCGCCGATCCGGCACGCTCCCGCGACCAGGGCGGGACGGGCCTGGGGCTCGCCATCGTGAAGCACCTCGTGGAGGCCCACTCGGGCCGGGTGGATGCCGAGAGCGCGCCGGGAAGGGGCACGACCATTCGGATCGTGCTCCCCCCACCCACCTCCGTTACACAGTCGTAGCACTGCTTTCACTCCCGCTTGACGGCCGACGCCGATCATCCCGGCGTGAGAATCGCGCTGGTGTCCGACACATATACGCCACAGGTGAACGGCGTCACGACGGTGCTTCGCCGCATTGTGCGAGCCGTCGGAGACGCCGGACACCTGGCGGCCATGGTCGCCCCGGCGTATCCAGGAGGGCACCCACCCGATCCCCTTGAGCTCCGGGTGCCGTCCCTGCCGTTCCCGCCGTACCCCAGCATCCGCTTGTCCTTTCCGCTGACTCGTCGCATCGACCGCTTCCTCGATCATTTCGAACCCGATCTCGTCCACGTCGCCACCGAAGGCCCGCTCGGTGTGGTGGGACGGAGTTGGGCCCTGAAGCACGATGTGCCGCTGATGACGTCCTTTCACACCGATTTCCCGAGGTACACGCGCGACTACCACGCCGGCGTACTCGAGCCCGCGGTGTGGAAATGGCTCGCCTGGTTTCACCGGCCCGCCCGGCTTACCCACACGCCGGGTGAAGGCACGCGCGCTGAGCTCCTCGCGCACGGCATCAGTCACGCGGTGATCTGGGGGCGGGGAGTGGACTCGACGCATTTCAATCCCGCGCGGCGCATGGCCGCATGCCGCCGATGGCTCGCCGGCAGTGACGACGCGGCGATCGTGCTGCATGTCGGACGGCTGGCGCCGGAGAAGAACCTCGAGGTCCTGGCCGATGCCTGGCGCCTCTCGCACGACGCGCTGGGGCAGCGGGTGACGTTCGCGCTGGCGGGCGCCGGGCCCCTCTCCCGGCGACTGCGTTCGCGCCTTCCCTTCGCCCGTCACATCGGGTTCCTCGACCGCGAAACGCTCGCCACCCTCTATGCCAGCGCCGATCTCTGCGTGCTCCCCTCGAAGACCGAGACCTGCGGGCTGGTGGCGCTCGAGGCCATGGCCTCGGGGCTGCCGGTGGTGGCAGCGAATGCGGGCGGATTGAAGGAGAGCGTGCGGCACCGGCAGACCGGGTTCCTGGTGTCCCCCGACGAACCACATGAATACGCCAGCGCCATCACCGAGCTGGTGGAACAGCCCCTCGTGCGCCGGGAATACGGCGCCGCGGCCCGGCATGCCGCCGTGGAGCGCGACGTGCGCCCGGAGGACGCCGAGCTCATCGCTCAATACGCCGCGGTCAGCGGCAAACCGGAGGGCACCGCATCGTGCGCCGCGTAATCCTGATCCTGATCGACGGACTCCGGCCCGACGCCATCACGCCGAGCATCATGCCGTCACTCGACGCCTTCGCCCACAACTACACACTCGCGCTGCGCGCGACCACCGTGCGTCCCAGCACGACGGTGGCCGCTCTCGCCTCGCTCGCCACCGGCGTCGGCCCGGCCAGCCACCGGCTGGTGGAACCCGGCCTCTCGTTCCTCGGCGGGCTCGGAGGCCTGCGCCCGGTGGCCCGCGAGCTCGCGAAGGGCGGGATTCCCGTCGACCTGGTCTCGGGCGAGCTGGCGCTCGGCGCGTGGCCCGTCGCGCAGGCGTTGGCATCGGCCGCCGGCGTCCGCAGAGTCGTGCCGGGAGGACGGACACCGGTCGATGCCGCCACGGCGACGAATCAGATTCTCCTGGAAGGAGAGGAGCAGGCGGTGTTCGTGTACCTCCCCGACTGCGACCGCGCCGGGCACGCCTACGGGTGGATGTCCGCCGAATACCTGAAGGCCGCGGCCGCCGTGGACGTGGCGGTGGGACGGCTCACCGGCTGGGTGGACGAGGCCTTGGTGATGATCCTCGCCGACCATGGCGGTGGCGGCGTGCGTCCCGACGACCACGACGAGCCGCACGAGATCAACGACCACATCCCGCTGGTCATCGGCGGGAGGGGAGCAACGCGGATGCACCAGCTCACCCGGCCGATCTCGATTCTCGACGTACCGGCGACGCTCCTCTGGTGGTTTTCCCGACCGGTTCCGCAGTCGTACGAGGGCCGGCCCCTCACGGAGGCACTCACCCAGCCGGCCCGCCCCGTGGAGGTGCTCGCCTGAGCCGTTGGCTCACCCACCTGGGTGGCGCCCGTGTCACCCTGGGCGTGGGCGCGGCACTGCTCGCCTTCAGTCGCGAGCGCCATCTTGGCCTTGCCGTGCTGGTCGCAAACGCCGGCTCCCACTTGGCGGTCCAGCTCCTGAAGCGCGCCGTGCACCGGCCCCGTCCCTGTGACGCCAACGGCGCCCCCCTTGCCCTGGTCGATCTCCCCGATCCCTACTCGTTCCCGTCGGGCCACGCCGCGGCGGCGACCGCCGTCGCGATGTCCATCTCTCTCGCTCACCCCGCTCTCGCGCCTGCCCTCCTGCCCCTGGCCATCCTCATCGCGCGGTCCAGGGTCACCCTGCGTGTGCACCACGCCGGGGACGTCATCGCCGGTGCGGTGCTCGGCGCGTCCGGTGCCATCGCCGCTCAAGCGCTTTTGTAACAAAGCCTTAGGACGTTGCGCGGCCGTTACGAATCCGGGCTAACTTCCCGGTTTGAGGGCCCGATGACCGCCATTCCTCTGACAACTGCACCGCACCCGGACGCTTCGAGCCGAAGCGCGGCGAAGCACGCCGCGCCCCGGATCGCCGCGATCGACATCGGCACCAACTCGATCCGGCTGGTGGTGGCCGAGGTACAGCCGGACTCGAGCTACCGGATCCTGGATGAAGACCGGGAGATGACCCGACTGGGCCACGGGCTGTATGCCGACGGCCGCATCGGCGAGGAGCCGATGGCCCATTCCCTCAGCGTGCTCGGCCGGATGAAAGCAATCGTCGAGGGATTCGGGGTCCACGAGTTGCGCACCATCGCCACGAGCGCAGTCCGCGAAGCCTCGAATGGCCCGGAATTCGTCCGCGAAGCCTGGAAACGCTGCCGGGTGCGCGTCGACGTGGTTCCGCCAGAAGAGGAAGCGAAACTGGCGCTCCGCAGCGTGCGTCGGCACTACGACATCGGCGACCGCCGGACGGCCGTGGTGGACATCGGGGGCGGCTCCGCGGAGGTGGTGCTGGCGGTGGGCGGCCTGGTGGAGCTGGTGGTCTCCCTTCCGCTCGGCGCGGTGCGCCTGACCGAGCACTACATCAAGTCGGACCCGCCCCGCGCGAAACACTGGAAGGCCCTCGAGCGCGGGATCGATGGCGTCATCAAGACCGGACTGGGGAAGGTCCCCTTCACGGCCGACGTGATGATCGGCTCCGGCGGCACCTTCACCAACATGGTCGAGATGGTGCAGTGCGAACGCGAGGGCAAGTCGGGAAGTCCGCGCGACTACCCGCTCGCGCGCGCCGAGGTCACCCGGCTGCTCGACCGGCTGCGGGAGACGCCGCTGGCCGCGCGGATGGAAATCCCGGGACTCAACCCGCAACGCGCGGACATCATCCTCGCGGGCGTAGCGGTGGTGGACCGGCTGGCCCGGCGGCTCTGCACCCAGCGCGTGCTGACGAACGACCGCGGGATTCGTGACGGCGTGCTGCTGGCGATGATCGAAGAGCTGCCGGGGATGGCACGCCCGCGCCGCGTCGCCCCCCCCGACCGGATGGACTCGGCCCGCCGGCTGGCCCGCCAGTGCCGTTCGAATGAGCGGCACTGTGAGCGGGTGGCGGCGCTCGCCGTGCAGCTCTTCGACTCCCTGCGCCGTCCCTTCGAGCTGCCCCCGGAAGGCCGGGACATCCTGTTGGCCGGCGCCCTGCTCCACGACATCGGCTACCTGATCAACCACGAGCGCCACCACAAGCACGCCTATCACCTGATCATGCACGGGGACCTTCCCGGCTTCTCGGCGCGCGAGGTGGAGCTGATCGCGAACGTCGCGCGCTACCACCGGCGGGCCGCACCGAAGAAGTCCCATGCGAATTTCGACCGCCTCACCAAGGACGAGCGGCGCCTGGTCCGCCGGCTGTCGGGCATCCTCCGGATCGCGGACGGCATGGACCGCACCCACGGAGGTGTGATCAAGAGTGTGCGGGCGCGGACCGACCGGAGGAGGGTGCGGATCGCCGTCACCGCCTCGCGGAATCCGTCCATCGAGCTGGACGATGCCCGCCGCAAGAGCGCGCTCTTCGAAAAAGCCTTCGACCGCTCCCTGGTATTTTCCACGCCCCGCGCCCGCGGCGCGGCCGCCGCCCGGAGACGTAGATGACGGACCGCGCCCAGCCCGCCTTCCCCGCTGACCACTACATCAACCGTGAGCTGTCGTGGCTCGAGTTCAACGCGCGCGTGCTCGAGGAGGCGGCGGACGGTACGAATCCGTGGCTCGAACGGCTGAAGTTCCTCTCGATTTTCAGCTCGAACCTGGACGAGTTCTTCGAGATCCGGGTAGCGGGGCTCCAGCAGCAGGTGTACGCAGGGGTCGAGCCCCAGGACTTCGGCGCGGATGGGATGGCGCCGGCCGACCAGCTGGTCGCCATCGAGAAGCGGGCGCACGAGCTGGTGGCGGGTCAGTATCGCGTCCTCACGGGTGAGCTGTTTCCGGGACTCGCGGAGGTCGGGATCGAGCGGGTGCGCTGGGGCGATCTGACCCCGGCCGAGAAGCGCCAGGCCGTGAGCTTCTTCCGGGCCAGTGTGTTCCCCGTGCTCACTCCGCTCGCCATCGACCCGGGTCATCCCTTTCCGCACGTCCACAACAAGAGCTTGAACATCGCGCTCCTGGTGGAGCGGAAGAACGGCGGCCTCCCTCGGCGGCATTTCGCCGTCGTGCAGGTGCCGGCGGTGCTCGACCGCGTGATGATCGTGTCCCGGGCGGAGAAGAAGGTCCGCTTCATCCTGCTCGAGGACGTGATCGCCGAGCATCTGGGTGAGCTGTTCGGCCACCTGAAGGTCGTGGATCACACGGTCTTCCGGGTCACCCGCAACACGGATCTGTCGATTCAAGAAGACGACGCCGAAGACCTGCTCGAGACCATCGAGGAGAGTCTGCGCCAGCGTATGCGCTCCGATCCGGTCCGCCTCGAGATTTCTGCCGACTCGACCGATCTGTTCGTCGAGATGCTCACGGAAGCGCACGACCTGGAGCCCAGGGACGTCTACCGGGTGGACGGACCTGTGGACCTGACCGCCCTCATGGCCCTCCACCGGCTCGAAGGGTTCGCGGGGGCCAAGGACGAACCCGTGGTGGCACGGGTGCCCCCTCCCTTCGCCGCCGCCGACGACGTCTTCCAGGTGGTCCGGACCCGGGACGTGCTGGTGCACCTCCCCTACGAGTCGTTCACCTGCGTCATGGACTTCATCAATCAGGCGGCCGACGATCCTCAAGTGCTGGCCATCAAGCAGACGCTGTACCGGACGTCGGGCGGGAGCCCGATCATCGCGGCGCTGGCGCGGGCCGCTCAGAACGGCAAACAGGTCACGGCGCTGGTGGAGCTGAAGGCGCGCGCGGACGAGCAGGCGAACATCGCGTGGGCGCGGATGCTCGAGCAGGCCGGCGTGCACGTCGTGTACGGCATCGTGGGCCTCAAGACCCACTGCAAGGCGGCGCTGGTGGTTCGCCGCGAGGCCGAGGGGATCCGCCGGTACGTGCACCTCTCCACCGGCAACTACAATCCGGCAACGGCCCGTCTCTACACCGACCTCGGTCTGTTCACGGCCGATCCCGATTTCGGCGAGGATGTGAGCGCCCTGTTCAATCTCCTGACGGGCTACGCCGAGGGGTACGAGTGGAAGAAGCTGCTGGTGGCGCCCATCGATCTGCGCGAGCGCATCATCTCTCTGATCGAACGCGAGGAACAGCACGCCCGGGCGGGCCGCCCGGCCCGGATCATCGTCAAGATGAACGCGCTCGTCGAGTCGTCTGTCATTGACGCCCTCTACCGCGCGTCGACCGCCGGCGTGACGATCGACCTGGTGATCCGCGGCATCTGCTGCCTCAGGCCCGGCCTGCCGGGTGTTTCCGAACGCGTCCGCGTCACCAGCATCGTCGACAAGTTCCTGGAGCACAGTCGCATCTTCTATTTCGAGAATGGTGGCGGGCCGGACGTGTGGCTGGCCAGCGCCGACTGGATGCCGCGGAACTTCTGGCGCCGCATCGAGACTGTGTTCCCGGTACAGGACGACGCCCTCAAGCTCCGCATCGTCAACGACATCCTGCGGCTGGTGCTCGCGGACAACATGAAGGCGCGCGAACTGCGGGCCGACGGGACCTACCGGCGCCGCATGCCCGCCGAGGGCGAAGCGCCGGTGCGTTCCCAGGTTGCGCTGCAGCTCCTGGCCCGCGAGGCGTCGCGGGAAAAGAAATCGGACACCCGGCCCAAGCTGGTCCCGGTGGTGCGTCGACGTCCCGACACCGACCCTGCTCCCGGCTCGGGACGCGCCCGCACCCGACGGTAACAATCGCCCTCGCCTGCTAGCCGGCCCCCTCTTCGCGGGGCAGATTCCCGGCATGTACAACGACACACCCTAGACCAGAAATCCTCCTTTCGTGCCCGCATTTCCCTCGGACCTCACAGGGCTCTCCACCTGGGACGGCGTGAGCGCATTGGCTCGCGCCTATCTGGACGACGCCCGCCGGGCCTCGCCCGGACTGGGTCCGCGTCCAGACCCCGACGCCCTGCACGACTTCCGCGTCGCGCTCCGGCGGCTCCGCGGGCTGCTGCGCGCCTACCGGGCCCCGTTGGGGCCCCGGATCCCCAAGCGGCTCCGCCGCCGTCTCTCTGCGGTCGCCCACTCGACCGGCGCCGGGCGGGACGCGGATGTCATGTTGTTCTGGATCGCCGGACAGATGAAAGGACTCTCCCGCTCCGAGCGGGTGGGTGCCCGGTGGCTGGCGGACCGGATCCGCACACGGCGCGACAGCGACCCTGAAGCCCGTCGGCTCCCCGACCGTTTCGATCGTTTGGACCGGCGCCTGCGGAAGCGGCTGGCCGCCCAGTCCCACACTCCCCCCGTACCCGGCGGTCCGTCGTTCGGCGGCACTACCGCGCGTCTCGCCACGGACGCCGCTGTTGTGCTGACTCAATCCCTGCGGCAGATCCGGGGACCGGAGGACACCGAAGCCGCTCACGCCGCGCGCCTGGCCGGCAAGCGCCTGCGTTACCTGCTCGAGCCCGTCGCCGATGCGGCCGCCGGTGCGCCGGCCCTCATCGAACGCCTGCGTTCCCTGCAGGAGCTGCTCGGAGAATTCGACGAGTGCCAGGTGATGCTGGAGGAGATCGGCGAAGCGGTCGCGTGGCTGGGGGCAGCGCGGGCCCGGGAGGCGCATGAGCTGCAGGTGGACGGACGCCCTCGCCCGCGCCT
>DATEGY010000009.1:0-2884 GCA_035279865.1 Gemmatimonadales bacterium | reverse complement strand
GTGCACGATCTCGAGCACGATCTGGACCTGCTCGGATGACGACCCCGGCACATCCGAGGCGGGCCGGAAGGCCTGGAAGACGTCCCCTGGCGTGACGCCTTCCGCGCGGCCCCGATTGATGAAGATGATTTGCTGGAGGCTCGTCAACACGTGGATATCACGCTCGGCGATCACGGTGCCCTCGAGTCCATACTCCACGTTGGTCGGCCGCACTTGACCGGGATCCTTGAACGGCTCGAGCGGCAGCGCGAGATGCCCGTCGTGAATCCGACCGAATTGCAGGATCACGTCGGCCAGCACTTGCCGGCGCTGCGGCTCCGTCACACGCGCCACGCCGACCGGCACGACCACCCCACCCCACCCCGCGATGTCGCGGTCGACGCGCACGATGAGGAGTGAATCGCCCACGTGGTACGCGGCACCGCGGGGCGGCTGGATCGCGATCTGGTCGAACGGCATGGCGCTCGAGCGATCCGTCAGGCGCGGAATGGCGGGGATAGACGTGTTGCCGAGCACGCGCCCGTACGGGAGCTTCTCGCCCTCCGTCAAGAAACCCGCCGCGTAGAACTCGCCTCGGCGGAGCGGGCGATACGGCTGATTCGAATATGCCCGGAGGACGTCCCGCACCTCCTGCGTCGCGTTGAGGCGGCGGTCGAAGATGGTGGTGTAGGTCTCCGTAGGCTCAGGCGGAGGCGGCGGAGCCACGGCCACCGCCGTATCGACGGCTATCGACGTGTCGGGCGGAACGACGGCCACCGTGTCAGGCGGCGGCGGTTGAGCGTGGACCGTGTCTCCCGGCGCCACCGGCGCAACCACGGTGGTTTCGGGCGTCGCCTGCGCCACACTCACCCCCGGCGCCAGGCTCAACTCCTCTCCCGGATAGATCCAGTGGGGATCATCGATGAGCGCGGTATTGAGGCGGTAGATCTCGGGCCAGAGGAGGGGATCGCTGTAGTACAGGAGCGCGATGGACCAGAGCGTTTCACCCGCCGAGACGACGTGAGTCGCGGGGATCTGGCCCTGCAGGGCTGGCGCCGCTGCCGCCGCTCGCGAAGTGTCCTGCGCCGGCCGCGCGGTGTCCGGCCGAGCCTGTGTCGTATCCTGCGCCGCGAGTGTGGGCACCAGCCCCACGAGCAGCCCTGCTACAAGGGCGAGCAGGGCTGCTCGTTCAGAACGGCAGATCGTCGTCCTCCTCATCCAGGGCCTCCGGGAACGCGTCGAGCGACTCCGCCTTGCCCGCCCCGCTCCCTTCGGGCGCTACCTTGGCGGCCGCCTTTGCCCGCACGAAATCGCCTGACCCTTCGCCACCTCCCCGAGACGACAGGAGAAGTACTTCCCGCGCGATGATCTCGGTGGTGTACCGGGTCTGCTTCTCCCGATCTTCCCAGGTCCGGTACTCGACGCGCCCTTCGACGTAAATCCGGTCCCCCTTCTTCATGTACTTCTCGGCCAGATCCGCCAGCTGGGCGCCTTTGTTGTTCCAGCAGATCACCCGATGCCACTCGGTCTTCTCCTGCTTCTCTCCCCCCTGCCCCGTCCACTGACGACTGGTCGCTAGCGAGAGCGTCGCGACGCGGGAACCGTTGTTGGTGCTCCGCACCTCGGGATCGGCCCCCAAGTTCCCGATTAGCATGACTTTATTGAGACTCCGGCTCACAACAGACCTCCAGACGCTGGGCGGGTCTGGACCAAGGGCGACAACAGTATATGACCCGCAAGTTATTCTGTCAATCAAAGATACGCCACTTGTGCTAAAGTATTGCAGACCCCCCAGCCGCCGGAATGGCAGCCCGTAAAATCACCGCGTCTTCGACCGGCCGACGGTAGTACCGCGCCCGGCGCGCGACCTCGCCGAACCCGAGCGACCGATACAGCTGCCTGGCCGTGGCGTTCGACGCCCGGACTTCGAGGTACACGGTGCGAACGCCGAGCCCGGCGAGCTCCTGAAGCACGCGCTCGACCAGGGCGCGACCGATCCCGTGGCGGCGGTGCGCCGGCGCCACGCCCAGGTTCAGGATTTCTCCCTCATCGGCGCCGTAGTGCGCCACCACGTAGCCCGCTACACCACCCTGCCGTTCGGCCACGAAGAACGGTACCCCCGACGTGACGCACTCCGCGAAGTCGTTCTCCGACCAGGGATCGGAGAACACGGCCCGTTCAATCGCGCGAACGTCGCCGACGTCAGCCGGCCGGGCGGGGCGAATCGGGCAACGGGCGGCCGTGACGCGCCTCCCACCTGGCCTGGGCTTCCGCCGGACGTCCATACGCGGGCTCCGCGCCGGCCGGGTCGGCGATGGTGCGGGCCGCACCTTCCCGTCCCAGGAGGGCGAGGTGCTGCGTCGCCGCCGGCGGCAAACTCTCGAGCGGCAGCGGAGCGGTCCCGATCCAGCGCCCGATCTCGTTGGCATAGCGCACCGCCCCGTCGCCCACGACCACCCGGGGCTTGACCGGGGCGATCCGCGCCAACTCCCCCACCGGAAGGACCGTCGGCGCGACCAGCGTCTCCACCCGATCGGGGTGAAACACGTACAGCGCTCCATAGACCTGCCCGCGGAGCGCATCGAAGCAGGCCGCAACGGGCTCTGCCCCGAGCTTCAGAGCGGCGCCCGCCGCGGCGGCCATGAGCGAGGGAATGGCCCGAAGCTCGAGGCCTGCCTCATGCGCGAGTCCTTTCGCCGCCGCCCAGCCGATGCGCAGTCCGGTGAAGCTCCCCGGCCCATCGCCGACCACCACGCCCTCGAGATCGGCCGGTCGAATGTTCAATCGGCTGAGCGCGAAGTCGACGAGGCGAATGATCTCCGCGGCATGACGGCGGGCGCCCTGCACGTGCGCCCCGCTTTGGGCCGTGGGGGGCCGACCGGCGGCGACGCTCGCAATCTCCGTC
>DATEGY010000008.1:0-3834 GCA_035279865.1 Gemmatimonadales bacterium | reverse complement strand
AAGCCGGCCAACATTCTGCTCCACGCCGACGATCAGTGGCCCTTCATCACCGACTTCGGGATCGCGACGCTGCGCACCTCCGAGCATTCCCGCGCCGAGGCGACCAGGCGGTTCGGAACACCCGAGTTCATGTCGCCGGAGCAGGCGCTCGGTTCGTGGGACGCCGACCACCGCAGCGACGTGTATTCGCTGGGTCTGGTGGCGTACCTCGCATTGGCCGGGGACTTGCCCTTCCGGGGGGGATCTCCGATGGCCCAAATCGCCCAGCGGGCCACTCTGGACGTGCCGCCGCTGCGCGACCGCGCGCCCGATGTGCCGGAGCGCCTCGCGGTCGCGATCGACCGCGCGCTCAATCGGAGCCCGTCCCGGCGGTGGCCGACGGCGGAGGCGTTCCGGCAGGCGCTGGTCGAGTCCCTCGACCCGCCGGCCTGGACGCACCGCGTGACCCGCTGGTGCCGGAGGCTGTTGGGCCGCTAGTAGTCGACCCCGACGCCGACGCTCAGGCCGGAGAGGGCCAGACCGGTGAGGTCGCCCAGGAGTGGCCGGTAGGTGTAGTCGACCCGCAGTGACACCGTTTTCCCCACCGGTATCATCACGCCAGCGCCGACGTTCAGTCCGAGCCCCATGCCATGCGCCGTAAGCGCGGACAGGCCTGCCCGTAACACCACCGAAGGCTGATGGGGTCTCCAGGATACGTAGGCAGCATCAAGGTCCGTCAGGATGTTGACCGACCCGTGGGTGAGCGGATCGACGTAGCTCGAGATCGCGAAATCCATCCCGACCCCGTTCGGCGGCACTGACGTGACGTGTATCCCGACGGCGAGTCCGGCCGCGCCGAACGGCGATCTCGCCGGTACCGCCATGCCGGTTTCGAAAAAGACGTGATTCCGGGGCGGAGGGCCGGCGGTGCTGTCTGCCGGCGCTTGCAGAGCCGCGAGCAACGCGAACGCCGCGATCAAAAAACGGTCGGGGAACTCAGGCGGAAAGACCCATGCGCCGTCGGGCCGGCGAAGGTCGACCACTCCCAGGTGGCGTCCGTGTCGCCGCCCCGCGGCCCCACACTCACGAACACGTTGTTGTCGAACGTCCCCGGGTTCATGTTGACGCTGAGGGATCCATCGCCCCGCAGCCGCCCCTCCAGATGCCCGGACCCCACCTGGGGTCCGACGCGCGTCACCAGGCTGTCGGGGCCGCTCACGGCGTGTGCGGTCCACGTGCCGGTGATGCTCGAGTCGGCGGCAATCAGGAGATCCCACGACCCGTTCAGCACGATGGCCGGCATCGCACCAAGCCCGCCGGGGTCGCTCAGCACCGTGTACGTGGCGTGGTTGCTTCCCACCTTCCAGCTCGAGTAGCGGGACAGCCGGGGAGCGGTTCCCGAAGTCGCGCAGCCCGCTGCCAGGATCAGGGTACCGACGAAGAATCGCCGCATCGCTGCCTTCCTTTCGTTCCTCCTTGTTACACCCGTTCGCCGCCCCCGGCCACCCTCCGTCCCCTGAACGGTCGCCTCCAGTCGCCGAAACGCGCGCTGCGGACGCCGGGAGGGGTAACCTCCGCCGGAAAACCGGTGTAATGTCTATAACTCGTTTAGAGCATTACACTCATGGATCGTCGATATGCCTGCCGTCTGCTCTGGGCCTTGTCCCTCCTGACGGCGCCGCTGGCGGCGCAGCAGCCAAATTGCTGGTCCCCCCCGCGCGGCGCCCCTGACTCGGGGGCCACGCGGGCGGCCGACCACTTCCGGATCGCGCACGCGGTCCGGCTCTCAGGTCCTTCCCCCCGCATCGACGGACGGCTCGACGACCCCGCCTGGTGCGCGGCGCCTCCACTCACGGACTTCGTCCAGAGCGGCCCCAATCCCGGCGCGATCTCGTCCCTCCCCTCCGAGGCCCGGGTCCTGTTCGACGACCAGGCGATCTACATCGCGGTCCGCCTTTTCGATCCGAGACCCGATTCCATCGTGGCGCCCTTCCCCCGGCGGGACGACGAGAACACGTCGGACTGGGTCTTCGTCGAGATCGACACCCGGTTCGACCACCGGTCCGGGTTCAGCTTCGGCGTAAACCCGCGCGGCGTGCAGGTGGACGGTACCTGGGCCAACGACGTGGACTACGACCCCGCCTGGAACGGCGTCTGGGAATCGGCCGCCACGATCGACTCCCTGGGATGGACCGCCGTCTACCGGATCGAGTTCTCCCAGCTCGCCCTGGGACGCGGGGTCCCCGGCTCGCCGCTCACCTGGGGCATCAACGTGTACCGGTATTCGCCCCATCGCGGGGAGTCCTCTAACTGGTCTCCCCGCCTGCCCAGCGTGGTGGGCGTGGTGTCGCACTTCAATCGGCTCGACGGGCTCGAGGTGCCCCCGCGCCGCGGCGCCGCCGAAGCGCTGGTCTATGGCGCCCTCACCGGACAGCGCGGCCTGTCGGAAGCCGCGGGCGCCGACGTCACCGTCCGGCCCACGAGCAACTCCACGGTGGCGGTCTCGATCCACCCGGATTTCGGCCAGGTCGAGGCGGATCCCTCCCAGATCAACCTCACCACGTTCGAGACCTTCCTGCCGGAGCAACGACCCCTGTTCGTAGAGGGCGCGGAGGTCTTTCAGTTTCCGTCGACACTCTCGTTCGCGTCGCGAGGAACCTCCTTCGACCTGGAGACGCCCTTCTACTCGCGGCGCATCGGCCGGGGGTCAGGCACCACACTCCTCGGCGCCGGGCGCGCGTCTTTCCATTCGGAGGGGGGATGGTCGGGAGGGCTCTTCCAGGCCTGGACCTCGGACCCCCTCACGTCGTTCTCGGTGCTCCGCGCGACGCACGACCTGGACCAGGGCCGGGCCGCGGTCGGGCTGATGGCGACCTCAGTGGACCGCTCTGGCCTGGACCTCCACACTGATTCCCTGCTCCCCCGACACGCCGAAGTGATCGGCAGTGACGCAAGAACATTTCTGTGGGGCGGGACCTACGAGGCCACGGCCTTCGCGCTGGTGAGCCGGGTGGCCGGATCCCAGCCGGCCCTGACGCTGGTCCGCCGCGACCCGATGCACGGGTACTTCGGGTCCGACACCCTGGGCCCCTCCCTCTTCGGGGCGACCGCGCAGGCACGTCTGGCCAAGGTCGACGGCCATCTCCTCTGGAGTGTCGCGGGGCGGATGGTCACCCGGGGGTTCGAGTCCAACGATGTGGGCTTTCAACGGAACGCCGACTGGATGCTGGTGACGGGGTCCTGGACCTATCTGGCGTACCGGCCCGGGCACTGGCTGCGGCGCTGGTCCGTGGGCTCCTCGCAGCTCGGCGCCGGCTGGACCACCGGCCGCCGCCTCCGAGCCGCCGTGGCGAACGCCACCGTCACCGCGGACCTCCGGAGTTACTGGGGCGCCACGATGAGCCTGGACCACGAATTCGCGGCGGCCGACCCCGAGATCCTGCGCGGAGGGCCGCCCCTCGCGTTGCCGCCCCGGGAACGCGCGACCCTCTCCGTACACAGCGACACCCGTCGCCGGTGGGGACTCACCACCACGGTCTCCGCCGCTCGGGAGCCCGGATCAGGCTCTTGGGACTTGTCGCTCACGCCGGACTTCGCCGCGTTCGTCACCGACCGGCTCCAGCTCGGACTCACGCCGTCGTTCGAATCCACGCGGGAGGGGTGGCAGTACGTCGACCAGATCACCCGCACTCCGGGCGCCACCCGCTACGTGCTGGGTGACCTCCGGCAGAAGACTGCGTCGCTCACCGCGCGCGCGACGTATGCGTTCTCTCCGCACCTCACGATCCAGCTCTACGCGCAGGGGTTCCTGAGCACCGGAGGGTACCCGGGATTCAGCGAGGCGGTGAGCGGACG
>DATEGY010000007.1:0-3402 GCA_035279865.1 Gemmatimonadales bacterium | reverse complement strand
CTTCGCGAGCGACCCGAGCTACGACGTGCGCGCCGCGGCGCTCGCGGCCCTGGTCCGCGCCGACCCCGCGGGTGCCCATGCGGTGATCGCCGAGGGACTCTCGACGCCCTCGTATCGCGACGCGATTCAGAGTGCCGCACTCCGCGCCATCTTCGGTGTCAACGACACGACGTTCATCCCGAAGATCGATTCGATGGTCGCGGACCAGCAGCTCCCGCTCCACCTCCTGGCCGCGCTGGGCGCCAAGGGCAACACCCACGCACTCGACCTCCTGGCCGGCCATCTGAATGACCCGCGGCGAGCCGTGCGCCAGTGGACCCTGCAGGCGTACCAGTTCACCCTCGCGGGCCAGGACAAGGCACTGGCGGTCAGCCGGCTGTCAACGGAAGTCGCGGGAATTCGATACGACGATACGAAGAGCGCTGCCCAGGACCTGCTGAAGGAGCTGCAGAAGTAGCTAGAGCGCGGCGTCCGTATACAACTCGAGTCTCCACCCGCGCGTGAAGGTGAGTGCGCGGGCCAGATCCAGCCGGAAGAGCCCGTCCAGGAAGCTCGCCCCCACCCCCGCGGAGATCAGGGGGTGGGCCGTGAAGGCGGACCGCCCGGATCCCGCCCAGCCCGCATCCGAAAACAGCGCCAGCCGCGCGCCGGGAATGCCGAGCCCCAGCTCCGCTCGAGCCCGCCAGAAGGCGGTCCCGTCGGCCGCATCGCCCCCGTATCCCCGCAGGGTGGTGGGGCCGCCGAGGTACCAATGGCTCTGCACCGGCACCGGCCCGTCCGACGCGCCACCGGACACTTCGACGGCTCCTTGAAACGGGCCGGGGAGTGGCGCCGTGGCCCTGCCGGTGACCGCCAGGCGCGCGAAGGTGAACGTCCCCACCGAGAGGTCCATGTCCACGTTGCCGCCGAGCGCCGCCCGGCCCTGATTCAGCGGGAGATCTCCGCGAAGGCGCAGAGTGGTCCCGATCTGATCGGCCCGGTCGGCGTGGATCTCCGGACGGAAGATCCGGTCGCGGTCGAGCAGGTGGCCCAGGCTGGCGTCGCTCCCGAACGGGGCCGCGAACTGGTGCTCCGCATAGAGCCGCCACTCGTAAGACTGAGATTCGGTGAGCGCCGGTTTCACGTCGACGTCGACACCGGCCGCTCGAAAGTAGTCGCCGTCGTCGCGACCCAGGGCCAGTGCTTGAATAGAGTTGCCGAATCCCAGGGAGTGGGCATCCGGGTCCACCGACGTGAGCCGCCGATACGCGCCGAAGCGGGCCGAGAGATCCTGAGTCTTCCGGGTGAGCCCGACGTCCAGGTCCGGCTGCCCCGTCGCCGTGGCGATCCGCAGCGTCCCGTCCACCGCCAGCGGACCAACCGGGAGATCCGCGCGGGCGCCGAGGGAGAGCGCCTCGACGCGGTTGTAGCGCAGCAGTCCCGGCGCCTGCCAGAGGGCGCGGACCCTGGCGGGTTCCGCGAAGCCGGATCCCGGCAGCAGGTGCAAGTCGGCGAGGATGTCGTCCAGGTCGGAGCGTGTCGTGAGCGCTGATTCATCCGTCACAAACGACGGCGGAAGATCGGGACTCGTCAGCAGCGCGAGGGTGTCGGCCGGCAACACGACCGTCACCTCATGGCATTGGTGGTCGTGGCAATGACAGGCGATGCTCCCGGTCGAGTCACTACTGCAACGCTTCCAGAGCGAGTCGGCGACGGCCGAGTCGAGCCTGGCGACAGGGGGAGGCGTGTGCTCCGTCGTGTCGCCGTCCAGCTGGTAGTCCGAATACGCGATCTCGAAACGCAGCGGAAATGAAGCGATGGAGCCGGCCGTCCCGGTTCCGTCGATCGACTGAAGCCGCGGCACCCACCAGTGATTCTTCCAGAGGGAGAACTCGACCGTCGCGTACTTCAACTCGGCACGAATGGGCGTGAGGAACCCCGGGATGTGGCTGCTCACGTTCTCCCCCGACTCGCGATCCAGATCGAGCTCCAGATCCCAGGGGCGCGCGAGTTGAAAGAGCGCCCGTACCATGGAGTACCCCTTGGCTTCGATCCAGATGGATCCCGCCATCAGGTGCGGGTCGGGCCGGCGCGGAATGATTTTCAGCTCGTAGAGCTGGATCTCGACGCCATTCGGCAGAATGATCGAGGTCGTATCGCCCGACTGGTACCGGTAGTCCGCCGCGGCGCTGTCCCCCAGGGGGTGGTGCACGAAATTGTCCCCATCGCCGAAGCTCATCCGGTCCGACGAGGGGTTCCACAGCAGATCGGGGGCGTCGTGCCGGATGTCGTCGGGGACTTCGTCGTGCGGCAGGGCGATCGGTATCCCCTCCCGCGCGCCCAGGACTTCGACCGAGTCATGCCCGATGCGGTGCCAACGCACTCGAGCAGCCGTCTCACTGTGATAGAAGACGCGGTCCCGGCGGAGAGCCCGCATGCCGAAGTAGATTCGCTCTTTGGCGGTGGCGCTGTAGGCGAGAATGCCCGCCGCCTGGTCCCTCCGGGCCGCGCGGGCGCGTTCGACGAGTACCCGCGCAGTCGCGTCCAGGTAGGTCGCGGTGTCGGGTGTCTGCGGGAGGGCCACGAGGCCGACGGCAAGAAAGAGAGGAAGCATTCGCGAAGTGGTGTGCCCTACGATCGTTCGTGACACAAAGTTGCACCGTCATTCGTTTACCTTCAGGTGCCTATGACGACCACCGCAACCGCCCCGGCGCGGTACTGGCAGCTCTCCCAGGCTCCCCGGTACAGCCTCCTCTTCGCCCTGCCCCTGTTCATCGGGTACGAGATTCTGTCGCTCGCGGTGTCCGGCGGCCCTGGCGGCGACATCCGGAACGGGGCGGACGTCATCCTCCAGAGTCTGTTCGCGGAGCTGCTGGGACGGCGCGGCCCGATGGTGTTCGAGATCGCGCTGATTGTGCTCGGGCTGTTTCTGGTCGGGCGGGACCTGCGGCGCCACGGGCGCCACTTGTCGAAGGTGGTCTTCTTCGGCATGTCCCTCGAAACCCTTGGGCTCGCGATCCTCTGCGGCGTGCTGGTCGGAGGGATTACGTCCCATCTCTTCGGCGCCGTGGGACTGGCCCTCGGCCAGATCGGCCAGACCCCGCTCCCCGTCCGGCTCATGCTCTCCCTCGGCGCCGGGCTCTACGAGGAGTTGCTCTTCCGGGTCATCATCGTCGGCGTCCTGGCCTGGGCGGGACACCGGCTGCTCGGCTGGAGTGCGCGGCTCTCGGGAATCATCGCCGTGACAGTGGGGGCCCTGCTCTTCTCCGCCATTCACTACGTGGGGGCCTACGGGGACCAGCTCACGCTCTATTCGTTCGTCTACCGCACCCTCGCCGGCGTGTTCTTCTCAGCGCTCTATCTGTTGCGGGGATTCGGGATCACGGCGTGGACGCACGCACTGTACGACGTGTTCGTGCTGGT
>DATEGY010000006.1:0-3452 GCA_035279865.1 Gemmatimonadales bacterium | reverse complement strand
CATCAGGCGCCGGCGTCTCGTGGCCGGGGGGAGGCCGGTCATCTGTTTGACCCGACGCTCGGCCACCAGCCGGGCGGCTTGCACCGGGTCCACGCCCTCCTGCTCCACGGCGGCCGCCACCGCCCGCTCCGCCAGTTTTCGATCCACACCCTGGGTGAGGAGGTCGCGCAGTACCCGGCTGGGCCCCCGCCCCCGGGCGACCTTGGCTCTCGCGAATGTCTCGGCGAAACGGCGGTCATCCACGATGCCGGCCCATTCGAGACGGGCGATGGCCCGATCCACCGCTTCCCCCCGGTGCTGCTTCTGCAGGAGCCGCAGCCGCAGGTCCCGTTTGGCGTGGGACCGGAGCCCCTCCAGCCGGACCGCGGCTTGATACGCCCCTTCCACCTCGGCGAGGAGGTCCAGCGTGGCGCGGATCTCCGACGTGACTTCGGTGCCCACGGTGAGGGCGAGGGGCCGGAGGGCATCGTCGGGGAGGGACGCGAAACGCCCCCGGTCCACTTCCACCACGCGGTAGCCGGGGCGGCGGGGATCGGGGGCGAGTCCGGTGCAGACGGGCACTACTCCTCCGCCGCGGGGGCCTCCTCATCGGAGGCCGATTCGGCGGTCCCAGCCGCCCCCCCGCTCTTCATGCCGAGCACTTCTTTGACCTTGGCCTCGATCTCCAGCGCCATCTCGGGGTGGTCCTTCAGATACATCTTGGCGTTCTCGCGGCCCTGCCCGATCCGTTCCTTGCCGTAAGCATACCACGCACCGGCCTTCTCGATGATCCAGGCCTCGGCGGCGATGTCCACCAGCCGGGACTCGTGACTGATGCCCTCGTCGAACATCAGATCGAACTCGGCCTGACGGAACGGCGGCGCCACCTTGTTCTTCACCACTTTCACGCGGACGTGATTCCCGATCACCGTCTCCCGCTCCTTCACGGGGCCGATGCGCCGGACATCCAGCCGCACGGAGGCGTAGAACTTGAGCGCCCGGCCGCCCGTGGTGGTCTCGGGGTTGCCGAACATGACGCCGATCTTTTCGCGGAGCTGGTTGATGAAGATCACGGCGGTGCGGGAGCGGTTGATCGCGCCGGCGAGCTTACGGAGGGCCTGGCTCATCAACCGGGCCTGAAGCCCCATGTGCGAGTCGCCCATCTCGCCTTCGATTTCCGCCTTGGGGACCAGCGCGGCCACCGAGTCGACCACCACGACGTCCACGGCGCCCGACCGGACCAGGATCTCGCAGATCTCGAGCGCCTGCTCACCGGTGTCCGGCTGGGAGACCAGGAGGTTGTCGATGTCGACGCCCAGTTTCTTGGCGTATTCGACATCCAGGGCGTGCTCGGCGTCGATGTACGCCGCCGCACCCCCCGCCCGCTGCGCCCGCGACACGACGTGCAGCGCCAGCGTGGTCTTGCCGCTCGATTCCGGCCCGAAGATCTCCGTGACCCGGCCCCGCGGAATGCCGCCGATACCGATGGCCGCGTCGAGGTTGATGGCGCCGGTGGAGATCGCGTCCACGCGGACCCGGGGAGCGTCCGCCCCCATCCGCATGATGGCACCCTTCCCGATGCTCTTCTCGATCTGGGTGATGGCGAGGTTGAGCGCCTTCCGACGGTCGTCGGACAGTTTCGGTGTTTCTTGGGGGTCGGCCGCCACGGGGGTCCTCGTCAGCATGGGTAGAGCGCCTCGTCTAAAGTGAGGCACCGAATATAAGCCGAAGTCCGATTTACCGCCAACCGGGCCGGAACGCGTCCTCAAGGTGCGTCAACTTGTTGCTCTGTATGGCGATACAGTCGAACCGATAGATATCATCGGGGGCACCGCACCGGTCAATCCAGGCCCGGGCTGCTTTGACGATCTCCCGACGCTTGGCACCGGTGACCGCCTCGAAGGCGCTCCCGAAGGCATCTCCTCGCCGGGTTTTCACCTCGACGAAGGCGACGAGCTTGCCCCGACGCATCACCAGGTCGATCTCGATCCGCGCGACCCGCCACCGGTGCGCGATCAATACCCACCCCTGACTGACCAGGTACTCGATCGCCTGCAGCTCGCCGGCCAGGCCTTCCCGGTGCCGCGGATCATCCCAGGTCTCTGGATCACTTCGTACCCCGGAGCTCACGGGGACAACGTACTCCAGGCGAGCCGTCTCACATAACCGATTTTACGCGTGGCGGTACGAAATAAGACATCCGCCGTCATTCTACGTATTGCTTCTCGACGCCTTGTCTCTCGACGCCTTGTCTCTTGACGCCTTGTCTCTTGACGCCTTGTCTCTCGACGCCTTGTCTCTCGACGCCTTGTCTCTCGACGCCTTGTCTCTTGACGCCTTATGCTCCTACTATCTCATCCAGATCCTCCAGCCCGACGAGCACGTCTCTCGGCTTCGACCCGTTCGCCGGGCCGAGCACGCCTGCCATCTCGAGCTGATCGATGATTCGCGCGGCGCGGCCGTAGCCGATGCTCATGCGGCGTTGCAACAGTGACGTGGAACCCAGCTGGTTCTGGATGCAGACTTCCGCCGCCTGCCGGAAGAGAGGATCCCGCTCCCCCACGTCGCCACCTTCGCCGTCGCCACCCCCGGCTTCCGCGACTTCCTGCGCGCGGATCGCGTCGACCTGCGCTTCGATGACCGACGTGGGCTCCTGGGACGCCCGGTGGTCGTCGAACCACTTCATGAGCCGCTCAGTCTCGTCGGTCGAGATGTAGGCGCCCTGCACCCGGACCGGCTCGCTCTTCCCCGGCGGCAGAAAGAGCATGTCTCCATTTCCCAGGAGCGACTCGGCACCGTTCTGATCGAGGATGGTCCGGCTGTCGACCTTCGAGGCCACCCGGAATCCGATCCGGCACGGAAAATTGGCCTTGATCACACCCGTGATGACGTTCACCGAGGGTCGCTGGGTCGCGAGCAGAAGGTGAATACCGATGGCCCGCGCCTTCTGCGCCAGCTGCGCCAGGGGCGTCTCGATCTCCCCCTGTACCGTCAGCATCAGATCCGCCAGCTCGTCGACGATCAGGACGATGTACGGCAGAATGCCGTCGGCGTACTCGCCGTCGAAGGGGAGCTCCTTCTGCACTCCGGCCTGCGTCGCCAGCGTCTCGCGTGGTCCCTTAAGGGGTTTCTTCTCGAGGACCTTCTTGTTGAAGTCGATGACGTTCCGCGCGTGATTGGCGTGCAGGAGCTTGTAGCGGCGGTCCATCTCCCAGACGGCCCACTTGAACACGGTGGCCGCCTTGTGATGATTGGTCACCACCGGCAATCCGAGATGCGGCAGGGAGGCGTACATCGAGAGCTCGACCATCTTGGGGTCGATCATCAGCAGCTTGAGACGCTCGGGCGGATGCGAATACACGAGGCTGGTGATGATGGTGTTGATGGTTACCGACTTCCCGGACCCCGTCTGCCCCGCCAGCAGGAGATGCGGCATCTTGGCGAGGTCGGCGACCACCTCTTCGCCTTCGATG
>DATEGY010000005.1:0-2056 GCA_035279865.1 Gemmatimonadales bacterium | reverse complement strand
CGATGCGGCGCGGACGCTGCTCGGGACCGGGTTGTTCGACGGATCGGCGGGGGCGGATCGGATCGCGCTGTCCGCGCCCTTCCGGCCGTTTGCGTCCTACCTGCGCCGGCAGGCGGCCCGCGCGATGGTCGCCCAGCGGCTGCTCGTGTCGTCGCAGCGGGCCGGCCTGCCCGAGGAGATCTGGCGTGCGGCGGCATTGTTCAACGCCGGCCTGTTTTTCGAGTGCCATGAGTACCTCGAGGGCGTCTGGCGCACGGCTCCCGATGCCGAGCGGGCCTTCTATCACGGCCTCGTCCAGGCGGCCGCCGGCTGCTACCATATGGAAAAGGGCAACGTGCACGGCACCAGGACCCTCTTGCAGAAGGCGATCGCCAAGCTCGAACCGTACTCGCCGGTGCACCGAGAGGTCGATGTCGCTTCCCTGCTCGCCGGGCTGCGCGGGGTGGTGACCCGCCTGGATCGCCCGCCCGCCGCTCCGGCGCCCGACGGCCGGGTGTTGCCGACGCTGCCGCTCGTCGATGGTCCTCCGCGGGCTCGTCGCCGGCGCGTGCGGGCGTGTGCCGCCCCAGGGCCGTCCGGTCCGCCGCGGACGGACGGCGGCCGGCCTCGGTAGTGCGGCGCTTCGGAAGCCCGGATGAAGGATCGCCCCGTGGCGCTGCGCCGCGCGGGCGGTGGATCGCCGCCCGGCCCGCAGGGAACCCCGTCCCCGCCCTGGAATGTGTCGATAATCCCCTTAGATCGGTCAGGAGACAAGGAGCTTCTATGGACCGTGTGCTCCAGTACATCGACGCGCACCAGGACGAGTACATCGCATTGCTGCGCGAGCTGTGCCGGCAGCCCAGCATCGCCGCCCAGGGGATCGGCCTCCCCGAGACCGCCGAGAGGGTGGAGGGGTTGATGGCAGAAGCGGGCATCCGCGCCCGGATCGTGCCGGTGCGGGGCGGTGCGCCCGTCGTCTACGGCGAGGTGAAGGGGAAGACCCCGCGGACCTTGATGTTCTACAACCACTACGACGTCCAGCCGCCGGAACCGCTGGAGGAGTGGGAGAGCGAGCCGTTTGCCGCGGCGGTGCGCGACGGGAAGATCTTCGCCCGCGGCGTCGCGGACAACAAGGGCAATCTGGTGGCGCGGATTTGCGCGGTCGACGCGATGCTCCACGCGCTGGGGGAACTTCCGGTGAGCGTCCGGTTCGTCGTCGAGGGGGAGGAGGAGATCGGCAGCGTCAATCTCCCCACGTTCGTCCGAGAGCACCGGGACCTCGTCGTGGCCGACGCGTGCATCTGGGAGTCCGGATCCCGCGACATCCAGGAGAACATTGTGCTGGCCCTCGGGGTGAAGGGGATCTGTTACGTCGAGCTGGAGGCGGAGGGGGCCGCCCGGGACCTCCACTCCTCGATCGCCACCATCGTCCCGAATCCCGCGTGGCGGCTGGTGTGGGCGTTGTCGACCTTCAAGGACCGGAACGAGCGGGTGCTCATCGACGGGTTCTACGACGATGTGGTGGAGCCCACCGAGGACGAGATGGCCCAACTGCGCCGCATCGCATTCCTGCGGGACGATGCGGCTCAGCTCAAGGACTACGGCCTCGACCACTACCTGCTGGGGGTCTCCGGGGTCGAGCTGCTGAAGCGGAACCTGTTTCAACCCACCTGCACGATTTGCGGGATCACCTCCGGGTACGGCGGACCGGGAAGCAAGACGGTCCTTCCCCGCCGCGCGGTGGCGAAGGTGGATTTCCGGCTCGTGCCCAACCAGCGCGGCGACGATATCTTCCAGAAGGTCAAGGCGCACCTGGCTCAGCATGGCTTCGCGGACATCAGCGCGCGCGCGCGCGGAAATGAAGATCCGGCCAAGACCCCGATGTCCGCCGAGATCGTCAAGATCGTTTCCGAGAGCGTGCGGCGGATCTACAATCGCGAACCGCACGTGTACCCGTCCATGGCCGGGACCGGCCCCCAGCACGTGCTCACCGGCGAACGGGGGATCCCGACGATCGGCTCCGGGGTCGGCTACGCGCACAGCAACGGTCACGCGCCGAACGAGAACATCCGGATCA
>DATEGY010000004.1:0-2015 GCA_035279865.1 Gemmatimonadales bacterium | reverse complement strand
CGGACCTGGTCGGTGTTCGGGTGAGGAAGGTCCGGCGGGCAGGAAGTGGCCAACTTCACCTGCTTGGACTCGGCCGCGAGTCGGACACTCGCGCACGCCCGTTCCACCACCTGGGCGGGGTCCAGCTCCCGCACCACGGGCCTGACCCGGTTGGCGTCGAGCCGGGTGAGGTCCAGGAAGTTGTTCAGGAGCTCGATGGTCCGCTCCGCCCCCTCGTATACTTCGCGCGCCGCTTTCGGGACGGGAGCCCCATCCCGCCCGCGGACCAGCATTTCTGCCCACCCGAAGACGCCGGTCAGCGCATTACGGAGCTCGTGGTTCATCATCGCGAAAAAGAGATCACGCTGGCGCTGCATGCTCTGGACCTGGGAGAGCAGGCTCTGCGTCTCCTCCACCAGCCTCGCGTTCTCGATCGCCACCGCGGCCGAAGACGCCAGAAGGATGGCGATCGCTTCGTCTTCTTCGGAAAACTCCGGAGCGCCCAGTTTCTCGGTCAGGTAGAGATTGCCGAACACCTTGTTCCCCCGGGCCAGCACCGGTACCCCCAGGAAGGAGTGCATGGGAGGGTGATGGGACGGGAACCCCGCGGATTTCGGATGCTTGATGATGTCGGTGACGCGGAGCGGCTTGGGACGGCGGATCACCATGCCGAGCAGTCCGTGGCCCACCGGCAGGGCGCCGATTTTCGCGCGTTCTTCCACGGTCATTCCCGAGGTCACGAACTCGGAGAGCGACTCCCCGTCCGTCGAGAGGACCCCCAGGGCGGCGTAGCGTGCCCCGACCACTTCCCTGGCGACGTCCACCACCTTCTGGAGCACTTCATTGAGGGTGCGCTGGGAGAAGACTTCGACGCCCGCGGACAACAAGCGCTCAAAGCGATCGCGGATACGCGCCGCGTCCGCGGCGCCGCCGCTCCGCCTGCCGGATTCAGTGGGCCGGGGCGTCCTCTTCATACTTCCTTAAAAGTGGGAGCCCCCCGGTGGCCCGGCTAGGGCTCAAACCCCGACGGTCGCCACCGCCCCGACGATGTCGGTCTGCGAGATTACCCCTACAAGCGCGCCCGTTTCCTCCACGAACAGCCGCTGGACGTCGAGATAGAGCATCTGTCGGGCTGCGTCCCGGATGTCGGCGTTCGGGCCGATAGTCGCGGCCCAGGGGGTCATCACTTCGAGGACCGGGGTCTCCTCCAGGAGCCGCTCCCGGTCTGCGGCATCCCGCTCCGCCTCCAGGACGTCCCGGGTGGTGAGAACGCCTACGGCACGCCCGAAGCGATCCACCACGGGCAGGGCGGACACCCGCGCGTCGGCCAGGAGGCAGACGGCGTCAGCCATTGTGGCCTCGGAAGCGACAGTCCTGAGATTGGTCCGCATCAATTCGGCAACGCGCATGAGGGCCTCGGTCGTTTCGGGTCATCACCAACGTGCCCGGGACCAGATGAGGGATTCTTAAAATCCGCGGGAAGGGACGCCACAGGGGGCTCGGGGTTTCTTCATCTCGTCTTCAGCTCCGGGGGTGTGCGTCCCCTATCCGCGGCGGACCCGGAGAGCGTTCAGGATGACGGCCACGTCCAACGCTTCCTGCAGGAGCGCGCCGATGGGCGGTGCCAGGTGCCCCGTGGCCGCCACGGCCATCAGCGCGCTCGAGACGCCCAGCCCCGCCAGAATGCTCTGCAGGGCGATCCGGCGCATGCGCTGGCTCACCGCCATCGTGTCGCCCACCCGGGCGACGTCGTCGACCAGCACCACGATGTCCGCCGCCTCGGCCGAAGCGGCCACGCCGTGCGCGCCGAGGGCGATGCCGACCGTTGCGGCCGCTAGTGCAGGCGCGTCGTTGATGCCGTCACCCACCATGACCAGGACGCGCCGGGGATCCCGTTTCTTCAGCTCCAGGACCTCAGTCACTTTCTGGGCGGGAAGGAGGCCCGCGCGAACGGTACGGATGCCGGCCTGCGCGGCGATCACCTGCGCCGCTGCCTCGCGGTCTCCCGTGAGCATGACGGTCTCGCTCACGCCCAG
>DATEGY010000003.1:0-23568 GCA_035279865.1 Gemmatimonadales bacterium | reverse complement strand
TCCCCGTAAGTGCAGGGGCCGTGCCGTCTCTTGAGAGTAGGTGTCCATTGGCACGCAACGACTTAGCGGCGAGCGTTGGTTGCGGTTGCAGAGACTTGGTTGCGCAACCACGCGCAACCACGCAACCGCTCAGGTCCTCTTCTCCGGCATCGGTATCCCCAAACGCCGCGCCCGACGAAACAAGGTCGTGCGATGGATCCCGAGCTTCCGAGCTGCCTTCCCCGTCACCCACCGAGCAGCCTCCAGGGCAGCGATCGTCTCGGCCCTAATGCGTTCGTCGTCCCACCGCGACCTGGCTGCGCGATGGTCACCAGCCGGGGTCAGGGCTCCGAGGGCGATGGACTCTGCCAGTGCTGCCGCGGTGATAAGTGGCCCATCGTCAAGCAGCGTCGCCCGACGGACGGTCGCCCCAAGCTCACGGACGTTTCCAGGCCAAAGATAACGCTGTAAGACCTCGGTGGAGCCGGTATCGAGTCGCCGTCCCACAAGACCCGCGTAGTGCGCCGCCAACGGCAGGATGTCCTGCGGACGCTCCTTCAGCGGCGGCAGGCGCAGGATGGCTCCAGCCAAGCGCTGATAGAGATCCCGTCGGAAGGCGCCTCGCCGGATGGCAGTCTCCAGGTCGTCTTGAGCGGCCGCGACCACGCCGAAAGAGACGGGACGTTTCCCAACCTCCATCACTCGGCGCACTTCCTTGGTCTCGAGGACCCGCAGGAGTTTTGCCTGTGCCTCCCAGGGAAGGCTGCATATCTCGTCAAGGAAGAGTGTCCCACAGGCAGCCGCCTCTACGAGCCCCACGGCCGCTTCTCCCGCGCCGGTGAAAGCGTTCTTGCGGTGGCCAAAGAGCCACCCGTCAACCAAGTCCCTGGGAAGGCCGGCGCAGTTCACATCGACCAGGGAGCCTCGACGCCCGCTCCAGTGGTGAATGTGCTGAGCCAGGAGCTCCTTACCCGTCCCGGTAGGTCCAAGGATCAGGATCGGGAGATCCGTCTGGGCAAAGCGCTGGGCCAAGTGCACGGCCCGCCGGAGCGCATCAGAGACTCCAATGATGGGCGGGCAGCCGTTAGCGCCGACCAGGGTCGCTTCAAACGCGTCGGTCACTGCTGTTTCCCTGCGGGCAAGTGGGGGGCCGTCGCACTGTCGGCATCGGCGTCCGTGCGGAGAATGCGTGGGGTCAAGAACAGGTAGAACTCGGTTTGGTTGCGCGTCCGGCTCGCACTTCCGAAGAGGCCACCGAGGAGGGGGATGGACGAGAGGATCGGGACCCCACCCTGAGTTTGATCGTGCTCCTGGTCACGTAAGCCACCGAGAACGATGGTCTGTCCATCCCTGACCAGCACCTGTGTCGAGGCTTCGCGAGTCGAGATCACAGGGGCACCAAACGCCGTCTGGTCGGTGGCTGAGCTGACCTCCTGCTGGATCACCAGGGACACATACCCGTCTTCGTTGATCGTCGGCCGGACGGTGAGCTTCGTCCCCACCGGTTCGTACTGCACGACTTGGTCGCGCGTGGGGGTGTCGGTCGGGAGACTGCGGCTGACTTGGATGAACGGCTGCTGGGAGCCCACCAGGATGTGGGCCTCCGTATTGTTCGAGGCTAGCAACACCGGCCGTGAGATGATTTGCACGTCCCCCCGACTCGCCGCAGCCGTGAGGGTTGCATCAACCTTCGCATGCCCCACGTTCAGCAGCTGGAGGACGAAGTCGCCAAGGCTCCCACCGGTCGTGCTCCCTTGCGCGGTGCCGGTGCCATGGTCGATGGATTGCGGTGGTACCAGGAAGCTCGTCCCGATGGAGAAGTTGCGGTTGTGCTGCGCCTCGACAATCAGCACCTCGATCAACACCTGTAGTGGCCGAATGTCGAGCTGGTCCACCGCCTGCTTCAAGACATCGAAGTCGGCGGGGGAGGCTCGCACAAGCAGCGAGTTGGTGAGCTCGTCGGGCACGATGGTGACACTCCCCCGGAACGAGGCCCCAGGCGGAGGGCTCGAGGGTGCCGTGCCATTGCCCTGATACGGGACTCGATTGCGGCGCAGTTCGTCTGAGAGCGTTCCGGTAGAGAGGCCACCAGCGCCTGAAAACTCCCCCGTCCCTCCAAAGAGTTGGTTGACAGTCGCGGCCACATCCCCTGCCCGGGCGTGCTTCAGCCGGATCACGAAAAGCTGCACGGGCGGTCCCTGGCCTGCCTGCCCCGATCCGACAGTCGGGGGAGTCGCTACGGGCGGGGGCTTCACCCCGACCCGGAACGCCACCGAGTCCTCGTCGAATGCGAGCCCCTGGGACTCGATGATGGTCCTCAGCAGGGACGGCAGCTCCTGCGGCGGGACAGGCGTGGGTGTCTCGAGCGAAACGCGCGTCGGCTGAATCGCCCCCACGATTACGGGCTTCGGCAGATAGTGCCCGAGGGCCTGGATGACCGCGCGCAGGTCGGTATCCACGAACCGGACCTGGACGGAGTCGTGGGCGCTCCGCACTGACGTCGTATCCTGCCCGACAAGACGGCTAGACGGGTAGACGGCTAGGGAAGCCGCCAGCGCAAGTGCTCCCCTAACCGCCCAACCGTCTAACCGTCTGGCTCCTATTTCCACGGTACCCTCACAGTGAGAGTCCACGTTGTATCCATGCCCACGACGACGACGCTGCCCTCCCCGATGTGCCGGATCGCAAGCCCCCCCACCACGTCCCCGGCTCTGACCACGCGAGGACGGTCCGTCGTGGGAAGCCCTTCGATCACTGCTTCCGGTACCTCCCCCCACACCACCCCAGTCAGGGTGAGCTGCGGCTTGGGAGGTCCATCTGGCAGTGCTACCGCCCCACGCAGGGGATCGTACGGAACTCCCGCGGGCCGTCGGTCGCTTCGAAAGAGGTCCCGCGTTACCACCGCGCGCGCCAGCGAGTCCGCCGGGTACGGCGTGCTCACCGCTGACGGCACCACGGTCGGCCGAAGCGCAGGGAGTGCCGGCGGCGGGACCGTCCGCACCGCCAGACTCCCGACTAGAGCAGCGATTCCTGAAAGGAGCCAGACGCCCGAGCCCCAATCGCCCATCCCCAGCCCCCTCACTACTTGTCCCTCGGTAGGTAGTAGCCTGACACGTCCGCGAAGAGATGGAGCACCTCGGGCGTCCGGCGATACGAGAGGGGATCGGGCGTCTCGAGCGAGATGCTGGACACCGTCAGGAGGGGTTCGCCCGTTTCGATGCTCCGTAAGAACGCGGTCACGCCGCCCAGGTCCCCCTCGAGCTCCGCGTGGATCGCCGCCCGATGAAAGACCCCTACTGCGGAGTCGGGCAGCGCGTCGGCCCGGAGGACTTTCAGCGCATGCCGATTGGCCACGAGCGAGACGAGCCCCGAGAGGCTGGCTTGGGCGTCGGCCGCCGTGGTCCCGTCCACCAGTTCGGGCGCGAGGCTCACGATTCCTTGCAGGGCATCCGTCAACGAGTCTCGGACGGCGGGTCCGCGGAGCACCACGTCCTCCACCCGGGCGAGCGTCGCCGTTTGGCCCGCCGCCCGGTCTCGCAGGCCGTCGACGCCCCGCACCGCCAGCGGGACGCCGCGAAAGGCCAGTAGCGCCAAGACGACCGCCCCCAAGCCGAGGAGGAGCGCCCGACGGTCGCGCGATCCGATGCGGCTCATGGTCGTGACTCCTTCGCCGCGATCGTGAAGCGGTCGCGTTCCCCCACGCCCGCCATCACTTCCCGCGTCACCGCACCCTCGAAGCCGGCGTCTCTCAGGCCGGGAACGCGGCCCACCCGGGCCAGGACGGCCGCCGCTTGCGGCGCATACCCCGTCAAGCGTACCTCGCTTGCCGCGGAGACCTGCAGCGCAATCAGTGTGATCGAGTCGGGGAGCGCCCGCGTCAGGCCCGCGACGAGTCGCAAGGTCTGCGACCGCTCGGCGCGGGCACGATCGATGGTCGCCAAGGTCGCCTCCGCTTCATCCAGCTCCCGCCGCTCGGCCAGCGCCGTATCGGCGGCGCCCCGAAAGGCATGCAGGAGCGTGGTGGCTCGCGAGTCGGTGAGGGACAGCCGTCCCACGTACACCGCCCCCGCGAGAAACCAGAGCATGAGCCCCGCTATCGCCACCATGCCCACGCGCCGCCGATCTCGCCGCCGCGTCGCCGCCCGATGACCGTCGGGAAAGAGGGCCAGCACCGGCAGTCGCACCCCGGCGGCATAGGCCGGCGCAACGGCGCTCGCGTCTCCGTTCAGTTGGCCGAGCGCGGGAGTCCAGGCGCAGGTGACGGGCTTCTCCTCCCGGCTCCACCGGCTCTGCCACACCATCCCGTGCACGCCCAGGGCGAGCCGCTCCGTCGAGGAACCGTCGGCGAGGGCGATCTCCGTGGTACCGTTTTCGAGGTCGAGGGCGGCGGGCAACGTATCGGAGGTCGGCGCCATCGCTTCGACCTCGAGACCTGCCTGGCGGCAGCCGTCCAGGATGGCCACGAGGAGTGGCTCTCCCACGGCCGCCGCCCACACAGCGAGATCCCCCTTCGCCACCGCCACCAGCGCGCCATCCACCACGAGGGGCACGCCATTCTTCCGGAAGAGCCGCGCGTGCTCGAGCCGCACGTAGCGTGACACGTCCCGGGCCTTGAGAGGCGGTGCCGGGTGAAGGCTCCGCACCTGCACGACGTCCCGCGCGAGCCCGACTCGGACCCGCTTCACGGGCCTTCCCGCCTCGCCCGCGAGGCGCGCGATCACCTCGGCCAGGTCCGCGAGCGAGGCGTACTCCGCGCTACCCGCCCAGCGAAGCGCCTTCCCGTCCACAAGGGCGGCCGAGACCCTTTGCGCACTCACCGCCAGTCCCAGCACTCGGCGGCTCACCACATCCGCCTCCGGATCACCGCCAGGCGATCAGGCAGGGGGACGACTAATTCGTCGATGGTGGCGTGGAGGCCATCCGGCCCTCCGACTCCCTCCACCCAGCCGGTCGCGGTGACGAGTAACTGGGGCGGCGAGAACGTGAGGAGCGCCGCGAGGTCGGCGTAGTGGCCGAGCAGGGCCGGTCGGTCGCCCGGCGCGGCGCTGACGAGTTGATCGAGACTCCTGATCGGTTGGCCCAGCCGCCGGGCCTCGGCAAGCGCCTCGACCGCTTGGGGGCCCAGACCCGGAATGACGTGCAGGACCGCCGCGGATGCCGCGTTGGCATTGATAGTCCCGGGGCCATCGGTCGTGAGGAACGGCAGGGGTCGAGGGTCAGGGGTCAGGACGACTCGAACCTGGGCGGTGTCCTGGTACGGGCGATGGAGGACGAGCGTATCCATCAGGGCCGGCGGGACGCCGAGCTGGTCTGCGAGCTGCTCGAGGACCGAGACGGGGGTCGTGTTGACATTGAGGCGGGCCGTGGGGTCGTCCACCCGCCACGCACAATGAGTCACGCGGCCCAGGTCCACCGTAGCTGTGTCGCCCAAGCGGTGGGCGCTGGACCGGGTTTCCGCGATGGCGAGACACGCCTCGGCCGCCCACCGCCCTCGTGTCAGGAACACCCGATTGGCGGACGTCATCTGCCCCAGACGCACCGCGCCGACGCCGAGACCGACGATGGCGCTCAGGGCCACGATGACCCAGAGGACCGCGAGCAGCGCGAACCCGCGTCTCATCCCCGGCCCCCGATCAGGAGGAGGAGCGTGTCGGTGCGCTCGGGAGAACCCAGGTAGGCAATCCGGACCCGCACGGCGAGGGGGGCGCTCACCGGGGAGATCCACTCGCGGGCCCAAGTGGTGTTGGCTCCAGGCTCCAGGAGGTAGTCGAACTCCACGGCTCGCACACCGTCCGCGAGGCCGAGGGTCCCCGGAGGCGTCCGCGCCACCAGCGTCGATCCCGCAGCAAGCAGTCTCACCCGCTCCCGAGCGAGACCACCTTCAGGAGCCCGTTGCCACGTCGAGAACACCACTTGGTCCGGGTGCCCTTCGAAAGAGCCCGCGCTGTCGACCCCCACCTGGAGGGAGCCGAAGGCTTCCGTCAACCAGCGGCGCGCGTTGGCCGAGCGATCGAGGGCGGCGCGGGCGGCGTTGAGGCGCGCGACCCCGTCGACGACGCCGGTGAAGACTTGGTGGGCGAGGAGGACCACCAGGGCCGAAACCATCAGCGCGACCATGACCTCGATCAACGTGAAGCCGCGTCTCACGGATTGCGGACCTCCCGAAACACCACCGTGACCAAGTCCTCGACCCCAGGGACCGCGGCCCGATCGACCGCGATCCGGTAGAGCGTCCGCTCCGGCCGCTCGACCGTCACGACGTAGGGCCCCACGGTCCGCGTCCCGAGCCGCAGATCCAGGTCCGACCGGTTGAGCAGCGTTTCGGCGGCGAGGAGCCGATCCTCGTCCGCCTGTTCGGTCTCCCGACTCCGACTGGTCACCGTGCTCGCCGTCGCCTGCGCGACGAGGGACACGAGCGACAGCCCGGCGATCGTAAGGATCACGATCGCCGCGAGCACTTCCAGGAGCGCAATCCCCCGCTCACGGCGTCGCACGGGGCGCTCCGGTGAGAGGATCGACGCCGGGGCCCAGTGCGCGGCCGTCGGGCAGGAAGAGGACGGACGAGGCGGACTCGACCAGCGAGACCGGCACGCCTGAGCGAATGGCCCTCGCCCGCGCCGCTTCGAGGGCCCGAACGCGGGCAGAGTCACGAGGTACGCCAAGGCTCGCGAGCGCAAGTCCACTCACGGCGAAGAGCAGCCCGAGCAGCACCAGGACGACCAGCAGCTCGACGAGCGTCACGCCACGACTCACTGGGGCCTCACGGCATACACGGCTTGCAGGAGCGCGGCGGCGACAAAGGCCACCATCCCAGCGAAGGCCACGATCAAGGCCGGCTCGAGCAAGCTGACGAGGACCCGGAGCGTCCGCTCGGCGCGGGATTCCTCGAGGTCGGCCGCCTTCCGTAGCACGGGGCCCACGCGTCCCGACTGCTCCCCGACCACGAGGAGTTGTAGGGCCGCCGGCGTCAACGCGTGGGTCGCCGTCAGCGCTGTCGACAGTGGCGCCCCCTCCGTCACCCGCTCCCGGGCCCTCCGGATCCGGGCCGTCACCTCCGCGTCGCCCGCGGCCCCCTCGGCAATCGCCAGCGCCTGCAACGCGGGCGTGCCCGTTTCGAGCAGCGCGGCCAGCGTTCTCGAAACTCGCGCGGCCGCGAGCCCGAGTCGGAGGTCGCCAATCACCGGCAGTCGGAGGAGACCGCGATGGAACGCCTCACGGTGCTTCGTGATTTCCGTACCGATCAGGGCTGCCCCCCCGCCCGCGATCGCCACGAGGAGCAGCCCGTAATGGCGGACGAGGGCGGACACGGCGATCAGGACCCGG
Organism: Gemmatimonadales bacterium; assembly: GCA_035279865.1. Taxonomy (GTDB): domain Bacteria; phylum Gemmatimonadota; class Gemmatimonadetes; order Gemmatimonadales; family GWC2-71-9; genus 40CM-2-70-7. The sequence continues at coordinate 16,266 of DATEGY010000003.1, read as the reverse complement.
GTCGCCCGAGGCAGCGTCTCCCCCAGATCTCCGAGGATCGCGGCGAACCGGGGGACGACGAAGAGCACGATCACGGCGGTGGAGAGGGTGCCAGCGACCGCAAGCAGGGCCGGGTAGGCGAGCGCCGTGCGCACCCGAGCGGCGCTCTCGGCCTCCCGCTCGAGCTGGGCCGCCGCCTGTTGGAGTGCGGCTCCGAGTCCGACGCCCCGTTCCCCGGCGCGGATCAGCCCCAGTGTCACCCCGGAGAACACCCCGGGCTCGGCGCCCAACGCCGCCCCGAGGGAGGCGCCCTCCCGCACCCGCTCAGCGGCCCGGTGCAGGACCTCCCGCAGCCGTCCCGTCGCGACCTGCTCCGTCGCCTGGAGCGCCTTCTCTAAGGGGAGCCCGGCGTCCACGAGTGTCGCGAGGCTCTGGATCACGATCGCCCGGGCGCGTGTCGAGGGGCGCGGGGGCCACCAGGGCAAGGTGTCCGTCGCCGCTTCCACGCGAACCGGATAGAGCCCCCGGGCCGACAGGATGGCCGCCGCCTCTGGTCCCGACGGCGCGTCGAGCCGCCCTCGGACCGTCCCCCCGTCCGCGCGCGCCGCCTCGTAGCGAAAGGCAGTCATTCCCGGAGGTCCCCGTCTTCACCGGTTCCCCCGACCTTCCCGTCGCGCCCGTAGGTCAGGAGGTCGTAGCCCGCCCTGGAGGAGTCCCCGGGGCTCTTGTAGAGGTAGGGGCGCCCCCACGGATCGAGGGGGACGAGTTTCTTCAAGTACGGTCCCCGCCAATTGCGCGCCGCGGGGTCCCCTGTGGGCTGGGTCCGCAGCGCCTCAAGACCCTGCGCCGTGCTCGGGTAGTAGTCGTTGTCGAGCCGATACTGATCGAGCGCGAGCCCGAAGAGTTCCAGCTGGGCCTTGGCCGCGCTGACTTTGGCGTCGCCCACGTTCTGGAAGACCATCGGCCCCACGAGCCCCGCGAGGATCGCAATCACGACGATCACGACCAGCATCTCGATCAGCGTGAAGCCGCGCCTAGTGCTCGGTGACACGAAGCACCTCCTCGACCGTCGTGAGCCCGGCCTGCACTTTGGCCCAGCCGTCGGTCTTGAGCGTCGTCATCCCGCCCGCCAGGGCCAGCTCCCGCACGCGATCCGCCTCGGCGTTGCGCGCAATCGCTTGCCGCAGCTCCTCGGTCATCGTCAGGAGCTCGAAGATCCCCACGCGGCCGCGGTAGCCGGTCCCGCGGCAGGTGGGGCACCCCCTGCCCCGGAGCAGGGTCTCGTGCCCCACCGGCTTCTGGGCCAGCAGGGCCACGGCCGCGGGATCGGGTCGATAGCGCTCCTGGCAGTCGGGACAGATCCGGCGCACCAGGCGCTGGGCCAAGACTCCTTCGAGGGTCGAGGCAACCATGTAGGTCTCGACCTTCAGGTCGGCGAGGCGGGGGACGGCCCCCAAGGCGTCATTCGTGTGGAGGGTCGAGAACACGAGGTGCCCGGTCATCGCGGCCTGGATGGCGATCTCGGCGGTTTCCGCATCCCGCATTTCCCCGACCATGAGGACATCGGGGTCCTGGCGGAGGAGGCTCCGGAGCGCGCTCGCGAAGCTCATCCCGGCCTTGCGATTCACGGGGACCTGCGTGACCCCATCCAGGTGGTATTCCACCGGGTCTTCGACCGTCAGGATCTTCTCGGCCGTGCGCTCCCGGAGCCCCAACGCGGCGTAGAGCGTCGTGGTCTTCCCGCTTCCGGTCGGGCCCGTGGCGAGGATGATGCCGTGGGGCCGCTGCGCGATCACCCGGAACCGGTCAAGCGTGTCGGGCGCCATGCCGAGCTCGTCCAACGCGACCGGGCGGCCCCCGCGATCGAGGAGCCGGAGGACGACGGACTCCCCGTACAGCGTGGGGACCGTCGAGACCCGGAGATCGAGCTCCCGCTCCTCCAAACGCACGCGGATCCGGCCGTCCTGCGGGAGCCGGCGCTCGGCAATGTCCAACTCGGCCAGGAGCTTCACCCGGGAGACGACCGCCGCCTGCAAGCCCTTGGGGGGGCTCGGCACCTCGGCGAGCACGCCATCGATCCGGAACCGCGCCCGCACGCCCTCCCGAGTCGCCTCCAAGTGGATGTCCGAGGCTCGCGCGTCGTGGGCGTCCCGGATCAAGAGATTCACGAACCGGATCACGGGGGGCTGGTTGGCGAGATCGCGGGCGTCGGTGAAGGGGGTCTCGGCGCCCTCCCCCCCACTCCCGAGCTGGGCATCCAGGTCCCGCACCAACTCGATCACGGACTCGGCCGCGGCGTACGCCCGTCGGATGCCGTCGGTCAGGGCCTCGCGCGTGACGGGGACGAGGTCCAGGTCCAAGCCAAACGACATCTCGAGATCATCGAGGACTTCGCCCGCCGGCTCACCCGTAATCGCGACCCGGAGTTTCTCGGCGACGATCTCGAGCGGGAGGATGCCGTTGTAGTCGAGGTAGCCCGCCTCGAACGACTCGGGCAAGGGCAACTTCGAGATGAGGGGCGCATCCACCGGGCGACGACCTCGCGTAGGGTCGGCCCAGGGAAAGGCATGGAGTGTGCCAGGTGAACAGCAGGAGTCGAAGGGACCAGAAGTCTTTGTGAGGTCAGCTCATTGGAGGGGTTGGAACGACTTCGGGCCGGACCCGAAAAAAGTGTAAAGTTGGCGCCAACTCGCGGAACTTTACACGCGGCCGGTCCCGCCCGCCGCCCGGAGCGCATGTTGCAGCGCTTGCCGGCTCACGCCCAACTGCCGCGCCGCCCGCGCCCGGTTACCGCCACACGCGGCGAGGGCGGTCGGCACTTCACTCCGCCACGCACCCCGCCCTTTACGACGTCTCGTCAACGCCGGGAGGCGACCGAAGACCAGGAGATACTCGGCGACCTTCCCGAGTTCCCGCACGTTCCCCGGCCAGTCATACCCCTGCAAGCGCTCAAGGTCGGCAGCGCTGACCTCGGGCACGGGACACGCCGCTTGCCACGCCTTGGACGCCAGCAGATGGGTGAGGAGCAGCGGGATGTCCTCCCCGTGCTCAGCGAGCGACGGCATTCGCACGACGAGGAGGCCAAGCCGCTTCAGGAGGTCGTGGAGAAACCGCTCGCCAGTCACCCGGCGCTCCAGGTTCGCGTTGGTCGCAAAGACGCAGCGGACATCTACCTCCCGACCGCGCACCTCGCCCTTGCGGCGCACGCACCCTGTGTCCACGACGTCCCGGAGCACCCGCTGTGCTTCCCGCGGCGCGTCGGCGATCTCGTCCAAGAACGCCGTTCCGCCGTGCGCCACTTCGAAGACGCCGGGACGGTCCTCCGCGCCGGTATAGGCCCCCTTCCGCGAGCCAAGCAGATCACCGGCGGCGGTCCCGTTGGTAAGGGTGCCGAGGTTGCACTCGACGAACGGCCCCTTCCTGCGCGACGACATCAAGTGGAGAAGATGCGCGGCGACGCTCTTTCCAGTTCCCGATTCGCCCTCGATCCGGACATGGAAGGGAACGGCCGCGAGTCGCTTCAAGTCGGCGCGGACCCGTTCCATCACGGGGCTGTCGCCCATGAGAAACGCGGGCGGATCGACGAGGGGTGGGACGGCCATGCACGGCTCCACGGCGGGCGCGAGGAAACCAAGGTGCACAAAGTGCAGAGGATGTTTCCGCCCGCAAAACGACGTGTCAAGTCACAACTGCGTCAAGCATCGTGACGCATGCTGGAACATGCGTTGCGTGCAGGCTGCAGCACGGCGGTCTGCGGTCGGCGTGGTACTCGGCGCAGTTGCGGCATGATCCGCGCGAGTCCCCGTGGAACCTCCGTGGAATATCCGTGGAATCCCGACAGACCTCGGTTGGAACCTGGGCTGGAACCTCGGTTTGGTCCTCCCTTCGAATTTTGTGGAACGCCACTGAAAGAGGACGTCCGAGGCGGTGGTAACACGTTGGACCTTGATCATTCACGAATGAGATGATAGCTATAACACTATGGGACGCGCCCGCCCGGACCTGATTACGGTCTACGAGGAGAACCCCCCAGGCCCGAACGGCCGGATCTGGCTCGTCCGGAAGGTCCGGGGCCGGGAGTACGAAACCGAGATCGGCCCGCGGGGCTACCTGACGCAGATCGAGGCCGCCGCCTTCCTGGGCAAGAGCGTCATGAGCGTCAATCGCTACGTCCGCGACGGCCTGCTCCGCGATGACCACGAAGAAGGGATCTCGATGATCCCGCTCTGGGAGCTGCGACGCTTTCGGAGAGAGTTCCTCGAGGGCAAGCACGGACGTTTGAAACGGGAGGGATAGACCGAGTAGGTCATCAGCTCGAATGACGCCGCAGGACTTCTTGACCCACTGGCGCGCCGAGGCGGAACGCCTGGAGCGCCTGGGGTCTCTCGTGGACCCCGCCCGCTTGATTGCGGAGATTCTGGCCGACGCCGAAGGGGCGTTCGGCAGCGATAACCAACGCTCGCTCTCGCTCGTCGAAGCGGCGCGGGAATCCGGGTACTCCCCGGGGCATCTCGGCCGCCTGGTTCGCGAAGGCATTCTCCCCAATGCCGGGCGCCCCAACGCCCCGCGGATTCGCTCCGTAGACCTCCCTCGCAAGGCAAGCGGGTTGCGGGCGCGTCCCTCGGCCGCCAAGCTTGTCGGTGCAACACCCGGGCAGATCGCGCGGGCCGTCGTGACCTCCAGCAAAGGAGACACACGATGACACACGCGACCAAACGGTGGAGCTATTCCACCGGCGAGCGGGGCCGTAACCGAGTGCGCGTATTCGCGCACCGCGGCACCGGCCGCCTCTTTCTCGAGCTGTACGAAGGCCGCACCCGGAAGCGGATCGCCCTCGGGCACCGCGACCAGGAGCAGGCGAAGGCGAAGGCCGAGGAAGTGGCGGTGGCGTTGCGCCAGGGCGAACCCCCGGCGGGCGCCACGCTAACGCTGCAAATGCTCTTTGACAACTACCTACGTGAGGTCAGCCCACAGAAGAGCGCGGGAAGCCGGGGCCACGACCGGCGGGCGGTGCAACTGTTCCAATCCTGCTTCAGCCCCCAACGAGACGTGGCCACCCTCAGCCGCCGGGACTGGGATGCGTTCATCCGATGGCGGCGGGAAGGCGGGGACCGGCGAAAGGGCCGCAGTCGGGGCCGCGCCGTCGGTGACCGGGTGATCGTGCAAGATCTCAAGTTCCTCCAGGCCGTGCTCAATTGGGCGGTGGTGGCGGGGGACGGGACCGGGGGCTACCTGCTCGAACGGAATCCGCTGAAGGGGATGCCGTTCCCGAAGGAGCCGACACCCCGACGGCCGGTGGTCACCGACGAGCAGTACCGGTCACTGGTGAAGATCAGCGAGCGGGTCAGTCCCCTGTTTCGGTCCCGCTGATCGTGGCACACGAAACGGGGCATCGGATCGGTTCGATTCGGCTGCTGCGCTGGTCGGATGTCGACCTGGAACGCGGCACGGTCCGGTGGCGGGCGGAGAACGACAAGATCGGCTACGAGCATCAGACGATCTTGACGCCCGCGGGCGTACAAGCACTCGAGCAGCTCCGCCAGGTGGAACCGAGGATCGGCGACACCTGGGTGTTCCCCGCTCCCGTCGCTCCCGGCGACCCCTGTTCCCGCCACCTGATGCGCGATTGGTGGCAACGGGGGGAGCAGTTGGCCGGCATTCCGCACCAGACGGGCCTCGGCTGGCACAGTCTCCGCCGGAAGTTCGCGACGGAGATGAAGCACACGCCGCTCAAGGATCTGTGCTACCTGGGCGGGTGGAAGGAGCCGCAGACGGTGTTGAAGTGCTACCAGCGCCCCGACGAGGACACCATGCGGGAGGCGTTGGCCCACCGGAAGAGGCTGATCAGGGGTGTGTGAATCGACACCACGAATCGACACCACGGCCTAAGTCGGTTGAAAAACCAAGGCCGCCCCAGTCTCCCGAAGCGGCCCTAAGTCCAATCCGCAATTCGCATTCCGAAATCCGCAATTCTGATGGGCCTGGGTAGAGTTGAACTACCGACCTCACGCTTATCAGGCGTGCGCTCTAACCACCTGAGCTACAGGCCCCAAACACAAACGGGAGCCTAATCTAGTGCCCTCCCCTCCGCCGCGGTACTCCACCCGGGCCCCGCCCCGCGCCAACCCCGGTCCCTACCCTCGATGGTATAACTGCGGTATACTCGAAGTATGAAAACAGCTATCTCCATCCCCGACCCGCTCTTCACCTCGGCCGACGCCCTCGCCCGCAAGTTGGGAATGTCCCGCAGCCGCCTCTACGCCACCGCCCTGGCCGAATTCGTCGCCAAACAGCGGGATGCGCGAGTCACGGAGCGGCTGAATGCCGTGTACAGCACCGAGGACAGTCGCCTCCCCCCTGATCTCCGCCGGGCCCAGGCCCGGGCCATCCCCCGTGACGAGTGGTAGTCCAACGAGGAGACATCTGGTGGGCCGATCTGGGTGAACCTCTCGGGTCAGCACCCGGCTACCGGCACCCCATGGTGATCGTGCAGTCGAACGGCTTCAACGCGTCTCGCATCGCCACGACCATCGGCACCATCATTACCTCAAACCTCCGACTGATTGATGCGCCGGGGAACGTCCTGCTCCCACGCCGCGTTTCGGGTCTCCCGAAAGACTCCGTCATCAACGTTTCGCAAATCGTCACCATCGACCGGGGACAACTACTGAATCGCGTCGGCGCCCTCCCGTCGGACATCCTGGCCCAAGTCGAACGCGGCGTTCGCTTCGCGCTCGCCCTCTAACGCGACGGCTCCCACGCCTCCGTCAGTGCGCGGATCGTCCCCGGCGAATTCCCCTCCAGCCGGTTCCCCAGGATGATCAACGCTTCCAGGCGCCGTGCGATGGCCTCGTCGATCAGCTTCAGCAGATCGGCCCGGATCTCCGGCGCCGGCTCCCGGATCCGGTCATACGGCTGAAACTGCTTCACCGCCTCCGAGAACGTCCGGCCGGGCGTGAGCAGCGCCCGCGACACCGTGAAGGACGCAGGGAACACCCAGGAGAGCTGGAGCTGCTGGCCGATCGTGGGCATCGCCGTCCACGCGTTGAACACGTGCGCCACGCCGTTCCGCTTCAACACCTCCCCATGAATCGGATGCACCAGCTCGGCGTTGCGCAGCTCCACCGCATAGCGAAAATCCTTCGGCAGCTCCTTGAGAAACCCATCGAGCTGATCGGCCCACTTCAACGGATCAGGCAGATCTTTCCCGTGCATCGCTTGAAACTCGAACACGAAACATCCCGCGTGATCCTTGAACGCCCGCGAATAGGGCAGCAGCACGGCATCTTTGAACAACTGGGCGTTCAGGAAATCAGGATTGACCTGCCCCGCCTCCTTCCCCCACCGCGGATCCCGCGTGAACCGCTTCACCGTGATCCGGTCCCACACCTTGCTCACGCACGGATATCCCGGGGGGAGCGCCCGGCCGTACGCGGCGAGCGTCTCTTCCGTGGGCGGCTCGTAATACGCGCTGTCGATTCCCACCACACGGAAAAGCGGATACCGGCCGTACTCCTCGAGACGACGCGCCGGCTCGGGCCCCCGGTAGTCGCGGTGGTAGACCGTCCCCTTCCACCCGTCGTACGTCCACGTGGTGGTCCCCAACCGCACGTTGACCGGAAGCTTTTTCCCGAGGGCTTTCAGCTCCTCAGGTGCCTCCGGTAACGGCGCATCGTCGAAGAGGGACGGCTGGCGCCTAGGGCTCATAGAGACAACATCTTAACCGTCATTCCCACATCCTTGCGGGTCCTTGAATCTTCGGGATATATTCGGGGTCCGGCATCCTTTCCGCAATGACTACCTCCTCCCCCTCCCCCCGACCGCTCACCAGCGACCTCGCGGCCTGCTGCTGGATCCCCCAGTTCGCCCTGCGCTGCGAGGAAACCCGCCACCCCGGATTCACCACCGGACCCGCCGCCGTCCTCTCCCCCGACGACGCGCGCAAAGTCTGGCAAGTCTCCCGGCACGCCCGCCGCGCCGGTATCCGCTCGGGGATGACCGTGAGCCAGGCGATCGGTCTCGCCCCCACGCTCAAGCTCTGCGAAGCCGATCCCGTGCACTACGACGAGCGCTTCTCGTCTCTCCTCGTCTCCCTGACCGACGTGAGTCCCGTCGTCGAACCCGCGGAGCTGGGCCGCGTGTTCGTGGGGCTGGATGGGCTGGAGGGGATTCATGGAGATCTCGGGCATCAGATACAGGCGATCAATATCGGATTGCGGATTGCGGATTGCGGATTGGAAAAACGAAACTCGATCGACGAATCCGCAATCCGAAATCCACAATCCGCAATCGCCAGGATCGGCGTCGCTCGCGGAAAGTTCATCGCCTGGGTGGCTGCGTCGCGCACCAAACCCGGCTCCCACACCATCGTCTCCCCGGGCACGGAGCGCACGTTCCTCGGTCCCCAGCCCCTCGCCGTGCTCCCGCTCGACACCGACACTCACCGCCGGCTCCTCCGCCTGGGCCTCTCGACACTGCGCGACCTGTCGTCCCTTCCGGAAGAGGCGGTCACGTCACAGTTCGGCGATGCCGGCCGCACACTCTGGCGCCTGGCATCGGGAAAAGTCATCGAACCGGTGGTGGGACGCCGGACCCCTGAGCCGATCGCCCAGTCGCTCACGTTCTATACGCCGGTGGGGGAGCGGGAATTCCTGCTTCAGGCCTTCACCCGGATCCTCACCATCGCCCTCGCCCACCCCCGGCGCATCGGCTGGCGCGTGCGGGAAATGCGGGCCGAAGCCAGGATCGAACCAGGAGCCTCCTGGCTCGCCACCTTCACGCTGAAAGACCCCACCGCCGAGCTCGACCGTCTTCTGGCTCTTCTCCGGGTCAGGATCGAGCAGACCCCGCTCACCGGGGCCGTCGAAAAGCTCACGATTCTGTTCACTGATTTCGCTCCCGGCACCACCGAGCTCCAGCTCTTCGCCCGCGATGCGGGGGCGGAAGCCCGCGCCCGCCGCCGGGACGCCCTGCGCACCGCCGCCCACGAAATCCGCCTCCGGTTCCGCCGTCCCTTCCTTCAACATGTCATCGAGGTCCAACCGTGGTCACGACTCCCCGAACGCCGCTACGCCCTGATCGACTTCGAGCCCTGAACCTCCCGGCCAAGGTGGCCGTGACCGCCGACGATGCAGGCCTCCCCACGGTCGTCCACCGGGAAGAAGGGGACCTGCCGGTGGAGGAGATCCGCGAGATCTGGCGCATCGATGACGAGTGGTGGCGCTCGCCCATCATCCGCTGCTACGCGGATGTCGTGCTGTCCGGCGGCAAGCGGGTGATCCTCTATCAGGATCTGGTGACCGGTGACTGGTGGATCCAGCGCCCCTGAATGCCACCCGGCTACGTCGAGCTGCACTGTCACTCCGGGTTCTCATTCCTGGATGGGGCGTCGTCTCCCGAAGAGCTGGTGCTCGAGGCGACGCATCTGGGCTACCCCGCCATGGCGCTCACCGACCACCATGGCCTCTACGGGTCGATGGCGTTCGCCCAGGCCGCGAAACGCCTGGGAATGCAGGCGATCACCGGCGCCGAGGTGACCCTCGACTCGGGGGCCCACCTCACCCTGCTGGCTGAAACCGCCACCGGATACGCCAACCTCTGCCGCCTCATCACCACCGCCCACCTCGGCTCTCCCGACCGGAAAGACCCCCGGCTCCCGTTCTCCGCCCTGGTCGAGCGACACGAGGGGATCATCGTTCTCTCGGGATGCCGGGATGGGCTTTTCGACCGGGTAGGACCACCTTCTGCTGCTCGTCGTCTTGCAGAGCAGTGTCGCGACATCTTCGATACAGAGCATTTTTTCGTCGAATTACAAAGAAATGGCGTCCGGGGAGACCGGGGCCGCACCCGGGATCTTGCCGCCCTCGCCGAGTCGGTGGGAGTGCCGGTGGTGGCGACGAGAGACGTGCATTACCACAACGTCTCGCGCTACCGCCTTCACGACGTGCTGGTCGCGATCAAGAACCGCACGAGCCTGGATGGCGCGCACGTCGCCCGGCGTCCGAACAACGACTTCTACCTGAGACCGCCCGGTGAAGTCGCCGCCCTCTTCCCCGACCACCCCCGCTCGATCGACAACACGCGTGTCATCGCAGAGCGCTGTGCGGCATTCGATCTGACCCGGGATCTGGGATACACCTTCCCCGATTTCCGGGGGGCCGATAAGACCCCCGCCCCCCAAGCGCTGGCGGAGCTCTGCGGGGCGCGCCTCGAAGAACGCTATCCCACAGGGTCCGAGTGGCGCGTCGATGCCGAAAAGCGTCTCGCCGAAGAGCTGCGCCTCATCGATCACCACAAGTTGAGCGGATTCTTTCTGGTCTACCACGACCTTTTCGATCTGGCCCGCGAAGTGGGCGCCGACGTCCGCAAAGGCACCCGAAGGGCGACCTCCGGCCTGCTCCCGGGCCGTGGTCGCGGCTCCTCGGTCTCCTCTATTGTCTGCTACTTCCTGGGTCTCTCCCACGTCGACCCCATCGCCAACCACCTCTTCCTCGGCCGCTTCCTCAACGAAACCCTGGCCTCGGTTCCCGACATCGACCTGGATTTCCCCCGGGAGATCCGCGAAGAGCTTTTCCGCCGGGTCTACGCCCGGTACGGCGCCGAGCACGTCGGGCTCGTCTGCGCCTATCCCACGTATCGATTGCGGTCCGCGGTCCGCGAGATCGGCATGGCCCTCGATCTCCCGCCGGGAGAAATCGAACTGGTGGCGAAGCTCGCTGATCATCATTCGGGGGGATTGTCCGAGGAGCTGGAGCAATTGCCCGGGTTCGCCGGACGGTCCGGGGCCCCCCTCTGGAAGGAGCTCTGCGAGTTAAGCGAGGAAATACGGGGACTTCCGAGGCACATCTCGCAGCACGTGGGGGGCATGGTGATCTCCTCCCGGCCCCTGGTCGAGATCGTGCCTCTCGAGCTCTCCGCCATGCCCGACCGCGTGATCTGCCAGTGGGACAAGGACTCCTGCGATGATGCCCGGTTCATCAAGATCGACTTCCTGGCGCTCGGCATGCTGTCACTGGTGGAGGAGTGCGTCGAGCTGATCGCGGAGCGGCGCGGGTCCCCACCTGATCTCTCGCGCATCGATTTCAACGACCAGAAGGTCTACGACCAGATCTGCGCCGGAGACACGGTCGGGATGTTCCAGATCGAGAGCCGGGCGCAGATCCAGATGATCCGTCGCACCCGGCCCCGTTCGCTCGAAGACCTGGCCGTCGAAGTGGCGCTGGTGCGGCCAGGTCCCGTGGTGGGAGGCGCCGTGAATCCCTACGTGCGAAGGAGAGAAGCTCGCCGGGCCGCCCTCAAGGCCGGCCGCACTTACGAGCCTCCACTCGACCATCCGCTCCTGAAGGAAGCGCTCACCGAGACCCTGGGAGTGATCCTCTATCAGGACCAGGTGCTGCAAGTCTGCCAGGCGCTGGCGGGGTTCACCGCCGGCCAGGCAGAGGCGCTCCGCCGGGCCATGAGCCGGAAGCGCAGTCGCGATCTTCTGATGGGGTTCGGGGATGATTTCCGCGCCGGAGCCGCCGCGCGTGGGGTGCCGCCGGATGTCGCCGACAAAGTCTTCACCCAGGTAATCGCCTTCAGCGAGTTCGGCTTCCCCAAGTCGCACGCGGCGGCCTTCGGGCTGTTGGCCTATCAGTCTGCGTGGCTCCGCCACTACCACGCCACCGAGTATTACACGGCCATCTTCAACAACCAGCCGATGGGGTTCTACTCGCTGGACGCCCTCACCCATGACGCCCGGCACCACGACATCACGATTCTCCTTCCCGACGTGAACCGGAGCGACGTCTGGTGCCGGCCTGAAGGAGAGGACGCCGTACGCGTGGGCCTGGGGTTCGTGCGCGCCTGGAGTGAGCAGACGGCGCTGGGCGTGGTGGAAGAACGGGAGCGCTGCGGGCCCTATCGCAGTCTGGCCGACTTCGTCCGCCGCTCACCCACGGAGCTCAAGCGCACCGCGGTCGAGAACCTCGTTTGGGTGGGAGGCTTCGACTCGTTCGGGCTCACCCGGCGCGAATTGCTCTGGCAGACGGGGCTCTGGCTCCCCCCCGAGACGGCCCGTCAGGGCCGGGCCCCCCGCCGGCAGCTGGAGCTGGCGCTCTCCCACCCGCATGAGGGGCTCCGGTTCGGCGGTCTCGTGGAGGTCGAGCGGATGCTGGCGGAGTACGGGACGCTGGGGTTTGCGCCGAGTGGGCATCCGATGGGATTGCTCAGGAAATCGTTGCCGGAGTCAATCATTCCGGGGGATCAGTTGGTGAAGCATGAGGACCGGGAGACCGTCGAAGTCGCGGGGATGGTGGTTGCCCGGCAGCGGCCCGGGACGGCCAAGGGGTTCGTGTTCATTCTGCTCGAAGACGAAACCGGGATGGTGAACGTGATCGTGAGACCCGATGTGTTCGAGCAATGTCGGTCGGTGGTCAGGGGAGAACCGATGTTGCTGGTGAGAGGCGTCTTGGCGAAAGATGACGGGACTCTGAATGTGCTTGCAGAGGAGATCTCCAGACTCGATTGCGGATTGCAGATTGCGAATTGCGGATTAGAAGGGGCAGTTCAATCCGCAATCCGCAATCCGACTTCCGCAATGTCTTTTTTGAAGACCATGCGACGGGTGGCCCCGGACTCCAAAGACTGGGGCTAATCGAGTCCGCGATCCCTCAGCCGGATGACCTCATCGAGTGACGGCTTCCCATATCCCCGGTCCGCGACGCGCCTGATGAACGCCTTGGTGACGCCGTGATCCCGGGCCCGGCGAAGGTCCCGGAGCGAGAGACTGTCATAACCCGCCTCCTTGATGGACCGCACGTAGGACGCGTCGACACCATGATCGCGCGACTCCACCAGCTCCTCAGGATTCGAAGGCGTGTACCCGGCGTCTTTCATCTCCGCGATGTAGTCGCCATCCACCCCATGATCCCGCATCCGGACCAGATCCTCGGCGCCCAGCTTCGTGTACCCGGCCGAGTCCAGTGACTCGATGAACTCGGGATCGACGCCATGGTCCCGCATCCGCACCAGGGCCTCGGCGTCGCCGAGGTGATACCCCCGGGCACCGATGGCCCGGACGTAGTCGAGGTCCACCCCGTGCGTGCCCATCCGTGCCAGATCTCCTGACGTGGGGCGGTCGTAACCCTGCTTCTTCAGTTCATCCACCAGATCGAGGCCGACGCCGCTCATGGTCATCGAGAATTGCTCCCAGGCGGTCGGGGCATTGATCCCCCGCTTGGCCAGCTCGGCCACGAATCCGGCATTCGCCCCATAGGTGAAGTGCCCGGAGCCCTTTCCGCCGTCGAACCACCCTTCACAGTCCAGCGTGCCGGCCGACCGGACGATCTTGAAATGGACGGTGGCACCCGACCCGCCCATGTCGGCGGCCGAGAGGCCCACCAGCTCACTCAAGGGGACATCATCCTGGCTGTTCCAGCTGTTCTCGTAACGGCGCTCGCCGTAGCGGATGGTCAGCCGGACCATCCCGGAATGCTCAGCGGGCTCGATCAGCCATTGCCCGCCGGAGGGGACGGTGCGTTGGGCGGTGAGGGGGGCAGCCAGGGCAGCCAAGGCCAGAAGCAGGACGGGGGACTTCATGACGACTCCGTAGGAGGATTCGGGGATTGGATAGGAGCAGAACTCCGATGGTTGCCCCGGGGCATCGCCCCGGGGTCAGCCGATCTAGGAGAATCGAGGCCCCTGGAGCGGCTGACCCCGGGCCGGCGGCCCGGGGTCAATGAGGCCCCGGCGACCCCGTCGACGTCTCCACCCCCCTGACGATATCCAGCCGCAGCTCGGTCCACCCATCCACCTGGTAGTACTGGACTTCGAGGGCATGGTGCCCGCCGGCAATCACCGCGTGATCCACCACAGACTCGTGCGGTGTCCAGTCGTCGATCACCAGCTGACCGTCCACCCAGACCTGGATCGCATCGTCGGAGATGGTCCGGATCGAGTAGGTACCCGGTCCCAGATCGACCGCTCCCGTAGCCTCGAGTGCCCAGCGTCCGACGGGCAGAGCCTTGATGGCCGGACCGTACCATTCGTAATCGAGCCGCGACTCATGACGAGTCAGAATCGGGGTACCGGCGATCAGGCCTTGGAACGCGTCGTGTTTGGAGCGAGGGTCGGTACTGTCGGTCCAAACGAAGAACCGGGTGCTCCAGTCGATGGCCGGAGCGAAATGTGAGTACGCAAATCGTTGGGGCTTCGCTTCGACGGTCTGGAGCGTGACGCTCCAGTCCCCCGTGGAATCTGGCATCGGGGTGACGAGGAGGGCGTCGCCGGCGCGGCCGTGCGTAGGCGATACGGCCGCAATTCCCCGCTGACCGACCACCACCCACTCCCGGAAAGGTCCGTAGGAGTCCAGTCGAACCGGCGTCCCGGTCGCCGAATCGAAAGGCCAAAGCATCGGAGTGCGGTAGCGGTATGGTCCCCATTGATCTACGATGATGCCGGAGCCCCCGAGGTCGGCGTAGAGCGTTCGGGGAACCGTCGTGTCGGAGAGGGGTGTGGGGGCGAACCGTCCGTATCCCGGAGGAATGTGGGCCCGCGAATCCCAGGCGCTGTCGTCATACGGGGGCGGAAGGGCGCGGTTTCCCGCCATACGCATCGCGGACGTATCCCGCAGGACCAGGGCCGAGTCGGCGATCCACGTGTTGCCGATAATCCGAGCGGAATCTGTCGACCGGACCCGAAACGCCACGCGGGCGAGGAGAATCCGGTTGGAATCGAGGTCGTAGCCGCGGCTCTGGACGTCCCGGTGTTTCGGGTACCCCCAGTCCGAGGGCGTCAGGGAATCCCCCCACAACGAAACGCCCGTCAGGTCCCGCCGGAAGTCGTTCCCCGCAATGCGATTGTCCTGGCCATGCTCGATCGCGATACCGGTGCGATTCAGGGCGAACCCGTTTCCGAGAATCCGCGTGCCGTAGCTGTACCCGCCCCAGATCCCGTAATCATTGCCCACCATGCCGTTCGCCACGATGGTGTTCCGGGAAAATGTGACTTCAATGCCGTTGGCCGCGGCGTAGCTGAAGTCGTTCCCATAAATCAGGTTGTCGTTGCAGCCCCCCTCGCCCGAATCCATGGTGCTCTGCCCCGCCCAGAGAAAGAGCCCATCTCCGCCGTGCGTCACCGAATTCCAGGCGATGATGTTGCGGGAGCTCTGTTCGAAGAGAAGCAGCCCCGCCGAGTCCTGGCCCCGGTGGTAGAACTTGGTGTAGCCCCGGACGTCGTAGTCCAGCCGGTTGTGCTGGATGTTGTTCTCGCTCGACCGGTAGAGCCCGATGCCGAGTCCGGAATTGAAGGAGAAGTCGTTGTCCCAGATCCGGACGTGAGTCGAGCGGGCCAGCATCAACCCGTTCATGCCTCCCTCGCCCGTCACGCGGGTGATGTCCCCGGAATCGACGCTCTCGAGATAGATCCCCGCCCCGTAGCGAAGCCATTCGCCGTTCTCGTTGTGATGGAACGAGAGCCAGTCGACCAGGCTTTCGTGCTCGACGAGGGAAAACAGCCGGGGTTTCCAGGTCCGCGACACATCGAGGCCGTCGAGTACCAGGCCGTGCGTCCCGTTCGCGAGGATGCCGAAGCGATACCCGTGGATCTTCGCGCCGAGGATCCGGACCCCGTGGCCTCCTTCAATCCGGAACGCCACTCCCCGGTACGCGTCAGGCAGGGTGCTGTCCGAGGCGCCGGCGAGCGTGACGCCACGCGCGTCGACGGTGATGTCGTTGCCGCGGATGGTGATGACGGCGCTGTCGAGGGACCCGGGCGCGGCGAGGTTCCAGACCCCGGGGGTGAGGCCGACCGAGCGGGTGATCACGAGACCCACGTGCGGCACCACCTGCTCCTGCGCTCTCAGTGGCCCTGCCAGGAGCGCGAGGCCCCCGAGCCCCAAACGCACGAGGGCCCCGCGGGTGACAGCTCCCCCGCGAGGCCCTTCAGGTCCGACCCGGTGAGGTGTTATTCCCAATCCCGCCGAGCCCCCTTCTTGGGACGGAATTCGTCGTCCTCGTCGTCGTCGAATTCGTCGTCCAGGTCGTCGTAGTCGTCGAGGTCGTCCGAATCCTCGTCTTCATCCTCTTCGTCCAGCTCGTCGTCGAAGTCCTCGTCGAGATCCTTATCCTCTTCGAAGTCTTCGAAATCGTCGTCGACGTCGCCGCGACGCTTGAGCGACGTTTCGATCGACGCTGCCACGGACAGCATTGTCACCCCCGGCTGAGTTTGGTTGGACGTGAACGAGCGTTAGGACTCTTCAGCCCGCTTGTCCGCGCGGGCCTGCTTCTTCCGTTCGTTGGCGCCGAGCGC
>DATEGY010000002.1:0-14777 GCA_035279865.1 Gemmatimonadales bacterium | reverse complement strand
GGGGACGTACCCCCGCACCGTCGGGGGGACGTACCCCCGCACCGTCGGGATATCCGGACATGAACAACACGCGGATGTCCGGTCGGGCGCGCCGCAAGTGGACCGCCAACTGACCGCCGCTCTTTGCCGGCATCACCATGTCAGTGAGGAGGAGGTGGATGGGCCCGTGGTGGCGTTCGCCGACCTGGATGGCAGCTTCGGCGCTGGCGGCTTCCAAGACGGTGTATCCCTGCCGCTCAAGTGCGTCGCGTACCACCGTTCGGACCGTCGCCTCGTCCTCGACGAGGAGGATGGTCTCCGTTCCGCGGAACGTCGCCGGGTCCGCGGGCACACCGGGCTCCCGCGGGCTCGACCCGGTCGCGCGCGGCAGGTAGACCTTGAAGGTGGTCCCGTGGCCAAGTTCGCTGCCCACCCAGATGTAGCCACCGCTCTGCTTCACAACACCGTATACCGTGGCGAGGCCCAGCCCCGTCCCCTTCCCTTGCTCCTTGGTCGTGAAAAAGGGCTCGAAGAGATGGGCCTTCGTCTGTTCGTCCATCCCGGTCCCGGTGTCACTCACGGTCAGCACGACGTACGGCCCCGGTTTGGCGGCGAAGTCCGGCCTCACGTCAGTCGCATCGAGCTGGACGGTGGTGGTGGCGATGGTCAGCCGGCCGCCGTCAGGCATCGCATCCCGTGCATTCACTGCGAGGTTCATCAGAACCTGCTCAAGCTGCCCCCGGTCCACATGCACGGCACCGAGGCCCGCATCCGGGACGACCTGGAGGGTCACATCCTCCCCGAGGAGTCGCGCCAGCATGCTCCGGATTTCAGCGACAAGCTCGTCCACATCGACCAGCTGGGGAGCCAGCACCTGCTGGCGGCTGAACGCGAGTAGCTGTCGGGTGAGCGCCACGGCGCGGTCCGCCGCCTTCCGGATCTCCCGGATGTCCTCGCGGTGGGGATTCCCCGGAGGGAGGTCCTCCAGCAGCAGGTCGCAGTAGCTCCCGATGGCCGTCAGCACGTTGTTGAAGTCGTGCGCGATGCCACCGGCAAACCGGCCGATGACCTCCATTTTTTGTGCGTGTCGATACTGGCTCTCGAGCTGTCGCGCCTCCGTAACGTCGGCCGCGAGGGCCATCACGCCCGTGACGGTGCCGGCGGCGTCGAACAGCGGGGCCGCCGACAGACTGAGCTGCACCAGCTTGCCGTCTCGGCGGCGACCCACCATCGCCACGCCGGAAAGCGTCTCGCCGGTGATCACGCGCTCCTGAAGGTCGCGCTGCTCCTGTTCCTTGTCGGTCGGGACGATCGGGAGCGGTCGGTCGACGACGTCGTGCGCCTGCCACCCGAAGATGCGCTCCGCCGCCGTGTTCCAGGTCCTCACGCGGGCGTCCGTCGTCAGTGAGTAGATCGCCACCGGCGACGCTTCGATCAGTGCGCGCAGGCGGTCCAATGCCTCCCGCAGGGCCTCCTCGACCAGCTTTCGCTCGGTGATGTCGTGGTACGTGACCACGATCGCTCCCACATCCGCGTCGCCCAACCGATTCACCGCCGCGATCTCGAGCCGCCGCCACCCGCCATCCTTGTGCTGAATACGGAGGTCAGCCTTGGCCACGCGATCGGCCCCGGCCAGCACCTGTTCCAGCAGCTGCTCAGTGGCGGGGCGATCGTCGGGGTGGACCAGCTCGAATACCGGGTGCCCCAGCTTCTCGCCCGGCGCGTACCCCAGGGTCGGCTTCAACGACTGCGTGCTGTAGACGATGGTGCTGGCTCCGTCGAGGAGCGTGATCACGTCGCTCGAGTACTCCACGAGCTTGCGAAAGCGCCGCTCGCTCCGCTGCCGCGCCTGTTCCGCCCAGGCCGCATCATCCACAGCCTCCCGGAGCGCCAGTGCCCGTCGCACCGCGGGACCGAGCCGGTGCAACCGGCCTTTGACGACGTAATCCGCCGCGCCCGCCTTGATGTATTCCGCCGCGGTCTCTTCATCGAGAGAGCCCGTAATGATGATCACGGGCGTACCGGGCCGCTCGCGTTGGACCAACCGGAGCGCGGCGTCGCCTGTGAAGCCCGGCAAGGCGTGGTCCGAGAGTACGACATCTGGTGAGAGCTCCCGCAAAGCACTCACCAGCTGCGGGATAGTGGCGACTCGACGGGACGAGCAGGCAAGGCCCGCCCGGCGCAGTTCGCGCAGCACCAGCTCAGCGTCGTCCTCTACATCCTCGATCAGCAGGACCTGCAGCGGTGCAACCATTCGTTACCTCGCCACGACCGTCCCGGTCATACTCGGGTGATAGCGACACCGGTAGGACAATGTCTGGCGCGCACCGACGATCAGCGTGAATCGATTGCCGGGCGCGACCTCGTCCCGATCGGCGGCCCCGTCCCCGAACGTCACCGTGTGTGGCACAACGTCGTCGTTCACCCAGCGTACGGTGTCCCCCACCGCGACGACGAGATCGCGCGGGTGAAACGCGAGGCCCCGGATGTCGACCCGATGCCGGACAGGGGACGTAGGCCCCGCTCCGGTGACGAGCGGGACCACGCATCCCAGCAGCAGTCGACCGGACAGCCGACCGATCATCGCGCGGCGACCTCACGCACCAACGATGCGGCATGCCGCTCGTGCTCGCGAAAGATGACCAGCGCGCTCTGAAACGCCTGCTTCACTTCCGGGTTCTTGATATTGGGGATGAAGGCGTCCGCGACCGCGCCGTTCACCAGCCGGTGATACTTGAGCTCGTTGTTCACGTAGTAGGTGTCGAAAGCGGCACCGCGCAGGCGGCTGAGGTCGTCCTTGATGTGCTTGGCGTCCTCGAGCAGTTGCCGGCTCATCGGGTTGTCCTGTGCCTGGACGCCGAGGCGGGCGGCCAGGGCAGCGACCTGGGCGTTCACCGCGCTGTGATCGCGGATCATGGTCTCGGCGAACTGGCGCACCGCCGGATTGTCCGAGAGAGCGAGCGCCAGGTGGGCGTAGGCGACGTCGATGTTGCTGGCGGTGACGGCCACGTGGACCATCTGGAGGTCGTTCAAATCGGTCGGGCGTTGCGCCGGCGCAGCGGCAGCGAGGCTCAGCCCAGTGAAAATCAGGACAGCGGATGAGCGAATCATCGTCGGATCTCCTATCGATGGGTGTTGGACCCGGCCCTGCGCCGGACCCGCACCGAGTATCGTCCGGAGCGAGCGGATGATCCATCGTCAGAAGTCCGCTATCTATGGCAGATAGTCCACAGCGAGTTCCGCCGACCGGCCGAGTGGAGTAGGTTGAATTTGTGGACGTGCTCAGCGACATCCTGGCGACTTTGCGGTTCCGCGGCAGTCTCTACTTCTCGACGGAGTTCCACCCTCCCTGGGGAGTCCGCGTACCCAGTTTCCGGCGCGTGGCCCGTTTCCACCTCGTAATTCGCGGGGGGTGCTGGGTCCGGATCGAGCAAGGGGGCGACCCCGTCCGGCTGGAAACCGGGGACATTATCCTCGTAACGCGCGGCGCTGAGCATGTGATCACCGACGCGCCCGACACGCCGTCGCGCACGGTGGACGACGTTGTCAAAACGGCCGGCTTCTCTGGTCGCGGCGCCCTGGTGATCGGTGACGCCGACTCGGGCGCGCCCACGCGCCTCCTGTGCGGGCACTTCGAGTTCGACGACGACGTGGACCACCCGCTGCTTCAGCGGCTACCGCCAGCCCTCGTCGTACGTTGGGACGAAGAGGAACGCAACTACCCGCTGCAAGACGCTTTTCGCCTTATCGTGCGAGAAGTTCGGGAGGGCCATCCTGGCCACGAGGCGGTAGTGTCGCGGCTCTCGGAAATCCTATTCGTGCAGGTGGTGCGGGCGTGGGCTCGTCGCGCCCGGCACGACCGCGGTGTCCTCGCCGCCCTCGCGGACCCGCACCTCGGTGCCGCGCTCGATGCCATTCACACCGAACCGCGGGCCCCCTGGACGCTCGCCATGTTGAGCCGCCGCGCTGCGATGGGTCGGTCGGCCTTCGTCGAGCGGTTCGGCTCCATCGTGGGGGAGACCCCCCTGCGCTACCTCACCCGTTGGCGCATCCAGGTCGCCAAGCGGCTGCTCGCTGATCCGAGACTCGCGCTGGGGCAGATCGCCGAGCGAGTTGGGTACGACTCAGCCGCCTCGTTCTCGCGAGTTTTCAAAAAGGCGGCCGGCGTCAGCCCGGGGCAATATCGCCGCACGGCGAACCGCGTGGCGTGAACCCCGCCGGATGATTCACGGGATCGAATAGCCGCATCAACGATGGTGCCCGTACCGAACTGTGCGTCCACGGCTCGGAGGCGGTGCATGAATCACGAAAAACCCCGCTCGTCCTCGAGCGGGGTCCAAACAACCGGGTACCGGTCCGATTTACGCGAGATCGTCCAGGGGCACGCCGTCCCGCACCAGGACCAGGATCGCGGCCTGGGGCACGACGAGATACGTCTTCTCCTCGAAGGTGATTTCGACCGCGGCCTTCCGGAAGAACAGGCCGTAGTCGCCCACGCGCGCCTGCATCGGCAGGTACTTCACGTCGCTGGACCGGATCTTCCACGGCTCGTCATCCATGGAGGCGGGTTCCGCCATGGGCGATCCCGGCCCGGTGGCCACGATCCGCCCGCCCTGCACCTGCCGGCCCTCCAGTGCCGTGGCCGGGAGATAGAGCCCCACGTTGGTCCGCTCTTCCCCTTCCTGGGGGAGCACGAGGACCCGGTCCCCGACGACGATCAGCTTCTTGGCGCGGTCGTCCATCAGGCGCAGAACCGGTCGAAGGCGCCGCTCAAGTCTCGGGCGATGTCCGTGGGCGTGCGCCCTTCGATGTTCTTCCGCTCGAGCATGAAGACCAGCTTGCCGTCCTTGAAGAGGGCGATCTGGGGCGAGGATGGCGGATAGGGCGCGAAATACGCTCTGGCCCGGGCCGTCGCCTCGGCATCCTGACCGGCGAACACCGTGAGCAGGCGGCTCGGCTTCTTCGCGCCGCGCAGTGCCATCGCGGTCGCGGGACGGGCGCGCCCGGAGGCACAGCCGCAGACCGAATTCACGACCACCAGCGTCGTGTCGGCGTCCTTCGCCAGGACTTCATCCACCCGCTCGGGGGTCCGCAGCTCTTCAAAGCCAAGGCGCACGAGTTCCTCGCGCATCGGCTGTACCAGGGTCGGGTCATACATCGGGACGTGCAGATTGCTCATCGGTTTCAACCCTCAAAGAAAGGACTTCAAGCTAACGCTTCGCTGTGGTAACCGGCGGCGCGGGCGTGTTGTTCCCGCCATCGGGTTCCGGCGTGAGCAACCCCCGCGACACAAGCTGGGCCGCAAGCACCGTCTGAATCACCGAAACGACGTTGTTGGCCGCCGTCCCGGCCGCCCCCCCACCGTCCCCTCCGGAGATCGTGACGAGCTTCGCCTGGGCCAGGGCGTCCGCGATCGTCGGTGCGATCTGGGGCAGCATTTCGATCTGGCGGTACCGGAAATAGCTCTCGCCGCCGGCCTTGATCGCCTCATTCACCTTTTTGATGCTCTCCGACTGCGCCTCGGCGATCTTGGTGATCCGGATCGCCTCGGCATCCGCGGCCGCGCCGGCCCCCAAACGCACCTTCTCGGCGTCCGCCTTGGCCTGCGCGATCTGGGTCGCGTCCAGCTCCGCCTCACGCTGCACGCCCAACGCCTCCTGCATCTTCGCCGTCGCCTGCGCGATCAGCGCGGCATTCGAGGCCTTGGTCTGCTCCAGCTCCCGTTGCTTGTCCGAGATCGCCCGCTCGGCGTCGAGCTGGGCTTCCTTGGCGCGGCGCCCCTGCTGAGCAGAAACGATGTCGGCGTTCGCCTGCGCTTCCGCGGCCGACTGCCGGCGGCGCGCATCCGCCACCTCGGATTGCACGACCTTGATGTTCAACGAATTGAAAATGAGGCCCAGGTCCGTCAGCTCCCGAGAGCACGCCTTCCGAATGATCACGGACAGCGGGTCGTCATCGTCTTCCACCGCTCCGGTCGCCACCAGGTCGGTGCCCGCCGCGAGCGGCGCCGGCAGGTTGGCCACTTCGGGCCGCCCGGCGGTCTTGGCGGAAAACAGCTGGTCATGGGTGAGCAGGTTGATGGCGCGCCGGCCGGAGCTCGACAGCAGATCCGTGAGCGTGCTCACCTGATCGCCGTCCGACTTGGAGAAGAATCGGTTCGCGGCCGTCTTGATCAGCACGTCCGAATCACCGACCGACACAATGGCGCTTGCCAGCACCCGCACTTTGATGGGGCGCGGCGTCCCGCTCGTATCCAGGTCCGCCGTCTGGTCGGTGATGTCGAGGTCGACGTTGATGACCTTCGACGAGAGTGTGGTTCCCGTCGTGAGCAGGGGAATCTCCTTCGACTTGCCCGGGCCCCGATAGGTGACGGTGCCCCCGGCAATCCAGCTCACCAGCCGGATCTCACCGGCCGCGACGTCCCGGAGAAAGGTGGACACGATGAGCGGGATGACCACCAGCACGCCGACCACCACCCCGCCGATCACCATCCAGTTCTGCATGTCCGGCTCCTGTTGAAGACTCAGTCCTGTGTGCGACCCACGACCACCCGATGCCGGGCACTATCGACGTCCTTCACGAACAAGGTGTCGCCCGCGTGCACCTTCGGCCCCGAGCGATCCTCGGGCGTCAGCGTCCCGAGCAACTGAACAATCTGACCGTTGAGCTCGACAGAGACCAGACCCTGCCCCTGCGCGTCGAACCCCGTCACCACCTGCACCTCGTCTCCCAGCGTCGCATCGAGGGTCAGCGCGGGGTCGGATGCGAACTTGGAAAGGAAGTTGAAGAGGGGCCGGACCAGGATGGCTTCGAAGGCCGCGCCACCCACGGCGGCGAACGCGATGAGGAGGGCCCCGCCGAAGACGTTCTTCAGCAGAAATCCCGTCGCGCCAAACCCCAGAATGAGACTGAAGGCCACGCGCGGCGAAAGGATGGTGAGAAAGACACGGGACACCCGCGCGATGCTCACGTTGAGCCCGTGAGGATGGGCGTGCTGGGCGCCATGCTGCACCGCGTGACCCTTACCCCCGGCTTTCATCACGCCGTGATGGTGACCATGCCCGTGGCCGACTTGGCCGCCAGGATGCAGGCGATGCCCCAATCCCGAGGCACCCATGACCAGAAGGCCGAGTCCTCCCAGGGCCAGCGCGAACGTGTAGGGGTCCATGTGGGGGGAATACTACAGTTTTTGGGGGGCATGTGAATCAGGGTGGAAAAGGCGCCCCGGTTCCGTTACCTGAGCGTGACGAGCTGCTCCGGCGCGGGCTCGGCGCAGCAGAACCATGACTCCGTCAAACGCGGCACCAAGGTCCCGCTCGGCGTTGTGGGACGCGGGGATACGACGTTTCCGTCACGAATCGTGACCGCCGCGGCCCGAATCCTTTCCACAATTAGTTCGGGCGCGGCCGCCTCACTGTTGCCCTCCTCCATCAGCTTCGTGACCGTCCTGAACAGAGAGTCCATCCGGGGATCCGGATGCGTCCAGCTGTACCCCAGGCGTGCGGGATCCAGCGGACCGAGGAAAGGCTGAATGGCGCTGCCCTCGAGCAGTCCCGACCCCGGGGGAATCAGGAGTCGGATGGCCAGCTGAATCGGATCGATGTGCCTGGTGAGCCCCTGGTCGACCACGAATTCCACGAGCTCGACATACTCGTCCAGCGTCGTCCACGGCGTGAACGCGACGAGCGACGGTCGCACCGTGAGCCCCACCTCGCGAGCCAGATGGAGCAGCTCGAACACATCGGCCCGGGTGTGCCCTTTCTCGAGGTGCTGAAGCACGACGTCGCTCAGCGACTCGACGGCCGACACCACGAACAGGGCGCCCGCCTGCACGAGCTCGGGCAGGAGGGAGCGATGGTGCAGGAGATGCTCCACTTTCGCCGTGAAGTCGAACGTCACGTCCGGGAATTCCCGATGCAGCGCCTGCGCGAGCTTCCGCGCGTGACCAGGTCCGTTGAGGAAATCGGGATCGCCGAAGGTGATGTGCCCCGCGCCGAGGGCGACCTGCGCCCGGATGTCGGCGAGGACCGTATCCACAGGGATGGCGAAGAAGCGCCCGTCATACACCGGCGGGATGGGACAATGGCGGCACAGGTGCAGGCAGCCGCGGCTGCCCTCGACGTACCCCGCGGGCACTCGGCGCCCCTGATGCTCCAGCATCACATACCGGTCGAGTGACGGGAGGTCGTCTCGATACGGCACCGGGAAATCGAGCCGGCGGAGCACCGGTTCGACGGGCCCCGCACCCCGGCCGGTCAGGCGCTCGACCAGCGCCTCTTCACTCTCCCCGGCCAGCACCCAGTCGGCCACTCCGCCCAGGAGGTATTCACGATTGAGCCAGGCATAGTGTCCGAAGAATCCGATCTCGACCTCTGGATGGAGCCGGCGGGCCCTGGCGGCGGCTTCGACCCCGACGCGGAGCGCGGTGTGCATGGGCACGGAGAAGGCGATCACGTCGGCGCGCTGCGTCATGTCCGCGGTCAGGACCTCCTGGGCGAGGTCGAGCTGCGCGGGCCGGAGGCCCGCGCGACGCAAGAACGCGGCGGCCTGGGATGTGGCAAGGGGCTGATGTCCCAGCTCATAGCAGGAGACCAGGAGCACCGCGCCGGGATTCGTGATCATCGGGCCTTCACGAACCGGAGGAGGAACGCGGCGGCCAGGCACCCGACCGCTCCCCACACCAGTCCCAGCCGATGCATGCTCATCCCGACGAGTCCCAGGAGGAGTCCAGCGCCTCCCAAGCCCGCCTTGATATGGACGACCCGGCCCGGCCCCCGCCCCGGCTGGGGCGGGAGCTCACTCGATGACGAGGGTGAAGTCATTCGGTCCTCCGAACGCGAGCGCGCCGTGATACCCTGCGAGGATGGCGTTCATCAGCTCGGTGTTCGCGCTCTGGAGCTCGAGACCGAGCAGCGGCTGACCGGGCGACAGGGGGTTGCCGTGCGGCGTGCCGAGGAGCGACCACTTGTACTGCACGTCCTGGTACTGAAACTGAAAATTCTTGGGCAGAGACTGCACGAACCACGGCGGGACCTGTCCGAAGTTGCCGCTGGGAGGGAAGCTGTCGTGCGACGCGTACACGTCGTAGGCCGCCCCGCGGATGACGTCGAAGTCGGAGAGCACCTTCGCGGCGTTCGCGCGGACCTTCACCACCCGCATGAGCGGGATCGCGATGTTGGCGAGAATGCCCACGATGATGAGGGTGACCAAGAGCTCGATGATGGTGAATCCGGCCCGGCGGCTCACTTCTTCCTCCGCTGGAGCGACTGGTACGCCGACGCGAACGGCGCGATGGGATCCCCATGCCGGTAGGTGACGGTCCCCGAATCGAGCCGGGCGACGATGCTCCACATCGTATCGGCTACCGCGTAGTGCAGGCCTCCCCAGTCGACCCCCACCTGCGTCAGGTTCGCGGGGTACACGCCGTGCGCCGCCCGGTACGCTTCGATGGCCTCCTCGGCGATGTAGATCCGGAATCGGGTGGACGCCGCCTGGTCGGCCGCCGTGAACGACGGTTTCGGTGGACCCGCACTGAGGACGTTCCACGCGGTCAGCCCGAGGAACACCGGGGTGAGCCCCAGCAGGAGGGGCAGCGTGTGCTTCCGCTTCTTCCGGGCCTTCTCGACCTCGGCCTTGAGCTGTTTGGCGTCGTCCACCTTCTGCTGAACGATGCTCTTCACGAGATCTGCCGCGGCCTTGGGCTGGGTAAAGCCGCGAGGGCGCTCGGTCATTTCTTGAGGAACCTGGCGATGGACGCCCGGAAGTCGGCGGTGGCCCGGCTCGCCGCGTTGACGTCGGCCGAGAGGGCAATCCCCGCCTCGAACGGGACGCCGTCCAGCTGGTAGAACTGCCGCTTGGTGAAAGCGAGCGCCGTACTGCTCGAGTCCGCGATGGTCCGGAGGAGATCTCCCACCTGCTCTTCGAAGTCCGACTCGTCGTACACGCGCGACACCAGCCCCACGGCGTGCGCTTCCGCCGCGTTGAGGAGGTGCCCCGTGGCGGCCAGATCGAATGCGACCTTCTCGCCCACGGCCCGTTTCAACATGTTCATCACCAGTGCCGGCACGAAGCCTCGCTGCACTTCCGGATAGCCAAACTGCGCGGTTTCCGAAGCCAGCACCAGATCGCACGCGGTGGCGAGACCACAGCCTCCGGCGAGCGCGCGACCCTGGACCACCGCGACGACCGGTTTGGGAAGCGCACGCATACGAATGAACAGGTTTCCGAACCGCAGCGCCGCGGCGCGGTTCTGCTCCACCGTCTGTTCCGCGGAGGCGAGGAGCTCGTTCAAGTCCATCCCGGCACAGAAATCCTTGCCGGCGCCGCGGATCACCACCAGCCGCACCGCCGCGTCCAGATCGGCGCGCTCGAGCAACTCGGCCAGTGCCTCCATCATGAGGCTGTCGATGGCGTTCTTCTTGTCCGGACGGTTCAGGGTGCCGGTGAGAATGCCGTCACTCAACGTGACGAGGACGCGGTCGCTCACGTGGGCACCCGGATCTGCATGCGCAGGAGGGCGGTGGAAAACACCTTGCCCTGCGCGTCGGTCTTGAGCGAGATCGTGCCGCCACCGTCGAGGGCACCATGCAGGAGGAAGTTGAGCGCCTTGAGGTTCGGCAGCTCAAAGCGCTCCACCGGACCGGTGATGACGCCCTTGAAGTGCTTGCGCACGCGCGCGGCGGTGACTTCCCGCACCAGCACCGGATAGTGCTTCGCCTGCCTGGCGATCAGCCCCACGTTCGCGGTGTCGCCCTTGTCCCCGGAACGGGCGTGGGCGATCGCCACCAGCGGCGTGAGGGGAGACCGGGACTTCTTTCTCACACGCGCACCAGATCGACGCACGCGGTCACCTCCCGCTTGTCGAGGAGCGCCGGCCAGTAGGCGACGATCTCCTCCGGCTTGGGCCGTCCGCCCGCAAATCCGGTGACGGACGGGGGGCCATTGAGAATCAACGGCGCGATCTCGCGCGTGAACCGCTCGACCGCCGCCTGCTCCGCGGACCGCACGCCCACCCGGAGCTGCACCTCGGCCAGGTCCGGGCTGGGTGCCCCGGCCAGTGGACCATGCGTCGCATCGACGCCGAGGAATTCCGTGAGCACCGTTTCGAACGAAAGCCCCAGGTCCGCGAGTCGCTGCCGCAGCACCCGGTCGGCGGCCTGCGCCTTCTTGTAGGCATCGGGCCAGGCGTACACCAGGGTGCCCACCGCCTTGTACCCGTAAAAATACGCGCAGGACACTTTGAACTTGTCGGTGGCCGGCTTCCCCCGGATGCCGGAGAACTCGACCCGGTCCTTGCCCTTCTGCTTCAGCCGGATGGAGGTGAAGTCGGCCACGCCATCCGGCGTGATGTAGGAGTGGGGGTCGCCCATTTCATACACCAGCTGCTCCGTGACCCCCGCGACCGTGATGGCGCCACCGGTCTTCGGGTGTTTGATGATGGCGAAGGTGCCGTCCGGACGGGCTTCCACGATGGGGTACCCGATGTTGGCGAGGTCTTTGACGCGACCCCAATCGGCGAGATCGTTCCCGCCGCTCGATTGGGCACCGCATTCGATGGTGTGACCCGCGACCGTCCCCGCCGCCAGCCGGTCCCAGTCGTCCGCCCGCCACCCGAACTCGTGCATCAACGGACCGAGCGTCAACCCGGTGTCCGTCACCCGCCCGGTGATCACGATGTCGGCTCCCTGGCGGAGCGCCTCCACGACCGGGGCCGCCCCCAGGTATGCGTTCGCCGATTGCACCTTGGCCCGCACATCGGAGAGGGGACGCCCGGTGTCCAGATTCGCGAGCGGGTGACCGGCCGCGAGCAATTGATCGAGCCGGGGCAGCAAGTCGTCCCCGGTCACCACGCCGATGGTCAACCGCCCCGCGAGTCCCAGTTTACGCGCCGCTTCCGCGACCGCTTCCGCGCAGGCGCGGGGGTTCACGCCGCCCGCGTTGGTGGTGACCTTCACCTTCCGCTTCACCAGCTCGGGAAGCATGCGCTCCATGAGGGGAATGAAGTCCTTCGCGTAGCCGAGCGATGGGTTTCGCGATTTCTGCTTCTGCATGATGGACATCGTCACTTCGGCCAGATAGTCCAGCATCAGATAGTCGACGGGCCCGCCCACCAGCTGGCGATAGGGCGCCTCGAGCCAGTCGCCCCAGAAGCCCTGCGCGCCCGCCACCCGCACCACGGACTTGGTCACGGAGCCCCCGCCCCCGGCCCCGGCAATACGACGCGCCGTTCTGCGTCGGACGAGCCCGGCACGGTCACGCGCGCGTCGAGCAGCGGGCGGAAGCCATCCGGGAGCGCCGGCGGCGTAACGCCCCCCATCTCGACCGACGAACGGCCGCCCGCCACGACCGAGATGGGCCGCCGCGCACCGGTGGCGCTCGCACTGTCCAGGAGAAAGCGAACCCGCACCGTCGCCTGCCAGGACTGCGGGTGGTCGAGCAGCGCCAGCGCCGGAAAGAGCTCGATCAAGGCCGGCGCCCCGGCGGCTCCGGCCGGGAGGTCGAAAGCCTGGCGGCCCACGGCGTAGTTGAGCGGACCGTCATTCATGGTCTGCCCCGCCGTATCGAATACCGTCACCCCGAAGTCGGTGAACAGGCCCCACTGTGCGGGCGGCATCTCCACATCCACCTCGGCGCGCGTGGCCCAGCGCGGCACGTCCACGGCGATCGACTCCGCCGGCGCGCCGCGCCCCGACACCTGAATGTCCCGCTCGGCCCCGATGAGGCGGAGCGACAAGGTCCCACTGATGCTCGAGGACGTCGCGTTCGAGATCTCGATCCCGCCGGCCGCCACGCCGAGCGACGCGGGACTCAGCTCGGCGTGCACGTCCACATTGGTGGATGACAGGGGCGGGGCGGTGACGTCCAGCTCATAGACCCCGGGCACCAGGTCCTCCCCGCGCACCCGGAAGGCCGCCCAGGGCGACGTGTCGGGACCCGTTTCCGCATCGCTGCCATCCCGGAAGGGTCGCCCGGGTGGCTCATAGAGATGAACGGATGCGGCGTCCGTGGGGCCGGACCCCCGGACCGCAATCGAGAGGGTGGCTCCCGCCGTCGGAACCAGGAGGAAGTACCGGTGAACCTGCGAAGGCCCGATGTGCCGGTGGGTGTCGGACAACGCCCCACGGGTGAGGTCGTAAGGCACCACCACGGTGTTCCTCACGCTGAAGAGCACGCCGGCCAGTGTGTCGTCCGGAACAGTCGCCGTGACGGTGCCGACGTACGCCCCGGGTGCCGTGAGACGCCGCGGGTCCATGAGAATGGCGAGATCGATGCCCCGCGGGTCCGTCGTTACCGTGGGGGGAACGGTCATCCACGCCGCATCATCCTTCAGCTCGATGCGGGCCGGGCGGAAGCCGTCCACGGGTTCGATGCGGACGCGGACCACGGTGTCCCCAGCTCCCTGGAGCCCATCGCGGCGGAATGCGCCCGAGCCACCCTGGTCCGCACGGACCAGGAACCGGCCCCCCTGATGTCCCGCCACCAGCCAGCGATAGGCGGCCTCGAGCCGCGGGACCCCCGCTCCGTCATCCAGCGACGTCCAGCCGGCGAGCGGCGCCGCCGTGGCGCGCAGGGCGGCGATGAGGTCCGCCGCGGTGACATGCCGGTTTTCCTGTGCCATCGCGGAGAGCAGGCGCGCCACCAGCCCCGCCGCGTACGGGGCGGACATGCTCGTGCCCACTTTGATTTCGTGTCCCGTGTCCCACCGCGGGACGGTGGAGTACGCGGCCCCCGGCGTGACGATGTCCGGCTTGCCGATACTCCCGCCCCGCGAGCTCCAGTCCCCCATGACGTCCGGAGACGGGATTTCTCCCGGGACCGTCGGCCTGGCGAATGCGCCCGGCAGGAGCGAGCCGACCGCCAGCACCAGGTCCGCCGAGCCCGGGTAACTCAGCGTGGACAGCCCGGGACCGTCATTGCCGGCACTCACGGTGAATACGATGTCGGGGTGCGTCCTCAGGAAGGCGTTGACCACCGAGTCGATGACGACGGGGCCCGCGTGCTCGTTACCGACACCAAAGCTCATCGTCAGCACCAGCGGTAAACCGCGGGCCGCGGCGAACGCAGCGGCGTACCGCATGGCGCGGATCATGGCGCCGTTCACCGAAATCCCGCCGCGGGCGTTGTTCGCGATCTTCAAGCTCAAGACTTGAGACCCGGGGGCGACCCCGTCGAACCCGGCGACGTTGTAGATGTTGTGCCCGGAGGCGATACCGGCCACGTGGGTGCCGTGCGCTCCGGTATCGCCCGTGATGTCGAGCACGGGAGCGCCGTTCTCCTCCGAAAAATTGGCAGCCAGGGTGAGGGGCTTGTTTCCCAGCGCGATGGTCTGGCGGCCCTCGCGATAGTCGTGGAGCGCCATTTCGTCCTCGAACGTGCCGTTCAGGTTCGAGTCGATGAACGCCACCCAACCATCCGTGGCGCGCACCACCACCACCGGGAAGACGTCAGTATTGTCGCCGTCCCCGTTCAGATCACCTCCGGGAGCGCGTCCCTGTGTGATCTCGCGGAGAAAACCGCCGTACCACGTGTTCGACACCGCCATCCGGCCGATCCGGCCACCGCCACCGAACTCCCGGCCGCCGAATGCCAGGGTGTTTCCGGCCGGGGTGAATGGCGCGAGGCTCACCCGCCCTTCGCCGGAGAAATCCCTGACCTCGATGACCTTCGGCGCACCCGTGGTGGTCGTGACGAGCCCCGGCACGGCCGGATCGACACCCGTATCCAGAATGCCGATCACCACGCCCCGCCCGTCGTAGGTCGGATGCGCCGTCGCAAACCGGCCGACGCCCGCGCTCCTG
>DATEGY010000001.1:0-5648 GCA_035279865.1 Gemmatimonadales bacterium | reverse complement strand
CGAGGAAGTCCGTCACGAGGCCGAGCGGCTGTTCGGACCCGATAAGCCGACCGCACCGGCCGCCGGCCCCAAGGGCGGCGACGCCACCTTCGATATCGACGTCAGCACGTTCTCCGGGAACAGCCGGGTCCTGCAGTATCTCGATTTCTTCCAGACCGACGCCCACGACCGCTTCGAGATCTGGATCGCCCGTCTGGGCCGCTATGAGGGGATGATTCGCGAGCGGCTCCGCGCCAAGGGTCTGCCCGAGGACCTGGTCTACCTGACCGTGATCGAGAGCGGCCTGTCGAACACCGCCGTGAGCCGGACCCGCGCCGTGGGAATGTGGCAGTTCATGGCCGGGACGGCGCGGACCTACGGCCTGACCGTGGATCCGTGGATGGACGAGCGGCGGGATCCGTTCAAGGCCACGGATGCGGCGGCGGACTACCTGTCCGATCTGATGCAGCGGCTCGGCAGCGTGTACCTCGCCGCCGCGGCGTACGACGCCGGGGCGGGGAAGATCGAGCGGAGCGTCGCGCGGCTTCCCGGCGAGGTGGATTCGCTCACCGACCAGACTTTCTTCGACATCGCGAGTCGGAAGGGATATCTCCGGCGCGAGACGCGCGACTACGTCCCCAAGCTCATCGCCGCCTCACTCATCGCCAAACAGCCGGCCCGGTACGGGTTCACGGGCATTGAGCCGATGGCGCCACTGGTGTTCGACGAGATCACGGTGCCGGACGCCACCGGCCTGGATGTGATCGCCCGGCTGTCGGACACGACCGTCGCCGCGATCCTCGAGCTCAACCCCCAGTTCATCCGCGGCATTACCCCCCCGGGACGCGAAGTCACGGTGCGCGTGCCGCGCGGCCGGGGCCAGGAGGTCGCGCTCCGGTACGACTCGCTGCCGGCCAGTGAGCGGGTCACGTTCGTGGATCACTATGTGACGCGGGGACAGACGGTGAGCGGCATCGCCCAGCGGTATCACGTCACCGTGGCGATGATCACCGCCGCCAATCCCCACGTGAGGCTCTCCACCCTGCGCATCGGCGAGCGGATCATCATTCCCATGAGCGGGCGGGTAGTGCCGGCGGCGGCCTGGAGCGTGCCGCCCGAGCACCGGTCCCGGACCAGGGCCTCCGTTGGTCCGGGCGCGCATCGGGTGGCCAAGGGTGAGACGGTGACCTCGATCGCCCGCCACTACGGCGTACCGCTCGCGGTTCTGCTGGATTACAATGACCTCGAAGCGCACTCGAAGCTGAAGATCGGACAGGTGGTTCGGATCCCGCCGAAACAATTCAGATAAGAAGACACAGACCGCCGTCCAGCCGTCCGCTCCGGTGTCAAAAAGGGGCCTCCACGTGGAGGCCCCTTTCTGGCAATTGGACTGCCTGACCGCCGTCTCCGCCTTGGGCTACTTCCCGCTCTTCGGCGCCCGATAGCCGCCCGCGACGCGGTGCGCGTACCTCGACTTCGGCTCCACCCCGGTCGCCAGGAGATCCTGGAGCTTGCCGGGGCCTGAGTTGTACGCGACCAGCGCGTGATTCAGCGTGCCGTACCGCGCGATCAGGTCGTGCAGGTACCGGAACCCGATACGGGCGTTGGTGGCCGGCTCGTAAAGTTGTTCGACGGACAATCCGGGCTCGTACAGCCGGGCGGTGCTGGGCAGCACCTGGGCCAGGCCGATGGCGCCGGCGCGGCTCTTGGCCCGCTGATCGAATCCGGATTCCACGTTGACCAGCCGGAACGCGAGGACGGGGTCCACGCCTTCCGAGCTCGACATGTCGTAGATCGTGCTGGCCAGGTCTGCCGGGATCCCGTACCGGCCGGAGAACCCGATGATGGCGGTCGCGCGCTCCAGCTGGAGCCGGGCCACCGTCAGCTCGCCCTGAACCTGATCCAGAGTCTGTTCCATGCCCCGCACGTCCGCGGCCGGAACCGTGGCGACGGGGAGCGTCGCATCGTCGGCCGTGGCGCGGCGGACCCATCCGCCGACGGCACTCACCGCCAACGCGAAGAAGACAATCACCGTGCCCCGCAGCATCAGTCGCTGGGTCGTGGTGCGCATAGACCTCTCTTGTGTGAACCGTCTCGGGGACAATCTGCCATCCCCGGTTCAAGCATCCGTCAACGGTCGACGGAAGTACCGCCCTTCTTCTCCAGCAAGTGCACCGGTCCGATCTCCATGTGCCGGTCCACCGCCTTCACCATGTCGTAGACGGTCAGGAGCGCCACGCTCACGGCCGTCAGCACTTCCATTTCCACGCCCGTCCGCCCGACCATCCGCGCCGTGGCCCGGACTATCACACCGGGGAGCGCTTCGTCGAGCGTGGCCTCGACGCCGATATGATCCAGCGCCAGCGGGTGACAGAGCGGGATCAACTCGGCGGTGCGTTTCGCCGCCATCGTACCCGCTACTTGAGCCACGCCGAGCACGTCGCCCTTGGCGATCGCCTGGTCCCGGACCAACCGGAACGCCTCGCCCGACATCCGGATGCCGCCCTCGGCCACGGCGCTCCGCGCGGTCTCGGGCTTCCCGCTCACGTCCACCATCCGGGCCCGGCCGTCCTGGTCCAGATGCGAGAGCTTCACGACCGCCCTCCGCGGGCCAGATCCTCCGACAAGACGGCCGTGAGGAGCTGAGGATTCACGTTGCCCTGTGCGAGCTCCCGCGCCTCCAGCACCCGTGTCATGGCCGCCATCACCTTTCGCGTGTCACCACCGTCACGGGCCTCGTCCCGCAGCCGCTCGAGGAGTGCGTCGAGCATCGAGGTAAAGGCTCCTCGTGCCTGGAACGGGGGCTGTGCCAGGGCGGCCCCGTACCGTGCTGCCGCGCCACCCCGGACTGATTGCAGGAGTCGGTCCGCGGCGGCGGCCCCGCCCCCCTCGTTTCCCTCAGCAGCGGCAAGCCTTCCAATGGCTCCATCTGCCGCTTGTACCCGTCTCGCTACGCCTGCAGCGTCCCCAAAACGTGACAGCATGTGTTGCTGTACGAATGATGTCACAACACTGTCTGGCAGTCTGCCAACCCTCACTCGGACCGTCCGGGACAGGATTGTGGGCAGGAGCGCGTCGGGTTCGCTCGTCGTCAGCACGATGAACGCCGTCGGCGGTGGCTCCTCGAGCGCCTTCAGTACGGCGTTCGCAGCCCCCTCCTGGCCCTTCTGGGCGGCCAACCGCTCGGCGTCGCCCAGGATGTAGACCGCCCGCGAGCCCTGGACCGGCCTCAGTGCCAGCTTCCGGAGCAGGAGACGCGCGGAAGCCATACTGTGAGCCGCGAGTCCGGCCGGTGCGGCGTAGAACGGGTCCTCCCGCCGCTCCGCCAGGATCTCGCCGATCGCCTCCTCGACGAGGTCGATCTGCTTGTCGGCGTCGGCCCCCTTCTTCGTGAGCTCCACCGGGATGAACCAATGCAGATCCGGGTGGCTCAGGTTGTCGACCTGCCGGCACGACGCGCATTTCCCGCAGGGCCGCCCCGGCGCCGTTTCACACAGGAGCGCTTGGGCCAGCCAGAGGGCCAGCCGCTGCTTCCCAACCCCCTTGGGCCCCTCGAACAGCAGCGTCTGGGGCAGGCGGCCGGCGCCAATGGCATCTGTGAAGCGCTGCCGAAGCGCCTCATGGCCGGCGATATGGGGGAGTGGCATTGTCAGAAATCTAGTGGGGTGGGTGGTCCGGCTCTGATTTTTGTCTGCTAAACTGTTGCAGCATAATGATATTGTGCCACTGGACAGGTATTGTGCTGTGATAAGTCGTTTGCTGCAAATCAATTAGTACATAAAGTGAGCGCCCAGTCGCCAATTTCGTCAGATAATTACTAGTTTCTTCGGTAGAACTTCGGCAATTTTACAGGCGATTGAGCTCGGGTTCAATGTGCTTCTTGTAGCAGTCCGGGCAGATGCCGTGACTGAATTCCGCTCGTGAACGTTGCTCGATGTAGGTCTCGATCGACGTCCAATGGTCCATTTCGTCACGAATCCGTTTGCAGTAGGTGCAAATGGGGAGGAGCCCCTCCAGCTGCTGGACCTCCTTCCGAAGTCCCAGGATCCGCTCGGCCACCCGGAGCCGGCACTGCAGGTCGACGGCGTCGAGGGGCTTCACGAGGAAGTCGTCGACTCCGCCATCCATCGCTTCGAGATACTCCGCACGCCCGCTCTTCGCCGTGAGCATGATGAAGTATGTGTATTCCCCGGCGCGCCCGCGGATTCGCCGGCACAGGTCGAGGCCCTCCATCTCCGGCATTTCCCAGTCCGAGATCACCACCGGGATGCGAATCGACTGCAGGACGTTCCAGGCCTCCGCTCCATCCGACGTTTCGGTGACCTCATGGCCGGCGGCGAGGAGGAGGCGCTTCAACACCTCACGAGTGACCGACTCATCTTCCACGATAAGGATCTGCACGGTGCCGGGATCCCTTTCTATTGAGGCCGTCGTTCGAGCGCCGACTGGACGAGTCGCTCCAGCTGCTCCGTTTCGAAAGGCTTGGACAGGAAGGCACCGCCGGTCGCGGCGGCCTCGTGGACCAGTCCCTGGTCCGTGTATCCCGACATGTACACCACGGGGAGTCCGGGCCGCGTCTCCCGGAGTCTCCGGGCCAGGTCGGGGCCGCTCATCCCCGGCATGACCACGTCGGTGACCAGGAGATCGAGTCGGAGAGCAGGGTCCGACGCGAGCTCGAGCGCCGCCTGCCCGTCCGCCGCGGCAAGCACCCGGTATCCCTTCGCCTCCAGGACCCGCTGGGTGAGCATCCGGACCCGCGTTTCGTCCTCTGCCAGCAGAATGTGCGCGGAAGGCGGGCGTACTTCCTCGGCCCCGGGCTCCGGCGCCCCGGCGGCAGGTGCGGACGATCGCCGAAAGCTCGCTTCTTCCACCCGGGGGAGCAGCACGGTGAAGGTACTGCCCCTGCCGGGCGCGGAATCGACCAGGATCGACCCGCCACTCTGCCGCACGATACCGTAGACGGTGGCCAACCCCAGCCCCGTCCCCTTGCCGACCTCCTTGGTGGTGAAAAACGGCTCGAACAGATGCGAGCGCACCCGGTCGTCCATGCCGACGCCGGTGTCGGTGATCGCGAGCGTCACCCCGGACATCGGCGGGCCCTGCCCTCCGGGAACGGGCGTGTCCTTCGAATTGGCCGTGCGGATCGTCAGCCGGCCCCCGTGGGGCATGGCGTCCCGCGCGTTGACCGCGAGGTTCAGCACCACCTGCTCGATCTGCCCGGGGTCGGCCATGACGCGCCCCAAGTCGTCGCCCAGGATCGTGACGAGCTCCACGTCTTCCCCGATGAGCCGCCGCAGCATCTTGTCCATTTCACTGACGACGACGTTGAGATCGAGGACCTCTGGCTGTAGCACCTGGCGCCGGGAGTAGGCGAGGAGCTGGCGGGTCAGCCCGGCGGCCCGCGCTGCCGATCGCTGGATTTCGTCGACGTCCTCGCGGGTCCGCGATCCCTCCGGCAGTTCCCGCTGCAGGAGAGAACAGGTGCCGAGGATGGCGGTGAGGATGTTGTTGAAGTCGTGGGCGATGCCGCCGGCCAGCCGGCCCACGGCCTCCATTTTCTGCGCCTGTCGCAGCTGGTCTTCGAGCTGGTGCTGGGCGGTCACATCCCGCTGGGTGCCCCAGATCCGCCGCAAGGCGCCCCCGTCCACGATGCCGACCCGGTTGTTCAA